>DATFWF010000001.1:0-6282 GCA_035259605.1 Thermoanaerobaculia bacterium
GTCGAGATCCCGGGCGTCTCCAACGTCTACTTCCTGAAGAACGCGGTCAACGCGATCCGCAAGCATCGCGGCGAGCCGGAGCTCGACGCGATGGATTTCCTGAAGCTCACGCGCGAGCGGGCCAGGCTCGTCGAAATCGACCAGGACCTCATCAAGCGCCCGGTCAACGAGGGCTTCTCGGGCGGCGAGAAGAAGAGAAACGAGATCTTCCAGATGGCGGTCCTCGATCCGACCCTGGCGGTGCTGGACGAGACGGACTCGGGCCTCGACATCGACGCGCTGCGCACGGTCGCCTCGGGCGTCAACCAGCTTCGAAGCCCGAGGCGCTCGATGATCGTCGTGACGCACTACCAGAGGCTCCTGAACTACATCGTCCCGGATTTTCTCCACGTGCTGATCGAGGGACGCATCGCGCTCTCCGGGGGCAAGGAGCTGGCGCTCGAGCTCGAGGAGAAAGGCTACGCGTGGCTCGAGAAGGAGCCTCCTTCCGCGCGCGCCGCGGTGTCCTGATGGAAGCGATCGCCCGGCCCGACGATCTTTACTCCGCCTCGCAGGCGGCGTTCTCGGAGAGCCGTTTCGACGGCGAGCCCGACTGGGTCGCGTCCCTGCGGCGCGACGCCATGGCGAGCTTCGCGAAGACGGGGTTCCCCACGGCGAAGGACGAGGCCTGGAGGTACACCAACCCGGCGCCGATCGTGCGGACGCCGTTTGGACCCGCGGAAGAAGCCGAGCCCGGCCGCGTCGAAGCGATCCCGATCCCCGGCGGAGAAGGGGCCCGGCTCGTTTTCGTCAACGGCGCGTTCTCGGCGGAGCTCTCCCGCGGCGCTTTCGGTCCCGCCACCGCGATCAGCCTGCGGCGGGCGCTCGCGGGCGAAGGCGCGGTCCAGCCCCGGCTCGGACGGATTGCGTCGCGGGCCCGCCAGTCCTTCACGGCGCTCAACACCGCGTTCTTCGGCGACGGCGCTTTCGTCCGGATCCCGCGCGGGACGGTCCTCGAGGAGCCGATCCACATCGTCTTCGTCGCCGTGCCCGGGGCCGGCCCGGGCGTCTCTCACCCGCGCAACCTGATCCTCGCCGGGGCCGAGAGCCAGGCGCGGGTTATCGAGACCTACATCGGGAGCGGCGGCAGCGACGGCTCGGCACCGACGCTGACCAACGCCGTGACCGAGATCTCCTGCGGTGAGGGGGCGATCCTGGAGCACACCAAGCTCCAGCGCGAGAGCGTCTCGGCGTTCCACGTTCACCGGATCGCCGTGGAGCAGGGACGGGCCAGCCGGTTCGACTCGCACAACCTCTGCTTTGGAGGAAGCCTCGCCCGCACCGACATCGACGTCCTCTTCCAGGCCGAAGGATGCGAGTGCGCCCTGAACGGACTCTTCGTCACGCAAGGCTCCCAGCACGTGGACAACCACACGCTGATCGACCACGCCAAACCCCATTGCACCAGCCGCGAGCTCTACAAGGGAATCCTCGCCGGGAAGTCGCGCGGCGTCTTCCACGGCAAGGTCATCGTCCGGCCGGACGCCCAGAAGACGGACGCGATCCAGACCAACAAGAACCTGCTCCTCTCGCGCGAGGCGCTCGTCAACTCGACACCGGCGCTCGAGATCCTGGCCGACGACGTCAAGTGCAAGCACGGCTCGACGATCGGCCAGCTCGACGCGAACGCTCTCTTCTACCTGCGGGCGCGCGGCATCGGGGAGGAGGACGCGAAGGCCATGCTGACCTACGGCTTCGCCGCGGACCTCGCCTCGCGCCTGACCGTCCCCTGGGTCCGGGAGGAAGTCGAGGCGTTCCTGGGCGGAAGGCTGGTGAGAGCCACGGAGGCCGCATGAGCACCGCGACGCGCCCGACCACTCCCGCGCCCGCCCGGACCGGCTACGAAGTCGAGCGGATCCGTCGGAATTTCCCGATCCTCTCCCGCCGCGTCCACGGTAAGCCGCTCGTCTATCTCGACAACGCGGCGTCGACGCAAAAGCCGTCGGCCGTCCTGGACGTCGTCAAGACCTTCTACGAGAACTCCTACGCCAACGTCCATCGCGGCGTCCACGCGCTTTCCGTCGAGGCGAGCGACGCCTACGAGAAGGCGCGGGAGCGGGCCCGCGCGTTCATCAACGCCGCCGAAGCACGCGAGATCGTCTTCGTGCGCGGCACGACCGAGGGAATCAACCTCGTCGCCCAGACCTACGGCCGGGCCAACGTCCACCGCGGAGACGAGGTCGTGATCTCCGCGCTCGAGCACCACTCCAACATCGTGCCCTGGCAGATCCTCTGCGAGGAGAAGGGCGCGAAGCTCCGGGTCGCGCCGATCGACGAGCGGGGACAGATCCGGCTGGAGGAGCTCGAGAAGCTGCTGTCGGAGAAGACGCGCATCGTGGCCGTCTCGCACATTTCCAACGCTCTCGGGACAGCCAACCCGATCCGCCGGATCGTGGAGATGGCCCACTCGCACGGCATCCCGGTCCTCGTGGACGGCGCGCAGGCCGTGCCGCGGATCCCGGTGGATGTGCGGGAGCTGGACGTCGACTTCTACACGTTCTCCGGCCACAAGATGTACGCCCCCACGGGAGTCGGCGTCCTCTACGCGAAGGCGAAGCTCCTCGAGGCGATGCCGCCATACCAGGGCGGCGGAGACATGATCAGCTCCGTCACCTTCGAGAAGACGACCTACAACATCCTCCCGTTCAAGTTCGAGGCCGGGACTCCCAACATCGCCGGCGCGGTCGGCCTCGCGGCCGCGATCGACTACCTCTCGGCGATCGGGATGGACGCCGTCGAGGCGCACGAGGACGACCTGCTCTCCTATGCCACCGAGCGGATCTCGGCGATTCCGGGTCTCACGATCATCGGCACGGCGGAGGACAAGGCGGCGGTCCTCTCCTTCACGCTCGAAGGAATCCACCCGCACGACATCGGGACCGTCCTCGACCGCGAGGGGATCGCGGTCCGCACGGGCCACCACTGCGCGCAGCCGGTCATGGATTTCTTCAAGATCCCCGCGACGACCCGCGCCTCCTTCGGCCTCTACAACACGCGCGGCGAGGTGGACGCGCTGGTGAAGGGGATCGGGAAGGTCCTGGAGATGTTCCGAACATGAGCACCGACTTGAGAGACCTCTACCAGGAAGTCATCCTCGACCACTCGAAGCGGCCGAGGAACTTCAAGCCTCTTCCGGGCGCCAACCGCTCGGCCGAGGGCTACAACCCGCTCTGCGGGGACCGCGAGACCGTCTACCTGACGCTCGAGGGGGATCGCGTCCGGGACGTCGCGTTCCAGGGCTCGGGCTGCGCGATCTCGACCGCGTCGGCTTCGATGATGACCGAGCGAGTCAAGGGAATGACGAAGAAGGACGCCGAGGCGCTGTTCGAGCGCTTCCGCGCGTTGATCACCGGAGCCGGCACGCCGGGCGGCGGGCCGGACCTGGAGAAGCTCGAGGTGTTCTCCGGAGTCCGCGAGTACCCCGTCCGGATCAAGTGCGCCACGCTGCCGTGGCACACGCTGAAGGCCGCCCTGAACGGCGAGGGGAAGACGGTTTCCACGGAGCTCTCCGAGGGACCGCCCGCGGAGAGCGGAGGAGCGTAAGGAGCGACGATGGCCCACAAGGAAGTCACGACGACCCGCGAGGTCGAGGCGAGGGAGATCCCGAGCGGGATGAAGCTGACGATCCCGGAAGGGACGCCGGTCGCGATCACGCAGTCGCTCGGCGGCAGCTACACGGTCATCACGCCCTACGGCTCGATGGCGCGCATCGACGGCAAGGACGGCGACGCGATCGGCGAAGAGATCCTGGCTTCGCCCGAGGCCGCCGCGGCCGGCAAGTCCACCGAGGATCTGGCGTGGGACCAGTTGAAGACCTGCTACGACCCGGAGATCCCGGTCAACATCGTGGACCTGGGCCTCGTCTACAAGTGCGAGGTCACCGACCGGCCCGAGGGCGGCAAGAAGGTCGACGTGCGTTTCACGCTGACCGCGCCGGGCTGCGGGATGGGCGACGTCCTGAAAGAGGACATCAAGGGGAAGCTGATGACTCTCCCGGACGTGAAGGAGGCCGACGTCACCGTCCTCTTCGATCCGCCCTGGAACATGAGCATGATGTCGGAAGCCGCCAAGCTGCAGTTGGGGTTGATGTGATAGCGCCTGCGGCGGCTCCGGGGCGTCTCGCGCGGCTTGCCGCGCGAGCTTCGAGGCGCGGCGAAGCCGGGCCGAAGAAAGCCGCTTCTGCGCAGTCGACGGTCGACAGTCGACAGTCGACAGTGCCGGAGGGCCGGCGATGAAGCTGTCTTCTCAGGAAGAGTACGGGTTGAGATGCCTGCTTCGCGTGGGGCGGGCGGGACCGGAGGGAAGCGTCACGATCGCGGAGCTTTCGCGCTCGGAGGGGATCAGCGAGCCCAACGTCGCCAAGATGATGCGGGTCCTCCGCACGGCCGGCTTCGTCCAGTCCACGCGCGGACAGTCCGGCGGCTACACGCTGGCGCGCCCCGCGGCCGACATCAGCATCGGCGAGGCCCTGGCCGCGCTCGGCGGCCGGCTCTACGAGCCCTCCTTCTGCGAGACCCACACCGGGATGGAGCGGCTCTGCACCAACATGCCCGACTGCTCGATCCGCTCCGTCTGGAGGATGGTGCAGACCGCCGTGGACCAGGTTCTCGAGAAGATCACCTTGAAGGACCTCCTCGTTCCCGAGCGGGACATGGCCTGGCCCCGGCCGGGCTCTCCAACCCTCCCGTCCCTGACCCCGCACGCCTGACTCCGGGGTCCCGGCCGGTGGGACATCCGCTCCCGAGGAAATAGAATTCCGGGTTTCCGACAGGAGCGTGAAGATGAGCTTTTCAAGGCTTCCGAAGTTTCTCCTCGGGATCCCGGCGGGCGCGCTGCTCCTCGGCGCGCTGGCCGCGTCGCCGGCCACCGACCGCCAGCCGCCGAAGACGAAGGCCGACGACATCCGGGACACGTACGGCTCTGTCCAGGTCGCCGACCCGTACCGATGGCTCGAGGACCAGAAATCGCCCGAGACGCGCGCGTGGATCGACGAGCAGAACCGGTACTCCGAGTCGTATCTCCACGCCTATCCCGGGCGCGAGGTCCTCAAGGAGCGCGCTTCGGAGCTGCTGAAGGTGGACACCGTCGGCGTGCCGCGGGAGCACGGCGGCCGCTACTTCTTCACGCGGCGTCTCGCCTCGCAGGACCTTCCCATCGTCTACGTGCGCAAGGGCGCCTCCGGGAGGGACGAGGTCCTTCTCGATCCTCACCCGCTCTCCGCCGATCACACCACGTCCGTCGCGCTCCTCGACGTCATCGACGACGGAACGCTCTGCGCGTACGGCGTTCGGCAGGGCGGAGAGGACGAGGTCGCCGTCCACTTCCTCGACGTGGACACGCGAAAGGAGCTGACCGACGTCCTCCCCCGCGCGCGCTACTCGGGAGTTCAGGTCCGCAACGACCGGACCGGCGTCTTCTTCTCGCGCCAGGAGAAAGAGGGGCCGCGGGCCTACTTCCACGCCTTCGGCGCCGACGCCTCGAAGGACGAGAAGATCTTCGGCGACGGGTACGGCCCGGAGAAGGGGTTGAACGTAGGCCTCTCCGACGACAACCGCTGGCTCCTCCTGGTCGTCTCGCACGGGTCGGCCGCGACGAAGACCGAGGTCTACGTCCGCGACCTTTCCGCGAAGGGCCCGCAGCCGCAGCCAGTGGTCCCGATCGTCAACGACATCGAGGCCCGCTTCTCCACCGACATCGCCGGCGACACTCTGTACCTCGAGACGAACTGGCAGGCCCCCAACGGCCGCGTCCTCGCCGTGGACCTGAAGAACCCGGCGCGGGACAAGTGGAAGGAAGTCATCCCCGCCGGCAAGTCGGCGATCCAGAGCGTCTCGACGATCGGCGGCCGCATCTTCGTCCGCTATCTCGAGGACGTGCAGTCGCGCATCCGGATCTTCGACCCGCAGGGCAAGCCGATGGGAGAGATCTCTTTTCCTGCCATCGGGACGGCCGGCGCCCCCCGCGGGGAGTGGGGCAAGAACGAGGCGTTCTACACGTTCACCTCGTTCGTGACGCCGACCACCATCTACCGCTACGACGTCGCGAAGGGGACCCGCGAGGTCTGGGCGAAGGAGACCGTTCCCTTCGACGGGGAGCGCTACGAGGTCAAGCAGGTCCGGTACGCCTCGAAGGACGGGACGCAGATCCCGATGTTCCTCGTCCACAGGAAGGACATCAAGCTCGACGGATCCAACCCGGCGCTCCTGACGGGGTACGGCGGGTTCACCCTCTCGCAGACCCCCA
>DATFWF010000002.1:0-8870 GCA_035259605.1 Thermoanaerobaculia bacterium
GGCGACGCCGCGGGTCTCGGCGCGGATTCGCAGGCACCCCTTCGAGCCGGCGACGAATTGATTCCCGGTCGGCTCGCCGCAGACGATGTACCGCGACTCGCGAGGCTCGCGGTTCGCGGCGAGAGCTCCGTCGGAGCCCCGTTCCTCGCCCACCAGCACGAGGAGGCCGACGGGAAGCCCCTGCGCGAGGAGATCCTCGAGCGCCACGGCCTGAGCGGCGAGGCTTCCCTTGGCGTCGCAGGCGCCGCGGCCGGCCAGGCCCGCGCCGCTTCTTCGCGGCGGAAAGAACGGCTGCACCGTGTCCGCGTGCGTCATGAAGACCACGTCCGCCCGGCCGCGATGGATGAAGAGGTTTCTTCGTCCCGGCGAAACCTCCTGAGAATCGACGGTCAATCCCCGCGCTTCGGATCGCCCCTGGAGAAAGTCGAGCAGCGGGCCCTCCGCCCCCGTGACCGACGGGATCACGACCAGCTGTTCGAGGAGCGGGATGGCCCGCGCGGCGTCGTCGATCCTCAAGCCAAACGATCATAGACTGGCGCCCATGAGAAAAGTCGTCCTCGCAGTTCTCGCGTCCGCCGTCTGCGCAGCGTCCCCGGAGCCCGCCAGGAAACCCGCCTGGGACATCCTCTTCACCAACGCCCGGGTCGTGGACGGCACCGGAGCGCCCTGGTTCGCCGCGGACGTCGCCGTCGAAGGCGGCCGGATCGCCGCCGTCGGCAGGCTCGCGCCCGCGTCCGCGGCGCGCACGATCGACGCGACCGGGCTCGTGCTTGCGCCCGGCTTCATCGATCTGCTCGGCCAGTCCGAGTACAACGTCCTGGTCGACCCGCGCGCTGCGTCGAAGGTCACGCAGGGCATCACGACCGAGGTCACCGGCGAAGGCGATTCGATCGCGCCTCTCGACGACCGCGTGATCGCCGAGAACGAGGACACCTACCGCAAGTACGGCGTTCGGCCGAACTGGCGCACGCTCGACGGATACTTCGCCGCCCTCGAGCGCCGCGGCACGGGTATCAACCTCGGGACCTTCGTGGGATCGGGAGGTTTGAGGGCCATGGTCGTCGGCCGCGAGAAGAGGCCGGCGACGCCGCAGGAGCTCCGCCGGATGGAAGATCTCGTGGACCAGGCGATGCGAGAGGGCGCGCTCGGCGTTTCTTCCTCGCTCCAGTACATCCCCAACATCTACTCGACGACGGATGAGCTCGTCGCGCTGGCTAAGGTCGCCGCGAGGTACGGCGGCGCGTACTTCAGCCACCAGCGCTCGGAATCGAACCGGATCGACGCGTCTCTCGAAGAAGTCTTCACGATCGCAAGGGAGGCGAAGATCCGGACACAGGTCTGGCACCTGAAGACGGCCTACCGGCCGAACTTCGGCCGGATGCCGGAGATCCTGAAAAAGATCGAGGACGCGCGGGCCCAGGGGCTCGACGTCGCCGCGAACCAGTACCCGTGGAACCGGGCCTCCAACGGCCTCGACGCGTGTCTCCCTCCCTGGGTGCGGGAGGGGGGACGCGAGCCTCTCTTGAAGCGCCTGGCCGACCCTTCGATCCGCGAGCGCGCGAAGGCCGACATGGCGAAGGAGACGGCCGAGTGGGAGAACCAGTGGCTGGGCGCGGGAGGGGCGGAGGGTGTCATGGTGGCCGAGGTCCTCGATCCGAAGCTCAAGCCTTACGAGGGAAAGACGATCGCGGCGATCGCCGCGCAGGAGAAGAAGGACCCGCGCGACGTGGTCATCGACATCGTGCTCGCCGACCGGGCCAACGCAGCCTGCATCATCTCGATCATGGACGAGAAGGACGTCCGCGCCGCGCTCGCGCACCCGCTGGTCGCGTTCTGCACGGACTCGCAGGCCAAGGCGACAGACGGGCCTCTCTCCCACGAAACCTCGCACCCGCGCGGGTGGGGATCCGCGGCGCGAATCCTCGGTTACTACGTCCGCGAGGAGAAGGTCCTGCGGCTCGAGGAGGCGATTCGGAAGATGACGTCCTTCCCGGCGGAGGCCGCGGGTCTTCGTGGTCGCGGGCTCGTCAAGCCGGGGTTCGCGGCGGACCTGGCGGTCTTCGATCCGGCCACCGTCCGCGCGAACGCGACCTTCGAGACACCCAATCGCTACAGCGGAGGTTTCCGCTACGTCGCCGTCAACGGTGTGCTGGTCGTCGACGACGGCAAGCTCACCGGAAAGACACCCGGCCAGGCGCTACGCGGACCGGGATATAAGAAGAAGGTCTGAGGTCTAATGTCCAGGGTCCAAAGTCCCGGTTTGGGACCGAAGAGGAGAACAGGATGAATACTCGAGAGCACTTCGTGAAGGTTTTCCAAGACGAGAAGCCGCGGTTCGTGAGGGTCCTCCAGGCGGTCCCTCCGGATCGCGCGAGCTACCGGCCCCATGAAAAATCCGCGACTGCCGGCGGCCTGATGTGGTTGTTGGCGAGCGAGCTTTCCGACGCTTGCAAGATCGTGGACCACGGAGAGATCGACTTCTCCATGCAGCCCGAGCCCTCCGTCAAAGAGGCGGCCGCAGCCTACGAGCGCAACGCCGGGGAACTCGAGAAGCGGGTTACGAAGTTGGACGACGCGGCATGGGGGCGCACGGCTCGCTTCAAGGTGGACGGCAAGGTCCACTGGGAAGCTCCTCTCGGCGAGATGCTGTGGGGATTCCTCTTCGACGCGATCCATCACCGCGGCCAGCTTTCGACGTACCTGCGTCCCATGGGCGCCAGGGTCCCGTCGATCTACGGACCCTCCGGAGACGATCCGGGCGCCTGATTCGCGCCCGGGTCCTCAGTTTGAAGAGAGACTGCCGAAGAGGCCGTCGGCCTCTTCGTTGGGACCGGCAGTGAAGTAAAGCGTTCCGGAGTGACCGCCGTTGACTCCATTGCCGAACTGAAGCGCCCACAGCCCGTCGATGACGATCGCCTGGCCGTGGCCGTCGCGCAGTTTGTCGAAGAACTCCCCGGTCACGGGATTGAACGCGTTGATGTGGCCGTTGCCGAAATTGCCGATCAGGAGCATTCCGGCAAGCTCCCCGAACCCGGAGGGCGCCAGCGCCATGCCCCACGGCGAATCGAGCTGTCCATGCTGGGCGAACCGCGAGAGGAAGTTCCCGAGAAGGTCGTAGGTGTCCACGATGCCGTGGCCCTGGCCCGAGACGTCGTCCTCTCCGCCGGTTTCCTTCAGCGCGTAGGTGACGAAGATCTTCCCCGAGATCACGGCGACGTTGAACGGGGAGTAGTTCTTGGGAAGCTGCGGATCGACGAAGGCATCATCCGGGAGCCCGGACGCCGGACTGAAGTTGCCGTCATAGACCTCAACCTTGCCCGCCGCGAAGTTCGTCGCATAGAGCCGGGTGGTTCCCCCGCTGTCGGTCGCGACCGCCGTTCCCTTGTAGACCGCGCCGCTTCCGGAGTTGTCCACGGCGATGATCGCGTGCTTGCCGGCCGTCGACATCGGAGTCCCCATCGGATTGACGCCGGGGTTCCAGCCCAGGATCGTCCCGTCCTCGGTCACGAAGAGAAAGAGGGCGGTCTGCGTCGTCGCGACGCCGCCGCTCGTGAAGCCCGAGATCATGAATTGCGCCGTGGCGGTCCCGAAGGTGATGTTGAAGGCGGTGCCCGTGGGCGCCCCGGCCGCCGCGAGCGGATCACCCGGCGGCGGTGCCGGAATGGCCACGACGAGCGACTGCGGCGAGCCGGCGGAGTTGTAGAGGGTGGACTGGTGGCTGCCGTTGTCGGAGACCCACAAAAACGACGACGACGATTCTGAGATCCCCCACGGGTTGACGAGATTGGCATCGAAGAAATCCGCCGTGTGGACGATGCCGTTCGCGTCGGTCAGTTGCGGAACGTTACCCACCTTCTGGTTGACCACCAGATCCTTTTCGACGTAGCCGCCGCCCGCCGCCGACGCTTTCGTGCCGAGAAGCGAGACAACGAGAAGCGCGCCAGGGATTCCGATCCGAAGAAATCTGCTCACGGTTTCCTCCTGTTCACCCGATCACCAGCGCGGAAAAAGAAGCGCCGCCATTTGGAGGCGAATTGCGCGCGGAAGACACCCAAGGTCTGCTCAGGCGACCGCTTCCGCTCAAGTGGTCCGGAAGCAATCGAACTGCCGCGGCCTCGTTCACCTAAGGCGATTCTTAAAGCCTGGCGCCCCGCGATAGAGTCGAAACGGAGGCCGTCATGCCCGAAACCCCTCGCATCCCCGGATTCCGTCTCGGCATCTATGTCTTCAAGGACGCCGAGATCGTGGACTTTGCGGCGCCTTACGGAGTCTTCTCGGTCGCGAGACGATTCGATCCCGAGCTCGAGGCGTTCCTCGTCGCCGACGCCTTGAGGCCGGTCCAGACGCAGGCAGGATTCACGGTGCTGCCGAACTACTCGTTCCTGGACGCGCCGGCCATGGACGCCTTCCTCGTCCCGGGAGGATTCGGAACGCGGCAGGAGCTCTACAACCGCCGCCTCCACGATTTCATCCGGGCGCTTCCGAAGAGGACGCTGCTGACGAGCGTCTGCACCGGCTCCTGGATCTACGGAACGATGGGCCTCTTAGACGGCTTGCCCGCGACCAACCGCAAGGAGCCGGACCGCGTGGAAGCCTCTCCCGCAGGCATGGTACCCATCGACCGGCTGGCGAAGATCGCGCCGGCCTGCGTGATCCGCCGCGCCCGGGTCGTGGACGCCGGGCGGATCGTGACCGCCGGCGGCATCGCCTCCGGGATGGAGATGGGATTCCATCTGCTGCGGCGCGCGGGATACAGCGAGGCCTTCTGCGCCGAGGTGGCGCGCGTCATGGAATACCAGAAGGCCTACGAGATCTACCGCGACGACGTCGAGCGGAAGGCCTGACGGCGCCGCGCGGCTAGGACCAGGTCGTCTTGCTCGCCCAATCCTGAAACGTCGTCGGCCGGATACCCGACTCGCGGGACGTGGCGGGGATGTCCGCGTCGTAGCCGACCCGGTCGAACCACTCGAGCATCGCGGCGAAGTCGGCGCTCCCCTTGCGGACTTCTTCGATGGGGACCCGGAGGAACTCGACGGGCTTGCCCTTCGCCTCGCTGATGATCTTCGCCGTCTGCGGAATTGTCAGGGCGTCGCCGGCGATGTCGATCTCGCGACGGTTCAGCTTCTCGGGATTCTCGAAGGCCCACGCCCCGTACTTGCCGATGTCCGCGACCGCGATCTGTTGGAGCACCGTCCCCGGCTTGACCGCCATGGCGAGCTTGCCGCCGTCGATGGAGGGCTTGAACCACGGCGAGATCCAGTTCTCCATGAAGTAGACCGGCCGCAGGATCACGTGGGAAGGGAATCCGAGCCCGCGCACGGTCTCCTCGACTCGAAACTTGTTGTCGAAGTGCGGGATCCCGGTCTGACGGTGGGCGGATGCTACCGACGTGTAAACGAAGTGCCGGACCCCGGCATCCTTCGCCGCCTTCGCGAAGCGCTTGCCCTGGGTCTCCTCTCCTTCCACTCCAGCCTCCCAGGTGTTCTGAACGGCAAAGGCGCCCCAGGCGCCCGAGAGAGCTTTTCGGATCGAGCCTTCGTCGTCCAGGTTCCCCGCGACCACCTCGGCGCCCTGCTTTGCCAGCGCCCGCCCCGCGTCCCCCTCGGGCTTGCGCGTCATCGCGCGCACCCGGTGCCCGCGCGCCAGCAGCTCCCTGGCCACGGCCCCTCCCTGGTGTCCGGTCGCACCGGTGACGAGGATGACTTTCGAATCCGCCATGACCGATTCCCTCCTGGATTCCGCGCCGGGCCTTCCGGTCGCGGGGGCTGAATCCTATCGTCAAAGCCCTGGAACCTCCGGCCGACGGAGCCGTTTAGGAGATAGCGCGCACCCGACTGGCCGCTCTCCTCCTCACCGCGGTCTGCCTCCCCGTCCGCGCAGACGATCGCGCCGGAGAGTGGCGGAGCGACCTCGCCGCGCTCGGGGACGAATTGAAGCGTGTCCATCCCTGATTCAAGGAATGCGGTCTCGCGCCGGCCGTCGAGGCGAGCCTTGCGGCTCTCGTCGCGCGGACGAGCGACCCGACCGACGAGCAGGCCATCGTCGAGATCCAGCGGCTGCTCGCCTCCGTCGGCGATGGCCACACGCTGACCTGGCCTTTCGGGATGAGGAAAGGCGCCCTTCTTCGCTTGCCGCTGATGTTGTGGTCCTTCGAGGAGGGCCTTTACGTCGTGGATTCGGCCGACCGCGGGCTGATCGGAAAACGCGTCGCGGCGATCGGCGGCCTTCCAGCCGCCGACGTGCTTCGCCGCCTCGAACCGTATGTCAGCCATGACAATGCCGAGCAGCTCCTCTGGGCATTGCCTTTCTACGCGACGATGACGGACTTTCTCGCCGCCGTCGGCGCCACAAGGGACCGCCGCGAGACCGTCCTGGACTTCGAGGTCGAGGCGGCCGTCAAGGCGCTCGCGAGCGGACCGACGAGACGCGCGGAGGCTCGACCTACTCGTAGGCCCGGGTATTGACGGTCAAGCGGGTCAGATAGACCGTCTCGCAGCCGCCCGGGCCTTCGTCGGAACGGGAAACGCTCGTCTTCCAGTGAAAGGAGGGATCGTCGATCCCGTCCACGTCCACGAGCCAGCCCTCGAGGCGCACGTCGTCTCCCTTGCGGACCGACGCCGCGGCGCGGCGCAGCCTCGCGGTCGCGGGGATGACGTGGGTGTTGGCCGTGTGCGTGACGATCGTGCCGCGGTCGAGGTCCGTCGCCGACGTCCCCCACATGTAGAACCGCGAGACCTGCGTGTAATGAATCCGCCTCGCGTAGGGCGGCGCGACGACCGGCCCCCACGCGAGCACCCAGTCCATCGGGATCAACGCTCCCGCAGCGCCGAAGCTGTACGGTTCCTCGCTCATCACCCGCGCCGATTCATCCCACTTGAACCGCGGCACGATCCGGTACCGTTTTCCACGCGCCACGTGCTCGAACGGCCTCTTCTCGTCGGCCGCCTGGACCGGCTCTTCAGCGATCGCCGGCCGCGCCGCCGTCTCGTGATGCAGCGTCGCGAGGGTCAGCGGGCGGCGGAAGAGGAAGCCGACAACGGCGGCTGCGGCGACGAGCGTCCACGCCCGAGTCCTCCATGGACTCACGGGCAGAATTCTAGAGGCCGAGGAAGGTGCGCATCCGATCGAGCTCCTCCTCGAGTGCGCGCCGGAAGGCGGGGCCGCGAGGCGGGGAATGGACGTAGCCGAGATTCGAAACGAGCTTGCCCTTCTGGACCGAGACGTTTCCCCAGCCGATGATCCGGTCTTCCCACAGCAGAGGGAGCGCGTAATAGCCGAGCTTGCGTTTCCTCGCCGGTGTGTACGCCTCGAACCGGTAGACCCATCCCCACAGCAGCTCGAATCGGTCGCGGTCTCTCACGACCGGATCGAAGGGCGTCAGCAGGCGAACCTTCTCCGCCGGCGCCTCCCCGGGTCTCTCCCCGGCCGGCCAGTACCAGTCCGTGCCGACGACCCGGACGTGGGAGAGCCTCTCCTTCACGCGCTCCAATGCGTCCTTCAATTCCCCGCGCCACTGCGGAACCGCGAAGCGCAGGCCGCGCACGAGGATCCGGAGACTCGCGGCCGGAAGGGGCGCATAGATTCCGACGGCAACATCCACCAGGGCGTCGAGCCGGGCGCGACGCTCCTTCGGACTCGCGGCTTCCGAGCCGTGCTCGAGCGCCGCGTACACGCGGATGCCCGCCTCGCGCCGCGCAACCCGCAGCATTCCGCGGTAATGCATCGCCTCGAGAAGATGGGTCGTGGCGTTGGAGGAGCCCCCCCAGTAATTGCGGACGGTGCCGTGCGCGAACTGCCGGTCCACCTCGCGGGGATGCGCGGCTCCGCGCTTGCGGACGAAATCGAGGAGGAGCTTCGCCCGCCGGCGCCGCTCGGCCGGCCAGGGGGCCGGGTTGTCGGCGGGAACACCCGTCTCCGACCGCGGATGCATGAGCGCCTGCACACGCCGCGTCACGAACCCGTAAGGGAGAAAGAAGTCCTCTTCGAGGCCTAACTCGACGTAGCGCCGCTCCAGGTCCCCTGCGCGGTAACCCTCGACCCGATGCCGGAGGATCAAGTCCTGCGCCCGCGCCGGCGCCCGGATCGGATCCGCCTGCACGAACCCCAGCTTGTCGAGCGCGAGCTTGAGCGTCGTGGGCGGAAAAAGGCTTCGAGCGACGGCGAAGCTCCGCAGATCCTGGAGGGAAACCGGCATAGCCGACCGCGGATTCTAATGACCGGTTCGGGGCCGGCCGCCTGTCACGCTTCCCGCCCCTCGCGCCTATCCTTTCCGCAAGCGCCGGCAATGGCGCCGGGGACTTGAACCGGAGGACGAGAGATGCGTAAGTGGACCTGGATGGCGATCCTGGGTGTGGCGATCCTGTCGCTGGGCACGGCGTGGGCCGAGAGCCGGGCCTGCCTCCCTCACTGCGACCCGACCACGTGCGTCCCGAGCGACTGCGCCCGGTGAGGTCCGGCCGACGGGCGTGAGTCCGGCGGGACGTTCCGCCCTCCAGGAAGAGCTGACGGCGCTGGCGCACGGCGACCGCGCTGCGTTCGATCCGCTCTTCCGCCGCCTCTGGCCAATCCTGCGCGGCTTCGCCCGGCGAATCCTCCCTGCGGAGGAAGCCGACGACGCCGCGCAGGAGGCGCTCCTGCGGATCTTTCGCCGGGCGAGCGAGTTCGATCCCGCCCGCGACGCTCTCTCCTGGACGCTCGGCATCGCCGCCTGGCAGGTGCGCACACACCGGACGAGGAGACGCCGCCGCCGTGAGGACACCGCCCCTCGCCTCCTCGAGCGGGAAGACCCTGAGCCATCGCCCGAAGAACGGGCGGCCGCCGCCGAACTGGCAGCCACGCTCGATCGCGCCCTGGCCGACCTGCCCGCCGGC
>DATFWF010000003.1:0-2874 GCA_035259605.1 Thermoanaerobaculia bacterium
CTCCACCCGCTGACGCTCGCTCCGGCCATCGAGAACGGGATCCCGGTCCGCATCCGCAACTCGCGCGACCCTGGCCCCGCCGGCACCGAGATCCGCCGCGACGCGCCGTCGGGGTCCTCGGCGGTCCGCTCGATCGCCTCCAAGGCGGGGATCGCGACCGTGGACGTCGTGACCGGCCGCATGCTCATGGCTTCGGGCTTCCTGAAGACCCTCTTCGAGGTCTTCGCGCGCCACGACACGGCCGTGGACATGGTCACGACCTCGGAGGTCTCCGTCTCGGTGACGGTGGACGACGTTTCGAGGCTCGACGGGATCCGCCGGGCGCTCGAGGAGATGGCCGACGTCGAGGTGTCGGAGGGGCGCGCGATCGTCTGCCTCGTCGGCCAGGACCTGAAGTTCAAGCCCGGCGTCGCCGGCCGGATCTTCCATGCGGTCGAGGGGATCAACATCCTGATGATTTCGCAGGGCGCCTCGCGCCGGAACATCTCCTTCGTCGTGGACGAGAAGGACGCTCCGAACGCCGTTCGAAGCCTGCACCGCGAATTCTTCGGCTGAATTCGGGCATAGGATCTCGGACAAGAGCGCTGATCCGGAATGCGAATCGGCATCGTCGGAACGGGAAAGATGGGGAGGGAGATCGAGGCGTCGGCGGCGTCGCGCGGCCATGACGTCGTGTGGAGGCTCGGCTCGAAAGAGAACCCGGAGGCGAAAGGGCTGTCTCCCGAGCGGCTGTCGCAGGCCGACGTCGTCTTCGAGTTCACGACGCCGGCCTCGGCGGTCGCAAACCTCCTGGCGCTGGCGCACGGCGGTTCGCGCGCCGTTTGCGGCACGACCGGGTGGAGCCGGGATCTTCCGCGCGTCACGGAGGCCTTTGTCCGGGGGGGCGGCGCGCTGGTTCACGCGGCGAACTTCTCCGTCGGGGTGCGGCACTTCTTCGAGCTCGCAACGAGGGCGGCGCGGCTCTACTCGCCGGCGGGCTACGCGGCTTACATGGTCGAGGAGCACCATGTCGAGAAGCGCGACGCTCCGTCGGGGACCGCGCGCACCGTCGGGACGATCTACGATATGGAGACGGGCAAGCCGCTCCCGATCACCAGCGTGCGCGCGGGAACGATCCCGGGGACGCACCGGCTGGTCTTCGAGTCTCCGGAGGACGAGATCGAACTGGTTCACCGCGCGCGCAGCCGCGCCGGTTTCGCCAAGGGCGCCGTCTGGGCCGGCGAGAGAATCGCGGGAAAGACCGGCGTCTACGAATTCGGAGAATTGTTGAGGGAGGTCTCGTGAAAGCAGGCTCCGTCAGGGTGGACTGGAAAGGGTGCGGGACGGCGCTCATCACGCCGTTCGACGATAAGGGCCGGATCGACTTCGGGGCGCTCGAACGGTTCGTCAACTGGCAGATCGAGCGGGGCATCGACTTCCTCGTGCCGTGCGGGACGACGGGCGAGTCGGCAACGCTCTCGGGAGACGAGCGCAAGGCGGTCACCGCCGCGGTCGTCAAGGCGGCCGCGGGACGGGTGCCGGTCGTCGCCGGCGCCGGCGGAAACCACACCGCCAAGGCGGTCTTCTGGGCCCGCGAGGCGGCCGAGGTGGGCGCCGACGGGATCCTCTCGGTCTCCCCGATGTACAACAAGCCGGGCCCCGAGGGGCTCTTCCGGCACTACTCCGCGCTCGCGGAAGCGACCAGGCTGCCGATCCTCGTCTACAACGTGCCGGGCCGCACCGGCTCGGACCTTGACGTCGAGACGATCCTGAGGCTCGCCGAGATCCCCAACATCGTCGGCCTGAAGGAGGCGTCCGGCAACTTCGCGAAGATCGCGCGGCTGATGACGGTGTTGCCGGAAGACTTCGTGGTCCTCTCCGGCGACGACTCGACGGCGCTCGCCCTGATCGCGATGGGGGCGAAGGGCGTCATCTCGGTCGTCTCCAACGAGATCCCGCGCGAGATGACCGCGCTCGCGAAGGCCGCGCGCGAGGGGAACTCTGACGAGGCCCGGAAGCTCCAGAGGAAGTACCTCGCGCTGATGGAGATGAACTTCTGGGAGTCGAGCCCCGCGCCCGCCAAGTGCGCGCTGACCCTGATGCGCAAGTGCGGCGAGACGCTCCGGCTTCCTCTCGCGCCGGTCCGGGACGAGACCCGCAAGCGCATCGAGAAGATGCTCGCCTCCTTCAAGCTCCTTCCCCGCAAGTCGGGCGCCGGTCGGGGTTGAGCGCAGACCTGGCCCGGCGCGTCGAGGCGATCGCCGCCGCGCCGGAGAAATCCTCCAGGGAGGAGACGCGCTCCGTCTTCGAAGAGCTCAAGGCGGGGTTGAACGCGGGATCCATCCGGGCGGCGGAGAAGCGGGGGGACCGCTGGACGGTCAACCGCTGGGTCAAGCAGGGGATCCTCCTCGGGTTCCGGATCGGGACGCTCACGCGCGTCGTCACCGAGGCGGGGTTCCCCTTCTTCGACAAGGACACGTTTCCGGTGAAAGACCTGCGGCTGGAGTCGAAGGTCCGGACGGTGCCGGGCGGGACCGCGATCCGCGACGGCTGCTACGTCGCGCCGGGCGTGACGCTGATGCCGCCGGCGTACGTCAACGTCGGGGCGTACGTGGACGAGGGGACCCTGATCGACTCGCACGCTCTCGTGGGGTCCTGCGCGCAGCTCGGAAAGCGCGTCCACCTGTCCGCGGCCGCGCAGATCGGGGGCGTGCTGGAGCCGGTCGGCGAGCTCCCGGTGGTCGTCGAGGACGACGTCCTGATCGGCGGCAACTGCGGCGTGTACGAGGGCGCGATCGTTCGGGAGCGCGCGGTGCTCGCCTCGGGAGTCATCCTGACGGGAGGCACTCCGGTCTACGACATCCCACGGGGCCTCGAGTACCGGAAGGCGCCCGG
>DATFWF010000004.1:0-7790 GCA_035259605.1 Thermoanaerobaculia bacterium
GATGCAGCCGCCGCTCTTGTCAGCCACGAGGTATTCGTAGCGCCACGGGGCGAAGAGGACGTCGGGCATCTCGTCCCGGACTCAACGATTGATCAGTTCTTTCAATTCCTTGCCCGGCTTGAAGTACGGGATCTTCTTGGCCGGCACTGCGACTTTGACGCCTGTCTTGGGGTTGCGGCCCATCCGGGCCCCCCGCTCGCGCAGTCGGAACGACCCGAAACCGCGCAGCTCGATCTTCTGCCCCTCCTTGAGGGACTTCACGATCGCGTCGAAGACGGTGTCCACGATCGTCTCCGCCTGCTTCTTGGTGACGTCCGTCGCCACCGCGACCCGTTCGATCAACTCGGCCTTCGTCATCGCAGTTTTCTCCGCTTCTCGGTCCATCAACCCTCGGAAGCCGCGTCCTTCTTCTTGCGGGTCCTCTTCTTCTTCGTTGCTTCGCCTTCACCTTCGCCGGCCGCGGTCTCGGGAGCGGCCTCGGCCTCCGCCGCCGCCGCCACCGCCGCTGCCGGAGCCTCCGCGGCGGGAGACTCGGCGCCGGCCTCCGCGGCCTCGACGTTGAGCGCCGACAGGCCGACCTTCATCTCTCCGTCGTCGATGCGCAGGATGCGGGCGCGCACGGGATCGCCCTCCTTGAAATGATCCTGCGGCTTCTCCCCGCGCGCCAGCCCGGTCTCGGAGACGTGCATGAGCCCTTCGATCAGCCCGTCCACCTGGACGAAGACGCCGAAGTCGGCGATGCGGGTCACGGTGCCGTCCACGACGTCGCCGGGCTGGTGCTTCTCCTTGAACGTCTGCCAGTCGTTGGGCTGGAATTCCTTGATCGAGAGCGAAATCCGGCGGCTGTCCTGGTCGATGGACGTGATGATCGCCTGGACGTCGTCCCCCTTCTTCAGGACTTCCGAGGGGTGCTTGACGCGCCGGGTCCAGGACATGTCGGAGACGTGCACGAGGCCGTCCACGCCCTCCTCGATCTCGACGAACGCGCCGAAGTCGGTCAAGTTGCGCACCTTCCCGGACACCGAGTCGCCGACCTTGTACTTGGACAGGACGCTCTCCCAGGGGTCGGGGAGCGTGTCCTTCAGGGAGAGCGAGATTCGCCGCGCGTCGCGGTTGACGTCCGAGACGATCGCCTCGACGGTGTCGCCGGGCGAGACGACCTTCGCCGGGTTCTTGACCTTCTTGGACCAGGACATCTCCGAGACGTGGACGAGCCCCTCGACCCCCTCTTCGAGCTCGACGAAGGCGCCGTAGTCGGTGACGTTCGTCACCCGGCCGGTCACGCGCGAGCCCGGCGGGTAGCGGTCGGGAACGTGCGTCCACGGGTCCTCGGTCAGCTGCTTGGTCCCGAGCGAGACGCGCTCGGTCTCGCGGTCGAACTTCAGCACGACGACGTCGATCTCGTCACCGACCTTCACCAGGTCCGAGGGGTGATTGACCCGACCCCAGGACATGTCGGTGACGTGGAGGAGGCCGTCGAGCCCCCCGAGGTCCACGAACGCGCCGTAGTCCGTGAGGTTCTTGACGGTCCCGCGCAGGACGCGGCCTTCCTCGAGGAGCTGGAGCGTCTCCTTCTTCTTGGCCTCCTGCTCGATCTCCACGACCGCCTTGCGCGACAGGACGATGTTTCCCCGCTTCTTGTCCACCGAGATGACCTTGAAGTCGAGGTCCCGGCCGCGCAGGGACTCCAGGTTCTTGATCGGCTTGACGTCCACGAGCGAGCCGGGGAGGAAGGCCTTCACACCGATGTCCACGGCGAGGCCTCCCTTGATCCGGTCGATGACGCGGCCCCGGACGGTCGAGCCCGAGCGGTAGGACTTCTCGACCTCGTCCCAGACCTTCATCTTCTCGGCCTTGTCCTTGGAGAGGACGACGTAGCCGTTCTGGTCCTCGGTCCGCTCCAGCAGAACGTCCACGGCGTCGCCGGGCTTGACCAGGACGTTTCCCGAGAAGTCCGTGAACTCGGACACCGGGATGATCCCCTCGGACTTGTACCCGATGTCCACGATGACCTCCGAAGGCGTCACGGAAAGGACGCGCCCCCGGATGATCTGTCCTTCCTGCAGGTTTTTGAAGGAGTTCTCGTACTGCGCCAGCAGGTGCTCGTACTCCTGCGGCGACAACTCCTGTTCTTCGGTTTCGGTCTGTGCTGGTCCGGCTCGCCGGCCTCCCTTATCGTTCTCTCCCGTCATGAACCAGGGTTACCCCCTACTAAGTATTTGAGAGTCAAAAATATATCCTATTGGGACCGGAACCGCGAGTCAACCGCCGGGGGAAGCGCGCTCGCGCACGCGCCGCTCGATTTCGGCGGCCACGGCCGAGGCGTCCCGGTCTCCGGAATCGACCAGGACGTACGTCTCGTCGCAGGTCAGGGGCGATTCCGCCCGGTTGGCGTCGTCGAAATCCCGCTTTTCCATCTCCGTGAGCACCCGGGACGGGTCCTGCGGCGTGCCGCGGGATTCGAGCTCCGCCGCCCGGCGGGCTGCCCGGACGGCCAGGGGGGCGGTCAGGAAGAACTTGTGAGGCGTCTCCGGGAAGACCTTCGTGCCGATGTCCCGCCCTTCCATGACTCCCCCGCTCTCGGCGGCCAGCCGGCGCTGCTCGGCGACAAGCTTTCTGCGGACCCCCGGGATCGCCGACACGGCCGAGGCGTAACGCGAGATCTCGGGCTCGCGGATCGCGGCCGTAACGTCGCGGCCGTTGACGAAGACCCGCATCTCCGGGCCGGTCTCGATGCCGATCGAAAGCGACTCCGCCAGCCGCTCGACCCGGGCGGCGTCCTCGATTGGCAGTTCGATCCCCTGCTCCCGGGCCGCGAGGCCGATCGCGCGGTACATGGCGCCGGTGTCGATGTAGGGAACGCCGAGGCGGTTGGCCAGCGTGCGGGCGACGGTGGACTTCCCGGCCCCCGACGGTCCGTCGATGGCGACGATGACCGGCGCGGTCATTCCTTCGGGGAGGACGAGCGAACGGCCGCCTTCAAGGCCGCCACCTCTCCCTCGGAGAGCCGGCGGTGGGAGCCCGAAGGCAGGCCGTCGTCGCGGATCGGGCCGATCGCGACCCGCTTGAGCTTCGAGACCGGATGCCCGATGCCCTCGAACATCCGGCGGATCTGCCGGTTTCGCCCCTCCGTCAGGACGACGCGGAACCAGGCGTTGCCCTCCTCCCCCTTTGCCGTCTTCGACACCTGCTCGATCGTCGCCGGGCGCGTCCGCCGGCCGTCGAGAGGCACGCCGCGCCGCAGCCGCTCGATCTCTTTCTCGGAAGGCTGGCCGGAGACCTTCACGCGATACTCCTTCGTGCAGCCCGAGGCCGGGTCGGTCAGGTCCCGCGCGAGGTCGCCGTCGTCGGTCAGAAGGAGAAGCCCCTCGGTCTGGACGTCGAGCCGTCCGACCGGTTTCATCCCGCGGCGGAGCCCGCCGGGAAGAAGATCGAGCACCGTGTCGCGCCGCTCGGGGTCCCAGACGGTCGTGACATAGCCCTTCGGCTTGTTGAGCAGGATGTAGGTCCGCCGCGAAGGCCGCGCGGGAACGCGCTTGTCGCCGACGCGGATCGAATCCTTCTCCGGGTCCGCGCGGTCGCCGAGCTTCGCCGCCTTTCCGTTGACGAACACGCGGCCTTCGCGGATCCACTCCTCCGCTTCTCGCCGCGAGGCCATTCCGGCCTGCGCGAGGATCTTCTGGATCCGGACGCCCGAGATTTCGGATTTCGGATTTCGAATTTCGGATTTGGGGGGCACGATTTCAATCCTCCGCGTGTCCCCTGTCGTCCTCGTCCTCGTCGTCCTCGTCGTCCTCGTCGAACTCTTCCAGGTCCTCGCCGTCGAGGTCGTCGTCGCCGATGCGCATCGAGGCGGGCGCCGGCGGTTCGGGTGGAAGCGGCTCGGCGACGGTGGCCGCCATGTCCTCGGCGAGCTCCTCCGGCTTGGGCAGCTCGTCGAGCTCCTTCAGGCCGAAGCGGACGAGGAAGTCGGGAGTCGTGCGGTAGAGGAACGGGCTTCCGACGACCTCTTTCCTCCCCGCCGTGGTGATGAGCTTCTTCTCGAAGAGCGTGTTGACGACGCTCGCGGAATTCACGCCGCGGATCTCCTGGATCTCGGGGAGCGTGATCGGCTGACGGTACGCGATGATCGAAAGCGTCTCGAGCGCGGCGAGCGACAGCCGGCTCCTCTCGGCGACCTAGTGGTACTTGCGAAGAAGCGAGTCGAACTCGGGCCGCGTGACGTAGCGCCAGCCTCCGGCGACGAGCTCGAGCCGGATGCCCCGGTCCGCGGCCTCGGAATCCTGCCGCAGCGCCTCGAGCGCTTCCGACACCGCCTCGCGTGTGGCCTCGAGCGCCTCCTCGATCTCCTTCTCCGGGATCGGCCGGGGCGAGGAAAAGAGCAGCGCCTCGACCCCCGCGCGGATCTTCGTCCATCGGGTCTCCTTCGGGCGCGGCGGCTCGGGCGTCTCGGGCGCCTCCGGGATCGGCTTCGTCAGCTCTTCGGTCATGCGCTACCGGTAAGTATCGCGCACCTGCTCGGCGGAGAACGCGATCTCGGTGCGCGTCGCGTGGATCTCCGAGAAGGGGGCGGTCTGGAAGACCCGGACGACCCCCAGGCGGATCAGCTCGAGCGCGGCGAGGAAGGTTGTCACGGCCTCGGCGCGGTAGCGCATCGTGCCCAGGAACTCGAGGAGCGGGAGGGTCCGCTCGCTGTCGAGCCGCGCCAGCAGCTCCTCCATCTTCTCCCTCACGGAGAACCGCAGGTGGCGGATCTCCATCGCCGGCGGATGCGCCAGCCTGTAGCGCTCCGTGACGCGCCGGAACCCCTCGATCAGGTCGAAGAGAGAAACCTCGAGGGTCACGCTTTCCCCCGCGGTCGGGAGCTGCATCTCGGGGCGCGGCCAGAGCCCGGCCCTCAGCGAGTCGATCTCGTGCAGCGACTCGGCCATCCGCTTGAAGCGCTCGTACTCGAGGAGCCTCCGCGCGAGATCCAGGCGCGGGTCCTCCTCGGGCGCGCCGGGCGGGCGCGGAAGCAGCATCCGCGACTTGATGTAGATCAGCTCGGCGGCGAGAGCGACGTACTCCGACGCGACGTCGAGGTCGAGCTCCTGCATCGCGTCGAGGTAGGCGGTGTACTGCTCCGTGATCCTGGCGATCGGGATGTCGGTGATCGACACTTCGTTGACGCGGATCAGGTGCAGGAGCAGGTCGAGCGGGCCGGAGAACGCCTCGGTCGCGACCGGCGGAAGGGCGCTCGGCTCGCCGGCTTCGTCCGCCATCACTGTCCGAGAATCAGGCGGACGACGAGGATCTGGAACGGGCGAAAGATCCTGCCCAGGATGGGTGTCGAGATCAGCAGGATCAGGATGATGAAGCCGAACGGCGCGATCGTCGCGTAGACCCGCTCCACGGACGGACCACCGATCGATCGGACGACGCCGCTCCCGTCGAGCGGCGGGATCGGCAGCAGGTTGAAGACGGCCAGGCTGACGTTGACCAGGCAGAAGAAGAACAGCAGGTACGTGATCGGGGCGAGCGCGCCGGGAGCGAAACGGTTTCCCTGGAGCGCCTCGGCCAGGTCCTGCATGGCGCCCGGATTCGAACGCCGGATCACGACGAGGATGAGGATGCCGATTCCGGCGAGCAGGAAGTTCGACAGGGGCCCGGCCGCGGAGACCACGAGGTTGGCCAGCCGGGGGTTCCGCGTGTTTCGCAGGTTGACCGGCGTGGGCTTGGCCGCGCCGAAGATCATCCCCGAGAAGATGTAGAGGATCAGCGGCAGCAGGATGCTCCCGAACGGATCGATGTGCCGGATCGGGTTCAGGCTGATCCGCCCCTGATCGCGCGCGGTCGTGTCGCCGAACTGGAGCGCGGACCAGGCGTGCGCGGACTCGTGGAAGGAGATCGCGAAGAGGATGACGGCGAGCTGTATCGCGAAATCGACGACCTTGTGTGTCAACGCGCCCAATATACCGGAAGGATCGGCGCCGGAGCTCTCAGCGCGCGGCGGGCCCGAGGTCCTTCCGCAGGGCGCGGAGGTACTCGACCGGCTCCTCCTTCCAGGCCTTCTCCTCGGCGGACTTCGGGAAGGAGCCGCCGAGATCGCCGAGATACGTGTAGACGACGCGGCATCGGGAAGGACCGACCGGCTCGATCCGGGTCTCGCCGGCGACGTGCTCGATCCGCGTGCCCTCGCGGGGATCGCCGGGCCGCGCGTCCCCTTTCCACTCCAGGACGTAAGAGCCGTCCGCGTCGCGCCGCCCCTCGTACGCCACGACGGCGTCGCGGTTGCGGAACGGAAAGGGATACGACCAGACCATGTGGAGGCGAGCCCCGGAGGACGCGGCCTCGAGCACCTTCGCTTTCTTCAGCGTCGGGCCGAAGATCTCCGCGTAGCGGCGGAAGTCCGTCACGACCGCGAAGACGCGCTCCGCCGGGGCGGCGACCTCCGCGACTCCCCTGAGCCAGGGCGGCCCTCCCGGCGGCCGGGCGATCTGGACCTCGACGGCGTCGGCGTGGGAAGTGAACCAGCGGCTGAAGGAGAGGTCCGCGGGAATTGCCGCGGCGAGGAGCGCGGCCAGGAGGCCGGACAGGATCATCGCGAGCTGACGCTGGCGATCAGGTCCCCCGGCTCCCGGGCGAGGCCGGAGAGGTCGTTCCGGCCGGGGTCCACGAAGCGGGCCGGGACCGCCGCCCGGGCCCGGTCCAGGGCCTCCGGGGCGCCTCCGGCAGCCGGAGAGCGGCTTGAACGGCTCGAATGCATCGGCTTTCGGCGATCATTATGTCCGCAAGAGGAGACGATGTCTCACCAGCGCACGCGCCCTGAATGGACCCTCCGTAACCTCCAGACCCTTCAGGCGTCTCCCCAATTGCCGTGCCGGTCGGATCATGAATAACCCGGGGGTCGGAGCACCGACGGACCGGACGCTGCTGGAAAGGATCCGCCGGGGGGACACGAGCGGAGCGGCAGAGCTCTTCGAGCGCTACGCCCCGGCTCTCCTCCGGTTCACGGACCGCCTGCTCTCGGATCGGAGCACGGCGGAAGAGGTGACACAGGAGGTTTTCGTCAAGGTGATCTCGAGAGCGCATCAGTACGACGGCCGGGCGGAGGTCTCCTCCTGGCTCTTCGCGATCGCGGCCAACGCCTGCCGCGACCGCAAGCGCCGCGACCGGCGCGCGACCGTCGTCCCGCTCGAAGCGGTCCCGGAGCCGGCCCACAAGGGGGACGGGATCGAGACCGTCCTGTCCGACCGCGAGCGGCGGGACGCCGTCCGCCGCGCGCTCTCGGCCCTGTCGGAGGAACAGCGGGAAGCGCTGGTCCTCGCCCGCTACCACGGACTCCCCTACGCCGAGATCGCCGAGGTGCTCGGGATCTCGGTCGGGGCGGTCAAGACGAGGATTTTCCGCGCCGTCGAGGCGTTGAAGATCCGGTTTTCGGAAGGAGAAGCCTCATGGAATGCAGCGAACTGACCGCGCTCGCCGTCGGCGAGCTGACCGGCGACACGACCGAGGAGGCCCGCCAGGATCTCTCGCGCCACCTCGCCTCCTGCTCCGCCTGCCGCGCCGAGAAGGCGCGGGTCGAGTCGGCCTGGCGGGCGCTCGGCGAGGATCGCGACGCGCCGGTGACGCCGGCCTTCCGGCACGCCTCGCTCGCGCTGATCGAGGACGAGATGATCCGGCAGCGCGTCCGGGCCTTCCGTCCCAGGCCCCGCTGGGTCCTCCCGCTCGCCTACGCCGCCGGCCTCGCGCTCGCGGCCGCCGGAGGCGCGCTCGTCGTCGGCGAGCTGACCGGCGACACGACCGAGGAG
>DATFWF010000005.1:0-7246 GCA_035259605.1 Thermoanaerobaculia bacterium
CAGGCGAGCGATCGAGGCCTTATCCTGCCGAGTCGCTCGCCGGTGCGCCCGCAGGGCGCAGGCTCCTTGCGTAGCCGGAGCGACGAGCTAGAATCCCGGCGTGAGCGGAGCGCGTGTCTCGGTCGTCATCGCCTCCGACCGGGTCGCGGATCTCCTTCCGGTCTGTCTCGAGTCGCTCGTAAGACAGCGCGGCGCGGCGGATTTCGAGGTCCTCGTCGCTTCGTCCTCGCCGCCGGCCCCCATGGAGGCGGATTCGATATCACCGATCTGGATCGAAGCCTCCGATCGAAACCCCGCCCGCCGCAGGAACCTCGCGGCGAGACACGCCTCGGGCGAGATCCTGGCCTTCCTCGACGATGACGCCGAGGCGGAGCCGGGGTGGCTCGCGGCGGGCGCCGCCGCGCTGGAACGCTGCGACATCGCCGGCGGTCCGGACGTCCTGCGCGAAGGAGCGCCGCTCGCGGAGCGTCTGTCGGACCTGCTCCTCGCCACGCCGGGCATCGGGAGCGGTGTTCCCGCCCACGAGCGCCGTCCGCGGGCGGGGGCCGTCCGCTCGCCGCACGACCTGGCGCTCTGCAATCTCTTCGCGAGGAGGAGGACCTTCGACACCGTGAACGGGTTCGACGAGGCGCTCGGCTACGTCTCGGAGGACACCGATTTCATCCGGCGCGCGATGGAGGCGGGGGCGCGCGTGGAGCTCGATCCGGCGATCCGCGTCCGACATCGCCGCCGCTCCTTTCCGCGCGCCTACCTGGCGCAGCGCTGGCGCTACCGGCTCAAGACCGGGCGCCTGCTCGTCGAGAGGCCGGGGCTTCACGCGCGCGGACGAATCGCGGTGTTTCTTGGCGCGGGGTTCCTCCTGACCTCTTCCGCGGCGTTCTTCGGTCCGGCCGTGATCGCCCCGGCGCTCGCCGCCTACGCAGCCGCGACCTGGATCCTTTCGTTTCCGATCTGGCGGCGCGATCCCGTCCTCTTTCCCTTCGTCCCCTTCGCCTTCGCCCTGCACCACGCGACCTACTTCGCCGCGCTGCTGGCCGGCATGGCGGCGGGTACGGCGGGGCTGCTGCGCGCGCCTCGCTCCGGACCGGCCCCCACGCGGAGCCGTTCGTGAGAAACGTGGACCTCGCGGCGCACTGGCTTCGCGGGAGGGAGACCCTTCCACGGTACCTGATCCTGGGGATGACCAACCTCTGCAACTCGAAGTGCGTCACCTGCTTCTACTGGGACCACCTGAACGTCAACCGGCACCTCGAGATGAGCCTCGAGGAGTACGACCGCGCGCTGGCGGACCTGCCGTCGCTCTACTCGATCGTCCTGACCGGGGGAGAGCCGACCTTGAATCGCGACCTGCCGGGCGTGACCCGCCTCCTCTACCGCCGGCATGACGCCTCGAACGTCACGATGCCGACAAACGCGCTGATCCCGGAGCAGGCGGAGGCGACCGTCGCGCTGGCCCTCGAATCGCGCAAGGACGACCGGCAGACGTTCACGGTGGGCCTGTCGCTCGACCACCTCGGAGAACGGCACGACCGCATCCGGGGAGCGCCGGGTAACTTCGCGAAGCTCGTCGAGACGTATGGACGGCTGGCCGCCCTGAAGCGCCGCGTACGAGGGCTGACCTTGAACGTCCAGACGGTCCTCGCGTCCTTCAACCGCGACGACCTGGCGGAGATCACGAACTGGGTCTCGGCGAACCTGCCGGAGATCGACTTCCACTCCTTCGAGATGCTGCGGCCTCCCTTTCCCGATTCCTCGATTCGACCGCTCACGAAGGAGGAGTACGCCGCCGCGCTCGGCCAGCTCAAGCCGTACTGGGCGCGGTTCGACCGTTACCACCCGCTCCTGCGCCGCTTGAAGGTCGCCGCCCGGGAGGCGGAGCTGGAAACGCTGGAGAGCGAACGGATGGTCTATCCCTGCTATGCCGGCACGATCTCCGGCGTGCTCAACCCGGAGGGAACGGTCGCGCTCTGCGAAGTCCAGTGGGAAATCGGAAACATCCGGGACTTCGACTACTCCTTCGCAAAAGCCTGGTTCTCCGAGAAGGCGGTCCGGATGCGCCGCCGGATCGCGGCCCGCGAGTGCTGGTGCACGCACTCGTGCTTCATGACGTCGTCACTGCCATTTTCACTAAAGGGAATTGCTCGCCTGACAAGAAGCGCGCTTCTGCCGTCGCGATAGTTGGAATTCTCCTTACCCTGATCTCACCTTACGACGTCCCGACCTGGATCCTGTCCTCCACCCGCTGGACGCCTTCGGTCCCTCGGGCGATCTGGACGACCTGGTCCTTCTCGGCCGGCGTCTTGACGGTGCCCGTCAGGGTCACGACGCCGCCTTCCGTCTGGACGGTGATCGGCTCGCTCGCCGTTTCCGGCTGGGCCTGCAGGTTTCGCTTGACCGCCTGCGTGATGGCGCTGTCATCCGGCGCCGCGTTGGTTCCCGACGCCGAAGATGGCATCGCCGCGACCGCCGCCGAAACCGAGAGGTTGTCCACGACGTCTGCGACGCCCTCAACCCCGCGGGCAACTCCGACCGCCTTCTCCTTCGAGGCCACGCTGTCCACGGGCCCCGAAAGCGTGACGACCTTGTTCTTCGTCGAAACCTGGATCTGGGAAGAATTCAAGGCACGATCCGTGCCGAGTCTCGATTTCACCTTGGTCGTGATCCCCATGTCGGTCTGACCGCAGGCGACGGTGAAAAGCGCCGCGAATCCGACGACGCCGAGGATCCCAAGAGACACCTTACGCATGAAACCTCCTCTCTCGAATCTCAGCTCGCGCAACCCCTCGCAATCCGCGAGCCCAAAAAAGACCTCGAGCCCCTTCAACTGCAGCATCCGTGCCGAATTGAAGGGGCTCGTAAGTCGTGTGCTGTCTAGCCGGTCTGAACGACCAGGTTGTCCTGCACGTCGCGGACGCCGCTCGTCTCGCGGGCGATTCTCACGGCGGTATCTTTCTCCGCCTGGCTCTTGACCGGGCCGCTCAGCGAGACCACCCCGTCCTTGGTGTCCACGTTGATCTTCAGGCCTCCGACGGTCGTGTCGGCCAGCAGCTTCGACTTGACCGCCGCCGTGATGGCGGCGTCGGTGACGGGCTGATTGCTCGGCGCGCCGGCCTGGCCGGACATTCCCGGCTGCTCACCGGTCGCCGCCGGAGGGACACCGGGGGGATTGGACGTGTTCTCAGAGACCTGCGCCGACGTCCACGTCAGGTTGTCCACGACGTTGCTGACGCCGTCGGTCGCGCGCGCGAGCTCGACCGCGCGGGCCTTGGCCGCCTCGCTGTCGACCTTCCCGGACAGCGTCACGACCCGATCCTTGGTGTCCACGTTGATGTCCGAAGCCTTGACGGTGCTGTCCGCCGCCAGCTTCGCCTTGACCTTCGTCGTGATGCCCGCGTCGGACTGCGCGCAGGCCGCTGCCAGCGTCACGGCCACGGCGGCGGCGACGGCGGCGATCAGTCTCGAGATCTTTCCAGACATGGGAACCTCCTACCGGGCAAAGCCCTAAAGAACGCTTAGGACTGCATCCTCCGTGCCGGAATCTTTGCGCTCCTCGGCCTCGTGTCGCAGGGGAGGGGCTTGCCCCTTCCGCCCCTCGTGGTTCAACATGGGGCCGATGAGCAAAGAAAAGACCGAGGATCCGACTGTCTCCGCGGGCGTCCGCGAAGGCCGCGACCGCTGGGCAAGGGCCGCCGGGGAGAGCTTCCGCGCGAAGGCGCCCCGCACGAAGGACTTCACCACCGTCTCCGGAGCGGAGGTCAACCCGCTGGCCGGTCCCGACACGCTCGCGGGATTCGATCCGGAGCGGGACCTCGGCTGGCCCGGCGAGTACCCGTTCACGCGCGGCGTCCAGCCCACGATGTACCGCGGAAAGCTCTGGACGATGCGCCAGTTCGCGGGCTACGGCACGGCCCGCCAGACCAACCAGCGCTTCCACTACCTCCTGAACCACGGCCAGACCGGTCTCTCCACGGCGTTCCATCTCCCGACCCTCTACGGCTACGACTCGGACCACGAGATGGCCAGAGGCGAAGTCGGCAAGTGCGGCGTTGCCATCGATTCGCTGGCCGACATGGAGGTCCTCTTCGACGGGATCGACCTGGGCCGCGTCACGACCTCCATGACGATCAACTCGACAGCGCCGATCGCGCTGGCGATGTACCTCGCCGTCGCCGAGAAGCACGGCACCCCGTGGTCGAAGGTGGGCGGCACTCTCCAGAACGACATCCTCAAGGAGTACATCGCCCAGAAGGAGTACATCTTCCCGCCGCGCCCGTCGATGCGGCTCGTCACCGACCAGTTCTCCTTCTGCGCGAAGCACGTCCCGAAGTGGAACACGATCTCGATCTCCGGCTACCACATCCGGGAGGCCGGCTCGACGGCTCTCCAGGAGCTGGCCTTCACGCTGCGCGACGGCGTCGAGTACGTCCAGTACGGGATCGACGCGGGCCTCGAGGTGGACGACTTCGCGCCGCGGCTCTCCTTCTTTTTCAACTCGCACATCGATTTCTTCGAGGAGATCGCCAAGTTCCGCGCGGCGCGACGGGTGTGGGCGAAGACGATGCGCGAGCGCTTCGGTGCGAAGGACCCGCGCTCGTTGATGTGCCGTTTCCACACGCAGACAGCCGGCTGCTCGCTGACCGCCCAGCAGCCGTACAACAACGTCGTCCGCACGGCGTTGCAGGCGCTGGCCGGAGTACTGGGCGGGACGAACTCGCTCCACACCAACTCGCTGGACGAGACCCTGGCGCTGCCGACGGATTTCGCCGTCAAGCTGGCGCTCCGCACCCAGCAGGTCATCGCCTACGAATCCGGCGTGGCCAACACGATCGATCCCCTGGGCGGCTCCTACTTCGTCGAGGAGCTGACGACGAAGATGGAGCGGGGCTGCTTCGATTACTTCCGGAGGATCGACGCGCTCGGCGGAATGGTCGAGGCGATCGAGGCCGGATTCCCGCAGCGCGAGATCATGGACGCGGCCTACGCCTACCAGCGGGCCCTCGACGCGAAGGAGAAGATCGTCGTCGGCGTCAACGACTTCGTCGAGGAGCACGAGGAGCCGATCGAGACGCTCTACATCGACGACGCGGTCGAGGACGAGCAGAAGGCGGCCGTGCGGGGCCTGCGCCGCACCCGCGACAACAAGGCCGTCTCCTCCTCCCTCCAGGCCCTCCGCAAGGCGTGCGCCGACGGAAAGAACGTGATGCCGCCCCTGATCGACGCCGTCAAGACCTACGCCACCGTCGGCGAGATCTCCGACGTCATGCGCGAAGTCTTCGCCACCTACGAGGAGCCCGCCGTCTACTAAGAACGGCGCTCGCTCGAGCGATCAGCGGCTTTGCCGCCGTCGCTCAGCTCGCTGATGGCTGAAATCCGTGCCGCTCCATGTTCGGAAGCGGCTGACCCCGGACCCTGACTCGCGTTAATCTCCTGAGCCTTGTCGCGAAAGAGACGGCGGGATCGAAAGCGGCCCATCGAGCCTGCCGCGCCTCAGGCGCCGGAGGCTCCGGTCTACGCCGCTCCGGCGGTCCCCGTTTCCAGGGATCGCCGTGAGGCCTTCATACAGCTCGGCGTTCTCACGCTCATCACGGCCGCAGGATTCCTCATTCGCCTGGCTAACCTCTCGCGGCCGATGGACTACGACGAGGCCTTCACCTACCTCTACTTCGCGGTTCGGCCGCTGAAACTGGCGCTCGCCGACTATTCGCTTCCGAACAACCACCTCTTCCACACCCTCCTGGTCCACTTCTCCACGGGACTCCTCGGGAACCACCCGTGGACTGTGAGGCTCCCGGCCTTCCTGGCCGGCGTCGCTCTCGTGCCGGCGACGTACTGGTGGGCCCGGCGGTTCTTCAACGGATGGGCGGGCCTCCTCGCCGCAGCGCTCGTCGCCTGCTCGTGGCCGCTCGTCGGGTATTCCACCAACGCGCGCGGATACACGATCCTTGGCCTCTGCTTCGTCGCGGCCTTCGCGCTGGCGGCACGCGCGATCGAGGAAAACCGGGCGTCGGATTGGGTCTTCTTCGCCGCGGTCTCCGCGGTCGGGCTCTACACGGTTCCCACGATGCTCTACGGCTTCCTCTCGATCGCCGTCTGGATCGCGCTGGAGATCTTCCTGGGCCGCCACTCCCCGCCGCGCCGCTCCCTGCTGCGCAACGCGGGGCTGGCCGTGGCCGGAGCGGCCGTCGTCGCCGCCGCGGCCTACGCCCCGATCTGGCTCCGCGCCGGATTCAAGCTCGTGACCGCGATGGCCCTCGAATCCATGCCCTGGCGGAGGTTCCGTTTCGTCCTGGCGGAAATGCTCGAAGAGATCTGGCCGACATGGTTCGGAGCGGTCCCGTCAGTCGCGGCATGGGGGCTCGCGGCCTCGCTCGCCGGGGGCATGGTATTTCACCGGAAGCTCTCCAGATACCGGGTGAGCCCGGCGATGGTGTCGATCCTGGTGCCGGGGATCCTCGTTTTCTCCCAGCGAACGGTTCCGTTCGCGCGGGTCTGGCTCTACCTGCTGCCGATCTGCCTCGCGACGGCCGCCGCCGGGATCGTCGGTCTTCTCTCCCTGGTCCGGGCGGGCGAGCCGGCGCGCCGGATCGTGCTCGCCGCGCTGCCGCTCGCCGCGGCGGCGTGGCTCGGCACCCGCGTGATGGCGAATTCCCGGGGATGGTTCGACGAGTCGGGCCGGACCGACCGGATCAGCGATTTCCTGATAGCGAACCTGAAAAAGGGCGACTTCTTCGGATCCAACGGCTACTACGCGACGCCCATCGCCTATTACTTCGCCGCCGGCGGCCTCGCCGCGAGCCGCGTCTCGCCGGAATGGCACCTGGAGATCCTGCGCGTCGAAACCGCGGCTCCCTCCGCGGAGGTGGGGCGCTCGTCGCGCCCGCCCCGGGCCTTCTTCCTGGTCCGGGACGACGACGTCGAGGTCCTCCGCACTCTCCGCCAGCGGGCGCGATCCGCCGGAGTCGCCTCCCACCTGAGACGCCACCGCCGCTTCGGCACGACAACGATTTACGAGGAACCCGATCTGACATTCGGCTCTCGGTAGCCGGCGCCACTTCCTTGACCCTTCTGGACGCAGCCGCTATCCTTCTGCTCCCTGCGAAAGTGGCGGAACTGGTAGACGCGCAGTTTCAGGAACCTGTGGGTAAGGCTTTCAGCGCGAGGCGGTCGCTTCGCGACCGGCGCTGAGAGAATTTAGGGATCTGGGCGCGTCTTCGACGCGCATCCACTGAGCCCTCAAGACTTTCCT
>DATFWF010000006.1:0-24911 GCA_035259605.1 Thermoanaerobaculia bacterium
CCCGCGAGCGAACGAGCGCCTCCCCCGCCCCGATCCGCGGCTCGGCCACGTCCACCACGGTGACCGACCCGTCCCCCTCGACACGAACCGCTTTCACGGCGTCACCGCGTAGCGAATTCCCTCGCCTCGCGATTGCGCTTCCAGGAACTCCGGAAGGTTCGAAAGCGGACCCGTGCTCGTGATCAGCGGACGGGGATCGATTTCGCCGGAGGAGAGAGCCGCGAGGGCGGAGCGGGCTTCTTCCGGGGTGGAGTGGAAGGCGCCGACCAGCGAAATCTCGGAGTAGTGCAGGAGAGCGGCGTCCCACGTCGCGGTGGCGCCGGGGGCGCAGCCCCCGAAGAGGAGCACGCGGCCGGCGGGGCGGACGAGGGACGGGAGGACCTGCCAGACTTCCGGGTCGCCGGTGCAGTCCACCGCGGCGTCGGCGGAGATGCCCGAGGCGGGCGAGGCGCCGACATCGATCACCTCGGCGCCGTACCGCGCCGCGAATTCCAGTCGCGCGTGCTGTCGGCCCGCGACGATCGCGCGGACGCCCCGGGCCTTCGCGGTCGCGGCCCAGAGGAGTCCCAGGGCGCCCGCTCCATAGATCAGGAGCGTCTGCGGAGGCGATGCGCCGAGCCGGCTCCATCCGTGGAGGACGGAGGCCAGAGGATCGAGAAAAGCGGCAACTTCCGGAGAGAGCCCCTCGGGCACACGATAGAGATTCGCGCGGACGACGCCGGCCGGAACGCGAAGGTATTCCGCGAAAGCGCCCCAGGTGCGGTCCGCGTGCGCGGTGGGGCACAGGTTCGCACGGCCGCCCCGGCAGTCCGCGCAAACGCCGCAGGGGCCCGAGACTCCCGGGACGACTCTCTCTCCGACCTGAAACTCCGTGACCCCTTCCCCGATCTCGGCGATCTCGCCGCAGGCTTCGTGCCCCATCGTTACCGGCAGGGAAACCTTCGCGTGCCCCCGAGCCAGGAGCTTCAGGTCGGTGCCGCAGGTCACCGCTGCTCGAACGCGCAGAATGACTTCTCCCGGCCCGGCCTCGGGCCTGGGGATCTCTCTCTCCTCGAACTTGCCGACTGCAGTCTGGACGAAGGCCCTCATCGGGTGAGCCGCGATTCTGGCTCAAATCCCGAGCCTCCGGACAGCGGGCTCTACGGCACCGGCGGCTCGTCGGGACCGAGGGTGATCCAGAAGGAGTCTCCGGAGAGGTTGTCCACGGTCGCGGCGTAGAAGAAGACGTCGCCGCCCGACGAAACGGCAACGAGGACGGCATTCGTCGTCACGACTCCGGGGGCGCCGAGGGAGGCGGTCAGGTTGCTGACCTGCGCCGCCTCGAAGGGGGCCCAGACGCGGATGAAGGGCGAACCGATCTGCGCGCCGGTGGAGCCGTCGTAAAGCGTGAAGGTCACCGTCACCGGGACCGGGTTGGGGTTGTAGGCTCCGGCGTTCGAGCGGAACCCGGAAGCCAGGCTGGCGCCGCTGCCGGCGATGCCGACGAAGGCCGCGCGCGAGGTCGCGCTGCCCGCCGGCATCGCGGGCACCCCGAACCCGTAACTGGGAGGAGACGTCGGGGTGAAGAGCCGGCTCCGCGCGGTCACCGAGCCGTTGAACGAGTCCCACGACAGATCGATCGCTCCCCCGGTCTCCGGCGCGTTGAACAGCGTCCCGATGATGTCGACGATCAGCTTCGCCTGGCGGGGATTGAGCAGTACCTGCTGCGGCGCGCCGCAGCCCCCGCCCCCGAAGCAATGGTAGGTCAGGGTCACGCTGTTCTGGCTGGTGAAGGACCTGTTGAAGAGCCAGACGTCCGAGTGGAAGAACGTGTTGTTGGCGCCGTGGATGGACGCTGCGACCGGGATGGTCACGGTAGTCCGTCCGGTCCCCGAGACCTTCAGGAAGATGTCGTCGAAGTAGGCGAGAGTCGAGCTCCCGGCCACTCCCTTGAAGTTGGCCAGAGTGATCGACGTGCTCAGGATCCCGGCGGGCGCCACGACGGTGCCCTCCTTGCCCTGCCAGGAGCCGGTTTCATCGAAGTCGAGACGGGAGAAGGTGCCGACGGAGCTTCCGGAACAACCCGCACCCGGGTAGAAATTCAGAAGGATGTACATGTCCGAGGAGGCGTTCCCGGCAGGGGCCCGCACCTTCCCGCCGAAGTCGTAGGAGGTGCCGGGCGCCGCGGCGTGGCACTGCGTTTCGGTGACGTTCCGGTTGGCATCGGTCGAAGTGTTGGTGAGCTGTACGGAGCCGGAGGATGGAGAGCCTCCGGCATCCAGGGTCGAGAACAGGAACGTGCCCGACCCCGCGAAGGTGGCGCTCGTCCATCCCGAGATGTCGGTGTTGAAGCTCCCGTTCGTGAGCAGGTTTTGAGCACCCGCGCGCGCGGCGAGCAGAGCGGCGGCCAGGGCAATGCCGAGAGAGGCAGCGAATCTGACCATGGCGAGACCTCCTTCCGGAAAGGGAACCTCGCGAAAAACGTCAGATTACAAGGAGCCGTAGATCAGGATCGGCGCTCGCCCACGAACCGCGCAAGCTCGGCCAGCCAGCCTCTGCCGCCCGACAGCGCGCGCGCCGCGGCGACCGCTTCCTCGACCTTCTCGCGCAGCATAGCACGCGAGCGGTCCACTCCCCAGATCGCGGGGAACGTCGCCTTGCCCGCGGCGGCGTCCTTGCCCGCCGCCTTGCCGAGGGTCGCCGTGTCCGCCTCGACGTCGAGCAGGTCGTCCTTGATCTGGAACGCGAGACCGAGGGCGCGGCCGTAGGCGTCGAGCTTCGCGAGGTCGTCGTCTCCGGCGAAGGCGAGATCGCCGCCGACGGCGAGCGAGGCGCGGAAGAGGCGGCCGGTCTTGTTCTCGTGGATCCGCTCGACCAGATCCTCCGACGGATCGGACTCCTTCTCCGCCTCGAGGTCGGCGACCTGGCCGCCGATCATTCCCACGGTCCCGATCGCGTCCACGACCGTGTTCAGCGCCTTGATCTTCGCCGCCGTGTAGATCTCCTCCTCCGGAAAGCGCGCGAGCGTCCCCAGGCCGTGAGTCAGCAGGGCGTCGCCAGCGAGGATGGCGATCGCTTCGCCGAACACGACGTGGCAGGTCGGCACGCCGCGGCGCAGGTCGTCGTTGTCGAGTGCCGGCAGGTCGTCGTGGATGAGGGAGTACGTGTGGATCATCTCGAGGCCGCAGGCGGGAGCGAGAGCCGGGCCGGACTCGCCGCCGATCGTCTCGGCGGCCGCCAGGCAGAGGATCGGCCGCAGCCGCTTGCCGCCGGCGAAGAGAGAATGCCGGATGGCCCGGTGGAGGGTCGCCGGCCAGGCCGTCTCGGAAGGAAGCAATCGCGACAGCTCGCGATCCACTTCCTCCTTGCGCGCGGCGAGGTAGTCCCTCGTCGAAGCCGCCTGCGGAATCAAGCCGCCCGTTTCAATCCCCGTCCGTTTCGTCGTCCGCGGAGCCGGCGGCGTCGGCGGATTCAAACGGCGCGGTCTTCCACTCGCCGGCGGATTCCTTCAGGACGATCTCGACGGATTTCTGAACGTCCGTCAGCTTTCCGTCGCAGAAGCGGGCGAGGGCCATGCCTTCCTGGAAGAGCTCGAACTGCTTCTCGAGGCCGAGCTCGTCGGATTCGATCGCGGCGACGATCGTCTCCAGGCGCTCCATCGCCTCTTCGAAAGTCTTTTCCTTCTTAACCATCGCCTTTGTCCTCGAAGAGGAAGTCGAAGAGCGGCAGCGAAGCATCGCGAGAACGCCCGGTCTTGCGGCCCGGAGCCGGGCTTGACGGGGCGGGAGGGGCAAGCCCTTCCCCCGCGACACCGGGCCGAGGAACCGAGCGCTCGCGGACGAGGGCCTTCAGCTCTCCCTCGTGAAGGCGGACGCGGATCTTGTCGCCGGGGCGGACTTTGGAGGCGGACAGAAGAGGCGAACCGCCGCCCTCCTGGAACGCGACCGCGTAGCCTCGCGCGAGGACGGCGAGCGGGCTCAGGATGTCGAGCTTCCCGGAGTCCTGGCGCAGGCGTTCGCGGCGCCGCTCCAGCGCGCGGCGCATCCGTTCTTCGAGCGAAGCGGTCAGGCGCGCCACCCGGTCGCGCCGGCGCGGCAGCTCCGCGATTCGCGCGAAGCCCGCCAGGAACCTCGCGGCGGAGCGCAGCCGCCCCGCGTACTCCTGCGGCCGGCGCTCCAGCGCGGAGACCAGGGCCAGGCGCGCCTGGCCGACGCGCTCCTGCGATTCGCGCAGCTTGTACCGAAACCGCAGGAGCCCCTCGGCGCGGGAGAGCCCGACGAGACGGCCTCGGGTGACGGCCAGACGCGAGCGCACGGCGCGGACGAGGCGGCCGCGGCACTCGGAGAGGCGTCGGACGAGGGCGTCCTTCCGCTCGACGACGAGCTCCGCGGCGGCCGAGGGCGTCGGGGCGCGCAGGTCGGCGATCAGATCGGCGATCGTGACGTCGGTCTCGTGGCCGATGGCCGAGATGGTCGGGATCCGCGAGGCCGCCAGCGCCCGGGCGACCCGCTCGTCGTTGAAGGGAGCCAGGTCCTCGGGAGAGCCTCCGCCGCGCGCGACGATCAGGACGTCGAACCCGCCGCGGAGGTTCAAGCGCCGGATCCCCTCGGCGACGTCGGCCGCCGAGCCGTCGCCCTGGACGCGGACCGGGAAGATCGTGACGGACAGGCCGTCGTGGCGCCGGCGCAGGATGTGGAGGATGTCGCGGACCGCGGCTCCCGTGGGCGAGGTGACGATGCCGATCCGGGCGGGCAGGGCCGGAATCTTCCGCTTGCGTGCAGGCTCGAAGAGCCCCTCGGCGGCGAGCTTCGCCTTGAGCTGCTCGAAGGCGAGCTGGAGGGCGCCCGCGCCGACCGGATCGATGGCCCACGCCTTGATCTGGAATTTCCCCTGGGGCGCGAAGAGGTCGAGCGACCCCCGAACGACGATCTCCAGGCCGGTGGCGATCTTGAACGGAACGAGGGCCAGGTCCGAAGCGAAGATGATCCCGTTCAAGCTGCCGGTCCGGTCCTTGATCGAGAAGTAACCGTGGCCGCCGCGAAGCTCCCAGCGGCTGACCTCCCCCACGACCGCGATGTCGCGCCACGAGGATCGGAGCGACCCGGCCACCTCGGCGAGGAGCTCCGAGACGGTATAGGGGCGGGGAAGCAGCGGTGAGGGAACGACTCTCGGATACATCGGCGAGCCCATTGTAAAACGGTCAATCCCTACTGACCGCCCCGGAGAACGGCATCGCCAGGACGATCAGTGTCGCCATCTCCACTTCCGTGTCGCCCCAGTTGTACTCGAAGAATCCGGCGATGAAGAGGGCTATGCCGGCGAGGAGGGATCCGGCGAGCAGAGCGGCTCGTCCGGGGTCCGTCGCCCGGCGCAGTCTGGAGACGGCGCGCGCGAAGAAGAGGAACATGAGGGCGAGGTAGGCGGCGGCGGCGAAGAGGCCGCTCGCCGCGGCGGTCTGGAGGATGTTGTCGTGGAGGTGCGGCTGCTCCCACTGCGGCGCGTCCGGGTCGCGGTAGAGCGTGTAGTAGCGCTTGACCATCTCCGGCCCGATGCCGAAGACCGGCGCCTCGCGCACCATCCGGACGCCGGCGTGGACCATCGCGATCCGGTCGCGGTTCGTGCGCTCGTCCAGCGACCCGATCGTCGCGGCGCGCGCCCGGATCGCCGGCGGAAGCAGGAAAAACGCGGCGAGGAGCGCCGGGACGAAAACGAGCAGGCCGCGAGGTTTCCGGACCGCGAAGTACACGAGGATCGCCAGAAGCGTTCCGACCCAGACGCTCCGGGTGAAGGTCAGGACCATCGCCGCCAGCGGGAACACCGCCAGGGCCCCGATCCACCGCCTCGGTCCTCGGTCCTCGAGCAGGAACCCCAGCAGCAGGCAGCCGGAAATCATCGCGAGTCCCGAGAACGTCATCCAGTGCGACAGCGTCGCCGCGATCCGATTTTCCATGTCGTTGCCGCCGTGGGCGAACTGCCAGAAGCCGATCCACGACAGGATGACGGAGTTGGCCGCGATCGCGTAGAAGAGCAGGCGCGCTCGCTCCTCCGCGTCGGCGAGGTCCATCGTCATCGGCAGGATCAGAAGGAGCGAAAGCCCGGCGACGTGCCTCGCGCTGGCGGCCGGATCGCGGGAGAAGACCGTCGAAAGGACGACGAGGATCGCGTAAAGCAAGGCCAGCGCCGACGGCCACGAAGAGAGGGACGGCGCCGCCGACTTCGAGCGCCGCATCGCCAGCAGCCAGAAGAGGGCCGCGAAGCCGAACGCGAAATACGCCGGGGAAATCTGGGAAACGAGGAAGGCGACGAGGACGAGGAAGGAGTACGCGACCCGCCGGAGGGTCACCGCGCTTCGGATCCCGGAAGGGCCTCCTCCACGAGCATCACGGGGATGTCCGAGACGATCGGGTAAACGAGATCGGCCTGCTTCGAATAGAGCCCCTGCGTGACGACCGGTTCCTCGCCGCGGAACTTCTCGCGGTACTTCTCGACGAGGCTCCGGCGCGTCTCCTCCTTGAGCTCGATCAGCTCGAGAGGGCCCTTGGTCTTCGGGCAAACCAGAATCGCGAGAAGCTCCGGATCCACGGCCACGAGGAGAGTATAAGGCGACATCGCGAATGCGGATTCTCAACCTGGTCGCGGGGGAAAAGTGGACCGGGCCGGCGGCGGTCGTTTTCGATCAGACCGCGGCGCTGGTCGCCGCGGGATTGGAGGCGCAGTTCGCGTGCGTCTCCGGGAGCCTCCTGGCCGAGCGGCTCCTGCCGCTGGGATGGGTCCGTCCGCTGATCACGCATCCGAGGACGCCGGTCAACCTCCTCGGCGACGCCAGCCGCCTCCGCGAGACGATCCGGCGCGAGAAATTCGACATCCTTCATGCGCATACGACGCACGACCACGCGATCGCGCTTCTCGCGGCCCGCGGGACTTCGGCGATGGTGGCGAGGACGTTTCACCACGTGCGGTACGCGCGCGGAAATCCGGCGACGCGGTTCCTCTTACGCGGCACGAAGGCGTTCGCGTTCTCGAACCGCGCGATCGGCGAGGAGTTCGGCGAGCCCGGGACCGTTCTTCCGCCGGTCGTGGACACGGAGCGGTTTCGGCCGGGACCGGGGAGGGATGAGACCTGGAGGCAGTTTGGTGTTCCCCCGGGCGCGCTCGCGGCGGGGACCGTCGGGAAGATGGCCGCGGGGCGGGGTCACGAGGAGGCGATCCGCGCGGCGGCGAGGGTGCCGGGCCTGGCGTCCGTTCACATCGGGCACGGGGAACGGATGCCCGAGTTGAAGCGCCTCGCGGAAAGCGTCGGAGCGGGCGGGAGGAACGTCTTCGTCGGGTACCAGGAGGACGCGCTGCCGGATCTCTACCGGTCGTGGGACATCTTTCTCTTCCCCGCGTCCGGATCCGAACAGGGGCAGCGGGCGATCCTGGAGGCGATGGCGTCGGGCTTGCCCGTGGTGGCGCTCGACGTGCCGGGCGTGCGCGACCTGATGACGGACGGAGTGGAGGGGTTCGTTGCCGTGAGCGAAGACGAGATCGTGAAGGCATTGGCGCGGCTTACCGCGTCGGCGGATTTGCGGCGGGAGATGGGTGCGAAGGCGCGGCAGAGGTCTCTGGGTTACACCGCCGAGCGGTTCGTCGAGAAGGCGAGAGAGTTTTACAACCGCGCAATCGCCCTGGAGGCGGGAGGGGGCAAGCCCCTCCCCTACGGCACGTAAATAGCCCCGACAGGGGCTGAGTGGCTTTGTAGGGGCGGGCCTTGCGCCCGCGCGCCTCCGGTCGTCGATTACGACGCGGGTGCTTTCGTGGTCCGGTTCAGCTCCCAGAGGCGGGACCATTTCAGGAAGACCCCGTAGGACTGGAGGGCGCAGACGACCAGGCCGTGAAGGCCGTCGAGGAAACCGGCCTGGAGGAGGTAGCAGCGGAAGAAGCGCCACGCGGGACGAAGAGCGACTTCGATGAGCCCCGCCCGGCGCCTTCTCTGCGCGAGATCCTGAGCGCCCCACTCCGCGTACCGGTGGAGCTTCTCGACGTACTGCGGGATCGAGCGGACCGTGTAGTGGATGAGCGGGGCTTCGAGCGTCGGCGTCGGGCCGTCCGGGCTCATGTCGGCGTGCACCCGCTGCTCGGGATAGCGCGCCCTTCCGCGCCGGACCAGGCGGACGAGGCGGTCCTGCCCCCAGCCGGAGTGGCGGATGACCTTGCGGACGAACAGGTTGTCGCGGCGGAGCTTGTAATAATCCGCGGCCGGCCCCTTCTCGAGCAGCGTCGCAATTTCGCGGGCGAGCGCCGGCGGGACCCGCTCGTCCGCGTCCACGATGAGGACTCACGGGTGCGACGCCTGGTCCATGGCCCAGTTGCACTGCGGGCCGTTGCCGGCGTACTCGTGCTGGAGGAGCCGCACCTTCGGGACCGCCGACGCGATCGGCACCGTCCGGTCCGTCGAGAACGAATCCACGACCAGGATCTCGTCGGCGAAGGACAGCGTCGCCAGGCAGTCGGCGATGTTCCCCTCCTCGTTGAGGGTCGTGACGATCGCGGTCAGTTTTTGATCGGGTGATCGGGTGATCGGGTGATCGGGTGAACGAGGCCCCCCGTCAATCACCGGATCACCCGATCGCAGATCACCCGATTGTTCTTAGTCGACTCGAACTTGAACGCGCTCGATGGAGGTGGCCTTGCCCGTTTCCTCGTCCACGGCGACAACGGCGCCGGAGAGGCGGATGTCCTTCTTGGCGGTCTCGTAGGAGCGCGGGGTCTGGGAGAGGAACTTCTCGATGATCCGGTCCTTGGTGAAGCCGATGACGCCCTCGTAGGCTCCGGTCATCCCGGCGTCGCTGAGATAGGCGGTCCCGCCGGGGCGGATCGTCTCGTCCGCGGTGGGGACGTGCGTGTGCGTGCCGATGACCGCGGAGACGCGGCCGTCGAGGTACCAGCCGATCGCCATCTTCTCGGACGTCGCCTCGGCGTGGAAGTCCACGAGGATGACCTTCACGTCCCGGGCTTTCGCCAGCTCCTCGTCCGCGACGCGGAAGGGAGAGTCGGCGTGCGCCGGCATGAAGACCTGGCCCTGGAGGTTCAGGACGCCCACTTTCACGCCCGCCGCCGTGGACTGCACGGTGAATCCCCGCCCGGGATTCCCCGGCGGATAGTTGGCGGGCCGCAGGATCCGGTCCGAGGAGTTCAGGACGTCGTAGATCTCCTTCTTGTCCCAGATGTGGTTGCCGGAAGAGAAGACGTCGATCGGCATCCGCCTGAGGTCTTCCCAGAGCTCCACCGTCATGCCGAACCCGCCGGCCGCGTTCTCGACGTTCACCACGGTGAAGTCGATCTTCCGCTTGTCGATCAGCGGGAGGAGCGCTTCCTGGAGCGCCCGGCGCCCCGGCGCCCCGACCACGTCTCCGACGAAGAGCAGGTTCATAAGAAAGGTGTTCGGTGATCGGTGTCAGGCGGTCGGGACTGGAACAGGGCGCTCACCCTACCACCTACCACCTACGACCTACCTCGCGTACTCCACCGCGCGCGTCTCCCGGATCACCGTGACCTTGATCTGGCCGGGATACTGGAGCTCCGACTCGATCTTCTTGGCCACGTCGCGGGAGAGCCACAGGGCCTCGTCGTCGGTGAGCCTCGTCGCCTCGACGATGATGCGGAGCTCCCGTCCCGCCTGGACGGCGAAGGCCTTCTGCACGCCCTTGAAGCCGTCGGCGATGTGCTCGAGCTTCTCCAGGCGCTTGACGTACGTCTCCAGGATCTCGCGGCGGGCGCCCGGCCTCGCGGCCGAGAGCGCGTCCGCTCCGTTGACGAGCACCGCCTCCAGGGACCGCGGCTCGTAGTCGCCGTGGTGGCACTCCATCGCGTGGATGACGTCCGGGTGCTCGCCGAATTTCTTCAGGACCTCGCGGCCGAGCTCCAGATGCGTGCCCTCCATCTCGCGGTCGATCGCCTTGCCGATGTCGTGGAGGAGCCCCGCGCGCTTGGCCACCTCGGCCTTCGCGCCGAGCTCCGCGGCCATGTTGGTCGCGAGCCAGGCGACCTCCTTGGAGTGCTGGAGGACGTTCTGGCCGTAGGAGGTCCGGTACTTCAGCCTGCCGAGGAGCTTGATCAGCTCGGGGTGAAGGTCCGGGATCGCGAACTCGAGCGCGGTCGCCTCCCCTTCCTGGCGGATCTTCTCCCAGAGCTCCGAGCGGACCTTCTCGACGATCTCCTCGATGCGCGCCGGGTGGATCCGTCCGTCGGCGATCAGCTTCTCCAGAGCCATCCGGGCGACCTCGCGCCGCAGCGGCTCGAAGGCCGAGATGACGATCGCCTCCGGCGTGTCGTCGATGATCAGGTCCACGCCGGTCGCCGCCTCGAGCGCCCGGATGTTGCGCCCCTCGCGGCCGATGATCCGGCCCTTCAGGTCGTCCGACGGCAGCTCGACGACCGAGACCGTCGCCTCGACGACCGTGTCGGAGGCGAGGCGCTGGATGGCCATGCCGATCAACCGGCGCGCCTTCTGGGTCGACTGCTCGACCGCCTCTTCCTCGATCCGCCGGATCAACCCGGCCGCCTCGACCCGGGCCTCGTTCTCGATGGACTTGACCAGGTCCCGCTTGGCGTCCACGGCGGTCAGGCCCGAGATCTGCTCGAGCCGCCGGGTCTGCTCCTCGACGACCCGGTCGGCCTCGGCCTGGGTGTCTTCGACCCGCTTCTGGGCGTCGGCGAGGCCTTTCTCCTTGCGGGTGTACTCCTCCTCCCGGCGCTCCTGCTGGGTCAGCTTGCGGTCGAGGTTTTCCTCCTTCTGGACGACGCGCTTCTCCAGGGCGGCGATCTCCTGCCTCCGGGCCTGGACGGTCTTGTCGAACTCCGCCCGGGCGGCCAGGACCTTCTCCTTGGCCTCCACGGAGGCCTCGCGCAGCTTGGCCTCGGATGTCCGGTTTGCCTCCGCCAGGACACGATCGGCTTCGGTCCGAACGTTCTTTCGCTCGGCGTCGACCTTCTTCCTGAGGGCGACGTAGGCGATGGCGAAGAGCACGGCGGCGATAACGACGCCCGCCGCGATCGCGATCGCGAGGTCTGTGTTCATCTCGGCTCCCCCGCTGCCCGGGAGGCCGAAGCCGCTGGCCGGCTACACGACGATACGGAAGTTCTTCTCCCGCCGAGTGCTTTCCATTAAGGGGTACCGGACCTTTTTCCAACCACTCGTTTCATTCGCGTGCTCCCGACGGATCGGGAGTGCCGACGCCGCGCCTCAGGCTCCCAGGGCGTCGTCCAGTTTCCTTATGAGACGCTCCGCCCGCGCCACCGCGTCGGCCGGATTGTCCCTGCGTTGTCTCTCCTTCTGGTGAAGGTCATCGGAAATGTTCAGTGCCGCGAGGATAGCAATTTTTGTCGTGTCCACGGTTGCCGTCCGCTCGGCGACTTCTTTCATCCTGGAATCCACAAAACGGGCGAGGTCGTGCACGTAGGTACTGTCTCCTTCGGCGCGGACATTGTATGTCTGCCCGAAGATCTCGACCTGAGTCACGTTGCCCCGCTTGTCCGAGGCCAGTTGTCAGGCTCCTTTCGGAGCGGAAGTCTAGTCCCTGTCCTCTCGCGGAGTCAACGGTTTAGGGGACAACGCACCCTGGCGCCGCACTGTCGCCGGGAGAGTCGCCGACCGGAATGCCGGTGGAGTAGACGGTTAGCGCTTCCCGCTTCACTCCAGAGCAATTGGTTCAACGGCATGGGACGTCCTGCCCGGCCACGACCGCGATGGCGGCCTCGCCGACGAAACGCTGGCTGTCTTCCAGCCAGCCTGTCAGCCGCGCCGTCTTCGCGCCGGGGCGGATCCGGAGAGACTTCGTTTCGAAGACGGCGACCAGATCCACGACACCGTCGCCGTTGATGTCCGAGAGATAGGCGGCGGCCGTCTCGGCGCCGTGAAAGCGCAGGCTCGATAGGTCCACGCGCGCCGCGTCGAGGCCCGCTCCCCCAAAAAGGGCGACGGAGAGGACGCCGGGGCTTCCCGGAGTCACCGCGGCCGGGCCGGGGCCGCACTGCGGTTGAATCGCGATCGCGGCCGGGCGGACGGGCCAGAGCACGTGGTGGGCCATGGCGGTTTCGATGTCGAGCTCGGGCGCGGAGGTCGAGGGCTCGCTCGCACTCTGAGTGACGGCGAGCGCTCTCTCCGAGTTGCTGCGAGTCTTCACCTGGAGGAAGGCCCACTCGTCGAAGCCGGCGAGGCGAGATCGGTAGGGCGACGGACAGATCGCCGAGTTGCCAAGGAGCAGCGCATCCCACTCGTAATGGAGGTCTGCGGCAGCGTGCGCGTTGCCGGCGGCGCCGTCCCCATCCCAGTCCACGGGCCCGTCGCTTGCCGCGAGATGGAAATCACAGTTGTCGAAGAAGAAAAGATCCGTGGTCCCGGACCCGAGGCCGGCCAGCTCGTTCAGGTCGCCTTCGTCCAGGAGCCCCGGGGTATTGCCTCCGCGCGGCAGAACCTGGCGCGAATAGTCGAGTCGGCTGCAGAGCCTTGGCGAGCCCGGCGGCCCGAAGGTCGAGCAGAGGCCGCCGTCTCCGCAGTCGGCATCTGTCCCGCAGGCCTTAAAGGCGGTGGAGCCGATGACGTCTGCCAACGGGATGCCGGTCAACTGATAGTTGTAGTTCATGACGCTCAGAAAGTTCGGCTTGAAGTTCGTGTTGTCGCTGCCGCCTCCGTGCGTCAGACCGAGGTTGTGGCCGAGCTCGTGCATGAAAGTGCCGGAGATGATCCGGGAGAGCGAGTCCGGAGCGAGGCCCCCTCTCTCGAGGAGGTTGAGCGACACGACAAGGTTCTGCCCCGGCAGCTCCGCCACACCCGACTGCCTGTTGATCTCCCCGCACTGGTTCGCGGACCAGTGCCCGAAGATCGCGTAGTGCTCTCGCCTGTTCGAGGGCTTGTAGTACGCCGACCGCAGATCGTAGAAGCTCGCGAAACCCGGCAAGTCGCAGGGAGCGGGTAAAAACACGATCGTCTCGACCTCCGGGATCGCCGTGTGGCGGGGATCGACGATGAGCTCGATCCCGTGCGCCTTGTAGATCGCGGCGATACGCCCGACCGCCCCGGGCGCGAGCGCCTCGGGATCGTGCGTGTGATCCGGCGCGACCATGTAGTCGTAATGCAGAAAGACCTTTCCCCCGTTGGTTCCAACGCCGGTGCTTGCCAGTGCGATCGCTCCGGGGCTCGCCGGGTCCTGCGCCTCGACCGAGAGCTTCCCGGAAGCCTTGCCGTCGACCTTCCAGTCGGCGACGACCGAGACCACGCAGGAAGTCCCCGGCGCGAGCGTCCTCGGGCAGCCGTTCTTCTGCGAGAAGTCGCCCGACGCCGAGATCTTTCCGAGCGTCAGCGGGGCGTTGCCGATGTTGCCCACGGTCACCGGCAGGGGCTGCGACTCGTCGCCGACCGCTCCGAAGCCGAAGTCGAGACCGGCCGGCGAGACCGCCAGGGCGGTGCCCGCGCCCTTGAGCGACACGACCTGAGGACTTGCCAGATCGTCGTCCACGAACGTGAGGGTGCCGGTCCTCGCGATGGCCGAGGAAGGTGAAAACGTGACCGCGACGTAGCATGGGGTGTCTTGGGAGAGGGTACCGACACAGGAGCCGGTCTGCGTGAAATCGTCTCCGGTGATCGTAATGCTCCGCACGGCGGCCGGTGCGAAGTTGAAAATCCCGACGGACACGGTGGCCGCCGATCCAACTCGCACCAGGCCGAAATCGACACTGCTCGGATCAATCGCGATCGTGTGGCCCGTGCCAGACAGCGCCACCGGCCCCAGCATGGTGGCCGGATACGCCGCGACCGACGCCTGAAGGCTCATGGTTCCTTGATCGGGACCGACGATCGTCGGGAAGAACGACACATGAACGTTGCAGGCAGCTCCCGGAGCGAGCGTGATCGCGGAGCGGGAGGGGAAGCAGTCGGGGAGATGGAAGAACGCCCCTGACTCGTAGAAGAAGCCGCTGAAGACCGGGAAGCTTACCGAGACCGGCGTGGTCCCATTGTTGGTCACCGTGACCTGGAGCGGGGGACTGTCGCGCCCGACGATGCCGAGTCCAAAATCGAGCGCGGTCGGAGACAAAGTGACCTGCGGCAGGATCGGCACCGTCACGCTCGCCGTGGCGCTGTTGTCCGCCGGGTTCGGGTCGCTCGCCGCCGACATCGCAGAGGCGGTGTTCGAAATGACGGTGCCCGGGACAGCGCCGGCGGCGACCCGGGCGACGATCGTGATCGCGGCCGCGTCTGCGCCGATCGGGCTCTGGGTCAGTGGCAGGATTGCGAGCTTCGCGGTGACGTCCTGCTTGAACGCCCCGCAGGGTTCCCCCGTGCTCACTGCGCACGACACGAACGTCAGGGTGGCCGGGAGTGTGTCCCGGACGACGACGGACGGGGCCGGGTCCGGCCCGTAGTTGGCGAGAAGGACGACGAACGTGACGTTCGTCCCCGGGGACGCGAAGGCCGGCGAGGCCGTCTGGGAGAGCGCCAGCTCCGAAGTCGCTCCGGCCGCCGTAGCCGACGCTGCCGAGACCCAAACCAGGACGAGCACGGCACGACCGCGGACCCCCCTCATATGCCTTCCCCCCTCCCCGCCGCGATGACGGCTTTGAAGAGACGACGCATCCCGGCCCCGAATCGTCGCAGCCGGCTGCGTAGCCCTTCAGCGATGGGGGCTCAGAAACGCCCCGAGGTTGGGATATTCAGTCCAGTTCGAAGGACCCTTCCAGGACGCCGTCGGGGGACAGGAGCCACACCACGGAGCCGGGCCCCGAGTCGCTGAAGAGGATTCGCGCGGAGCCGTCGGCGCCGGAGGCGATGTGCCGGGCGGCCAATCCCGCGGGAGCCGAGTAAACCGGGCCGCGCGCCACGATCGCTCCGGTCCCGTCGGCGATCCAGACGGCGATGCGCCCATCCGCCTGCGTTCGAAGGATTCTCGTCATTCCGTCGCCCCCGACAGCGAGGTCGGTGGAGGTCCAGCCCGGCTCGGCGTCGTAGCGCGCGGTCGCCACGATGGCGCCGGAGGAGACCAGCGAGAGCCCGCTCCTTCCGTCGTCGTTGTTCCAGAGAACCCGCGAGAGGCCGTCAGCTCCGTCGGAGATTCCAGCGGCAATCCATCCCGGATAGGACCCCAGGTGGACCGTGCCCGTTCGAACGCCGCGCGCGTCGATCCCCCACACGGCGGCGCCGCCGGCGCCCTTCGCCAGGACGTGCGTGTCGCCCGCGAATCCGCTTGCGACATCCGCGGGCGCGAGGTCCGGATCGGCCGGGAAGAGGAAGGATCCGAGGACTCCGCCGGGGCCGACCAGCCACACATCCCATCGGCCGTCGCCGTTCGTCCAGAGCACGCGATCGAGACCGTCGGAGCTGCCCGCCAGCGCCCGCGGAGTCCACCCGTCGTACGGGCCGTAGGAGCGGTTCTCCAGCGCCCCACCGGAAGAATTCACGTTACCGAGGACGATCCGGTTCGCGGAGGGCATCGCGAGGAATCCCGTCCCTCCGGCCGGCGTCGCGGCGACGTCGAGAGGCCCGAGCGTGACGTCGTAGGCGAAGACTCCGGAGCGGGTCCCGGCGTAGAGATGCCGGCCCGTCGCGTCGATCGCCAGCGAGAGCACCGAGAGGTTGCCGAGCCCCTCGTTGAGGGCCGACCAGTGAGCGCCGCGGTCACGGCTCACCTGGACTCCCGCGGATTCCGTCCCGATGTAGATGGTCGCGGCGTCCGTCGGATCGGCGACCGCGACCCTCGCGTACTGGGCAAACGTCCGTGCCCAGGTTTCGCCGCCGTCCGTGCTCGAGAAGACTCCCTTGCTGGTGGCGGCGATCACGCGATCGGCACTGGACGGATCGACAACCAGGGAAAATGCGCTCAGGCAGGGAAGCCCGTTGTCGCTGGTCGTCCAGAGCCAGGTCTTGCCGGCATCGGTGCTTCGATAGATTGGACTCTCGCAGTAATCCATGTCGGCGTCCACGCCCGCGTAGATCGTCGAAGGGACGCTCGGAGCGACGGCGAGGCTGATGATGGAAAAGGCCGCCAGGGACAGGGAGATGTCTCCCGATACCGTGACCGCGCCGGCCACCCAGGTCTTGCCCCCGTCGTCGCTGAACTGCACAGACCTGTCGGCTCCGGAATAGATTCGTGGAGAGCTCTCCGAAGGGGCGACGATCGAGTCCCCTTTCAACCCGAGGGGTTCCCACGTAGCGGCCGCGTCGGTGCTCCGGGCGATCGCGAACGGGAATTCCGGCTTCGGAAACGGGTACCGGTTGGCCTCGCCATTGACCGCGTAGAGTGTCCCGGCGCGCTTCGGATCGGCCGCGAGCGCCCAGACGATCGCCGAGGGAAGAGCCGCCGAGGCATCGGCCCAGTTGTTCCCTCCGTCCCGGCTCTTCCATAACCCGTGGAGATCGCCGGCATAGCCGTTGCCCGCATAGACCTGAAGCCGGTCGGAGGGATCGAGGACCACGACGCCCACCGCCTTCCCTTCCAGCCCGCGCCTCTCCCAGGAGTTCACCCCGGCCCGCGCCGGCGCGCACACAAGGAGACCCGCGATCAGAAATCCCGCGGCACAAAGTCGAGCGTTCCCGCTTCGCATAAGCCCTCCCTCGAACTGGCCCGCCGGACCCGCTCGATCACACGACCAGGATCTTCGTCGCCCAGCCCATTGCGGCTGCCGTGATCTGAGGGTTCGTGAACTGGGCGTTCTTTCCTTCGAAGTCCGCGTCTACCACCCCACGGGCGGTCGCGCAGGCCCGTCAGACGAAGATGGGGATCTTCAGCGCGACGACCTTCGCCAGGGCGTCCTTGAACGGCGGCCACCCGACCGCCGTCACGTTGTTGGCCACGGTCGTGCGCATCATCACCGTGGCGTCCCCGGCGAGCTCGATGCGCACCTCGTTGCCCGCCTCGGTGAGCGCCGCCGCCCACACGAACGGAAAGTTCGAGCGCGTCGGGTTCTCCGATCCGCACAGCCCGACGAGCAGGAACCTCTGCGGCGCCGGCTTGTCCGCGGACGTCTGGGCGTCCGCGGCGGAAGCACCCATGGCCGCCAGCGCCACGGCGCCGGCGCACGCGTGAGCACCCGCTCCCAGAAGCTCTCTCCGGCTCTTCATACCGTCCTCCTTTGCCCGATCCATTCCGCCGGGCGGCCGAAGAAACGACGCCGTCGACTGCCGGTTCGTTGCACGGGAGGCGCCCTCGTCCCATCACGGGAGGAGCTCGAAGCCTCCGTGAGATACCGTCCCCGTGCCCCTATCGCTCAGCGTGCCGCTTCCCCCGAAAACGTCCGTATCCAGCGCGCCGGCGCCGATCTCGACGCTTGCGAACGCCGCGGCGAAATCCTCCTCGCTGTTCCCGAAGAGGCTCGTCTCCACCGGGTTGCCGGATCCCGAGCCCTTGTCGAGCGCGAAGTCCGAGTGAATGACGGAGAAGGCGGCCCGCCCGCGTCCCCGAACCTGGTTCTGCACGATCTCGTTGCGGCTCGCGGTGCCCTGCACCTGGATTCCCGCGCTCCAGGCTCCCGGGACCGCGGCGTCCGGCATCGAGAGGACCACCTCGTTGGCGTGGACCACGGCCTGGGCCGTGCCGCCGAGGCGGATGCCGGCGGCGTTCTCGAACCCGGCGTCCACGGAGTTGTGCTCGATGACGTAGCTGCCCGCGCCGATGCAGCGGATGCCGTCCACGAACTGGCCGGGGCCGCCTCCGCGTCCCACCCGGCCGGTCACGATCTCGTTTCGGGCCACCAGGGCCGACCCTCCGACATTGCGCAGGTCGATTCCGTGCGCGGTCGTGTTCGCCACCCTGTTACCGATGATCTCGATCGCGTCGGTGCGGGCGTTGAGGATGATCCCGTTCGCGTCGTTGGTCGGACCGCCTCCGGGTTTCAGATCATTGCCGACGATGCGGACGGCGCCGACCGGCCCGCCGGTCTCGAAGATCTCGATGCCGACTTTCGTTGTGCCGACCAGGCCGGTCAGGACTCCTTCGAACACGCAGTTCGCGATCGACACGTCGCCGGCCGCCTGGATCCAGATGGCGGTGGTGACCGAGTTCTCGAAGTGAAGGCCCTCGATGGCGACCTCGGCGCCCGGCGCCGCGATGACGAACGGGTTTGTTCCGCCGGTGATCTTCGGGATCTGCCCCTGCCCATCAGGAACGCCCTCGATCCGGACGTCACGGCGGATCGTGACCATGGGGCCGGGCGCGCCCGACGCGAAGGAGAACGCGCCCTCGAGCAAGACGACATCGTGGCCATCGACGGCGGCCTGGACGGCGGCGACGTCGATCGACGGGTCGCCGGTGCCCTGGAGAACCTGCGCCGGCGCCGCAGCCGCCGCCGCCAGGAACGCGGAGAGGAAAACGGCCTCGCGGACGGCGCTCCGGCCCGCCGGATCGCCCCGCCTGGAAAGGGTCCGAGTCTTCATTTTGGCCTCCTTTCGGATCTGCGCTTCTCCGTCTCTCGGAGAAGTCACGGGCCGAAGGATCCTTCCGGCGGCCGCTGGAGTCTTTCTGTCGGAATGCGCTTCCCCTTCGCTTCCCCTTCGATCCTCCTTCGCTTCTTCTCCGTATTCGCTTTTTCTTCATTCCGCGGGTGGATAATTCCGGGCCGGGAGGAATCGGGCGCGTCCCTCCCGGTTCGAGCGACGCATGCGGGTGGGCTTCGGCGAGTGCGTGTTCGACGGCGATACTCGCGAGTTCTTTCGCGCGGGGACGTCCGTCCACATCCCGGCGAAAACATTTCGCCTGCTCGAGCTGCTGCTCGAAGTCCGGCCAAAAGCAATTCCCAAGGAGAGGCTGACCGAGACGCTCTGGCCGGGGGTCTTCGTCGCCGAGGGAAACCTCGCTCGGCTCGTGGCCGAGCTGCGCGAGGCGATCGGCGACGACGCGCACGAGCCGAAGTTCCTTCGAACCGTGCACGGGTTCGGCTACGCCTTCGCCGGCGACGCGGAGCCGGCGTCCGCGTCGACGCCGCCGGCGCCGGGTACGGTTTTCAAGCTCATCTGGAAAGATCGTGAGATCGCGCTCCGGGAAGGCGAAAACATCCTGGGTAGGGCGCCGGACGCCGTCGCGTGGATCGACGTTCACAGCGTCTCTCGCCACCACGCGCGCATCGTCGTGTCGGGAGCGACGGCGACGATCGAGGACCTGGGCAGCAAGAACGGCACCTTCCTGATGGGAAAGTCCGTCGGCTCGCGGCGCTCCCTTCGCGACGGAGACCGCGTGCGCATCGGGACGGTCGAGATGACCCTGCGCCGCTACCTCGGCGGGGTCTCGACCGAGACGGTCCACGGCCGATGAGCCGCCCAGCCGCCTCGGCGGCCGGTCCCGGCCGGGAAGGCTCGCGGATCGGCGAATACGAGGTCCAGCGGCGGCTCGGCGCCGGAGGAATGGGCGAGGTCTATCGCGCGCGCGACCTGCGCCTCGGGCGGGACGTGGCGTTGAAGGTCCTGCCGGAGGAGTTCGCGTCGGACGCCGGGAGGGCGCGGCGGTTCGAGCACGAGGCGCGCGCCGCGTCGGCCCTGAACCATCCCAACATCGTGGCCGTCTACGAGGTCGGCTCCTCCGGACCGCTTTCGTACATCGCGATGGAGCTCGTCGAGGGGCGAACGCTGCGCGAGGCGCTGGCGGGGGGACCGCTGCCGATCCGGAAGCTCCTCGACATTGCCGTTCAGCTCGCCAACGGCCTCGCGCGGGCGCACGGCGCGGGGATCGTCCATCGCGACCTGAAGCCGGAGAACGTGATGATCGCCTGGGACGGCCTCGTCAAGATCCTCGACTTCGGTCTCGCCAAGCGGATGCCGTTCGAAGGAGACGCGGGCACGGAGAGATCGACGATGACGCAGGAGGGGTCGGTCGTCGGGACGGTCGGCTACATGTCGCCGGAGCAGGCGGAAGGCCAGCCGATCGACTTTCGGTCCGACCAGTTCTCGTTCGGCTCGATCCTTTACGAGATGGCGACGGGCAAGCGCTCGTTCGAGGGCAGGAGCAACGTCGGGACGCTCGCGGCGATCCTCCACGACGAGCCGGAGCCGATCGAGAAAACCAACCCCGGAATTCCTGCTCCCCTGCGCTGGATCGCGGTGCGCTGCCTGACCAAGGAACCCGCGGGCCGTTACGCCTCGACGGAGGACCTCGCGCAGGAGCTGACGGTCCTGCGCGATCACGCGGCGGAGATCCCCGGCGGGGCGATCGAGCCCGCCGCCCGGCGGCGTCTTCCTCTCATCGCCGTGACCGCGTTGGCCATCCTGGCCGGGATCGCCGCGCTGTACTTCGCCGCCAGGGGCGCCGGCTCGCGCCCGCAGCCCGACTTCCAGCGCCTGACGTTTCTCCGCGGGGCGATCATCTCCGCCCGGTTCGCTCCGGATGGCCGAACCGTGGTGTACGGCGCTGCCTGGAACGGCGACCCGGTCCGGCTCTTCTCGACGCGGACGGACGGCAAGGACTCCACGCGCCTCGAAGTCGGGGATGCCGACGTCGCGTCCGTTTCCACGCAGGGCGAGATCGCGATGCTGCTCAAGCGCCCTTTCGTACCGCTCAACTACTGGGCGGGCACGCTCGCGCGGATCCCACTCGCGGGAGGCGGCGCCCCCCGCGAGATGATCGAGAGCGTCGCCGAGGCCGACTGGGCTCCGGACGGAAAGGACCTCGCGATCGCCCGCAAGGTCGCGGAGAAGCAGCGCCTGGAGTTTCCTCCCGGCAAGGTCCTCTTCGAGACCCCCGGCTGGATCGAAGGTCTCCGGTTTTCGCCGGCAGGCGACCGGATCGCCTTCCTGCTCCGGGCCGCGGACGTCTCCGTCGAGGTCGTAGATCTCGCGGGCGGGCACCGGGTGCTCTCACGAGGATGGAAGAGGGGCAACGGGATCGCCTGGTCGCCCGACGGCAAGGAGATCTGGTTCAGCGTCAACGAAAGGGAGTGGCGAACGCCGATCCGCGCGGTGACCCTGAGCGGCAAGGAGCGGGTTGTGCTGCGGCTGCCCAACTGGATCAAGCTCCAGGACGTTTCCCGCGACGGAAGGGTCCTGGTCTCGCTGGCCACGCTGCGCGGGACCATGCGCGGGTTCTCGCCCGGCGACACCGAGGAACGAGATCTCTCCTGGCACGAAGCCTCGATGGCCAAGGCGATGACTCCCGACGGGAAGACTCTGCTCTTCGACGAAGGAAGCGAAGGATATTTCCACACGGTCTATGTCCGGCCCATGGACGGCTCCCCGGCCAAGCGCATCGGCGAGGGAAGGGCGATCGCGATTTCCCCGGACGGACGATGGGTGGCGGCCAATTCCGGCGGGCGCGGATCGCAACTGGTGCTCCTGCCGACGGGCGCCGGGGACTCAAAGACGCTCGACGTCGAAGGCCACCGATTCGAGGAGGGCGCCTTCTTTCCCGACGGAAAGCGGATTCTCCTGCTTGCGGTGGACCCGGGGCGACCGAACCGGACCTACGTCAAGGACCTCGAGACGGGAAAGCTCTCGGCCGTCACTCCCGAGGGGGTCTCCTGCCAGGTGCTCTCGCCCGACGGGAAGGAAGCGGCGTGCGACGGATCGCGCCGCGAGGGCGTCATCTACTCCATGGAGACCGGCGCCTCCCGCCCTATCCCGGGATTCGTCACCGGTCAGGAGACTCCCCTGCTCTGGGCCTCCGACGGGCGCTCGCTGTTGATCGGCTTGAAGCCGAGGCGGGGGCGCGTCGCCCCCCCCGAAAACGGGAAAGTCTTCCGCCTGGACCTGGCGACCGGAAGGAAGGAACTCTGGCACGAGTTCGTGGCCGGCGACAAGGCGGGCAATATCAGCGCCTTCTATAACCTCGCGATTACGCCGGACGGCAGGTCGTACGCGTACTCGTACCTCAACACCCCCTCGGACCTCTACCTGGTGACCGGCGTGAGGTGAAGGAGCTCGTCGCCGGTCTTCTCCTGGGCCTCGCCGTGGCGGCGGCCTCGGCGCAGGGGATTCCGCTGGCGACGCTCAAGGGCATCGTCACCTCGGAAGACGGAGCTCCCATCGAGAACGCAACGGTTCGTCTCGTCTCGCCGGCCTTGCAGGGCTCGCGAGAGACGGAGACGTCGCGTGCCGGCGAGTACCTTGTGGCGCTCCTGCCGCCCGGAGAGTACCGGGTCCATTTCGCGGCAAGCGGGATGCAGGAGTCCTCGGCCGCCCTGACGCTGCCGGCCGCGGCGACCGTGACGCGCAACCAGGTCCTCCGAACGGCCGCCGTGTCGGAGTCCGTCACGGTCTCCGCGGAGGCTCCGGTCGAGCGCGGCCCCGAGGTGTCCTTCAACATTCCGCAGGAGACCTTGAATCGCCTGCCCTCGGGCCGGACCGTGCGCGACGCCGCGCTGCTGGCCCCGGGAGTCAACGAGAACGGCCCGAGCTCGAGTCTCGGAAGCGCGAGCCAGCGGCCCGCCATCATGATCTCCGGCGCCGCCTCCTACGAGAACCTGTTCCTGGTCAACGGGGCCGTCGTCAACGAGAACCTGCGGGGCCAGCCCCAGGACCTCTTCATCGAGGACGCGATCCAGGAGACGACGGTCCAGACGGGCCGCGTCTCCGCCGAGTACGGGCGCTTCCTCGGCGGAGTCGTCAACGTCGTGACTCGCTCCGGCGGCAACCGCGCCTCGGGGTCCTTCCGCGCGACGATGTCGAGCGACCAGTGGTCGGCGAATAACGCCTATGACAGCGCTCGCGGGATCGACAATCGCGCCGGCGGCGTGAACACGACCTACGAAGGAACCCTCGGGTTTCCCGTGCTGATCGACCACCTCTGGGCCTTCGGGGCCGGGCGATACGCCGATATCGGCCAGACCTTCGAGACCCGGCCGGCGCCGGCCCCCGGCAACTCCGACCTGACTCCGGTTCCGTACACCTACGGGCGGCGGGAGCGCCGTGTCGAGGGGAAGCTCACGGGCGCGCCGGCGCCGGGCACGAGCATCGTCGGCTCCTACATCGACAACCGGCTCGAGGAGACCGGCTACGCCTTCAATCGGGCAATCCTTTCCACCGAGACCGTCATGCCGAGGTCGCTTCCCGATTCCCTGCTGGCGGTCAACGCGAACAGCGTCCTGTCCCGGACGCTTTTTCTCGAGGCGCAGTATTCGCGCCGGCGTTTCGAGATCGACCAGGAGGGCCCCGATCTCACCGATCGCATCCGCGGCACGCACATCACGGACAACAAAGGGGGCGGCCGCTTCGGTGCGCCCCAGTTCGGCGGCCAGCCGCCGAACCACTACGACAACGACTCGTGGTCGCTCAAGGCTTCCTACCTCCTCTCGACGGCCTCCCTGGGCGACCACGACCTGAGAGCCGGGTACGACTTCTTCCGCGAGTCCACGCTCCTGGAGAATGATTCCAGCAGCAGCGGGTTCTGGATCTCCGAGACGCGCTCGGTCGTCCGCGGGACGGACGTCTTCCCGTCCCTCTCCGACGACGGGACGACGCAGATCCAGTGGTACCCGGTCCTCGCAGCGGCCGCGAGAACCGATCTGCTCACGCACTCGTTCTGGGTCAACGACCGCCTGCGGCTCGGCGCCCGCTGGAGCGTCAACCTCGGGCTGCGCTGGGACAAGAACCACGACACGAACAGCGACGGGATCCTCGTCTCGAGCTCCGCGTCGTGGAGCCCCCGGCTGGGCGTCCATTTCGATCCGCGCGGCGACGGCCGGATCGTCTTCGACGGCGGTTACGGGAAGTACGTCGCGAAGCTGCACGACAACCTGGCCAATGCGGCCTCCACGGCGGGCCAGGTCGGCCAGTTCCTCTGGACATACCGCGGCCCCTGCCTCAACTGCGACGTAAGCAAGCCAACCGGCGAGCTCCTCACGAAGAACGATGCCCTCGCCCGGCTCTTCGCCTGGTTCGACTCGATCGGCGGCACCGCGAGTATTCCGCAGGGAGCAGCCTACCCGGGGTTCTCGACGCGCCTCGCTCCCGGCGGCCTGCGATCCCCCTACACGCGGGAAGCCTCCGCCGGAGCGGAAGCGGCGCTGGGCTCCCGGGGATCCGTGAGGGTCGACTGGCTCTACCGCGATTACCGCGATTCCTACAACGGCCGCATCGACCTGACGACCGGCCGCACGCCGCCCGATCCGTACGGGAACGTTTACGACATCGCGGAGATCGGCAACTCCAACGACGTGCGGCGGCGCTACGTCGCCGCGCAGATCCAGGGCCAGTACCGCATCGGCGAGCGGCTCTCGTTGACCGCCATGTACACGTGGTCCCACCTGACCGGAAACTACATCGGCGAGACCAACCGCACGTCGGCGTACTGGGCCGTCATCGACGAGTACCCCGAGTACAAGCAGGCGCGCTGGAACTCTCCTTATGGCGACATCACGGGAGGAGGGGTCTCCCCGTTCTCGCCGGACCAGCGCCACCGCGCCCGGATCTGGGTCGTGTACCAGGTCCCGGTCCGGCTCGCGAATGTCTCGGTCGCCGGCCTGGAGGCGTTCGACTCGGGCGTGGGCTACGAAGTCGCCGGCTCGATCGACCCGAGGAAATACGTCATTCCCAATCCGGGCTACGCCAATCCGCTGGGCAACGTGGCTCAAGGCGCCGGCCTGGTGACCTACTACTTCACGCGCCCGGGAACCTACCGGACGGACAACATCACGCACACCGACCTCGCCCTCGACTGCGGCGTGCCGGTGGCCGGGGGTCTCGAGGTCTTCGTCCACGCGCAGGTCTTCAACCTGTGGAACGAGGCGGGCGTCGTCGCGGTGGACACGACAGTCCAGACGAACGCAAACGACAAGACCCTCGCCCAATTCAACCCGTTCACGGACGAGCCGAAACAGGGCGTGAACTACAGACTCGGACCCAACTTCGGAAAGCCCTTGAGCTCGGCCGGTTACCAGCCCCCCCGTTCGTTCCAGCTCGGCGTCGGCGTCCGCTTCTAGCGTAAGACTGTCGCGGAAACGGTCGGGTATGCTCCTCGTGCTCGCCCACCTCCGGGGCAGGC
>DATFWF010000007.1:0-29644 GCA_035259605.1 Thermoanaerobaculia bacterium
GCGCCGCGCGAAAGGAACGGTCAGCGCCCGCCTCGACGCGGCGGTCCAGCTCGACTCGATCCGCGACGCCCTCGCCGAGAAGGGGCACGCGCGATTGAAGCTCATCGTCGCCGCGGATAGCCCGACGATGTCCCGCGTGGACGCGGGTGGCCTCGAGCAGACGATCCCGTTCGACGGAACCGTGACCCGCTTGACGCTCGGCGTCCCGATCCGCTGGCCGGAGCGGGCGACCCGCCTGATCGTCGCGGTCATCGAGGAAGAGACCGGCGCGCACGCCGTCATCACGCTGGACGCGCCGAAGCCGGAGTAGGCGTGGAGATCCTGTCGTACCCGGTCGGCCTGTTGATCGGGCTCTTCCCGGTCATCGTGGACCTGGGCCCCGGCACGCAGAATGCCGAGCTGCTCCTCGACGGGCGCCCCGCCTGCACGGTCACGGCGAGGGCTCCGGCGTGCACGGTGGATCTCGGGCCCGACCCGGTCCTGCATTTGATGGAGCTCATTCGGAAGGACCGCGCCGGCAACGTCACGGAGAGGGTGCGCCGCTGGGTCAACAAGCCCGGCGTTGAAGCCGAAGTCCATGTCAGCGGGGAGTGCGAGAAGAAATCGAAGTCCTGCGACTTCACCGTGACGTGGGCCCATCCGGCCAAGCAGGACCCGGCGAGCCTCACCGTGGCGCTCGACGGCGCGACGATCGTCCGCACGGTGACGAACAAGATCCGCGTGCCTTTCCCAACGAGCGCGACGCCGCAGGTCGTCACCGCGGATGCGGTCTTCCCCGACGGGAGGCGAGCGGCCAACACGCGCCTTCTTCACGGCTCCTATCCCGAACAAGCGGAAGCTTCGCTCCAGCCGGTCCCGCTCATCCTCCAGAAGGAGATGCCCGACGAGGAGTTGTCCCGGATTCTGAAGGAGGCCGGCTGGCCGGTGCGAGCGGTCGAGCAGGGCGAGTTCGAAGTCGTCTTCGTCGTCGAGCCCGGCATCCTGGAGGCGATGTCGAGCTTCGGGCTCTCGACCCAAAGCAAGCCGCTCGCCTCGGCGGAGCAGATCCGGGCGATCGTGGCCAACGACTCGATCACGGCCTTCATGCTGCACGACGCGGCCACAACGGACAAGACGCGCACGCTCGCCCCGAGCCTCTCGCAGTACGGGTCGAGGGCGCCGCTCCGCCTGAGCCCGCAGAATCCGGTCGGCTCCTGGATCCGCGGGCTGTACCTCGCTCCCTCGAGCGTGCCGCCGACTCACCGTCTCCGAACGGCGGACGCCGTCGCCGCGGCGGCGTATTACCTGGGTGGTTCGAGCCGGCGGCGCGCGGTCGTCCTGATCGCCGGAGTGTCGCGGCCCGACGAGAGCACGTTCTCTCCCGAGCAGGCGCGGGTCTATCTCGGACAGACCCTCGTGCCTCTTTTTGTCTGGCGGAAGGAACCGAAGACGGCCCCGGAGTGGGGCGGCGGCGGAGACGAGCCGCTTTTCGCGACGTTCGGACACAACATCGCGGACCTCCGCCGCCAGCTCGACCGCCAGAGGATCGTCTGGCTCGAAGGGCACGTGGACCCGAGAAACTTCAACCCGAAGCTGCCCCCGGGAATCACGATCGCCGGCAGAGCGGACTCCGGTTCGTCGCCGGCCGCGCGCGAGCCTGCCCGCAAACCGGCGCTGGACGGACCGAACGCGGTCTTCGCCGTAACGGTCGATCCGGCGACGCCCGGAACGGTCTACGCGGGGACGCGCGGAGGCCTCCAGGTCTCGCGCGATGGCGGCGAGCATTGGAGCAAGGTCAAGACGGGCACGGATCCCGGAGAGGTTTACTCGGTCGCGTTTCCCGGCGACTCCCGCGAGATCTTCTTCGGGTCGAGCGGCGCGATCGGACGAAGCATCGCCGGCGGCGAGAGCTGGGCGATGGCGCCGACTCTCGCCGTCTTCTCGATTCTCCCCTCGTCGAAGGAAACGGCGTTCGCGGCGACTCGCGGAGGCGTTTACCGGACGGCCGACGGCGGCACGCGGTGGCTTCCATCGGAGTCCGGCATGGAGAAGACGTTCGCCTTCGCTCTGGCGGCGGACCCGCGCGACCCCTCGATCCTCTACGCGGCGACGGCGGGAAGCGGCGTCTTCAAGTCGACCGACCGCGGCCAGTCGTGGAAGTCCGCCGGCCGGGAGCTGGAACGCACGGTCGTCCGCTGCGTCGCGACCGATCCCGGCAACGGCGACGTCGTGTACGCGGGAACCGACGGAGGGGTCTTCGCCAGCCTGGACGGCGCGAAGACCTGGCAGCGGCGGAACTCGGGCCTGCCCCGCGCGGCCGTTTACGGCCTCCTGGCGCATCCCTCGGATCCGTCGCGCCTCTTCGCCGGAACCGCCGCCGGACTCTACGAATCGCGTGACGGGGCGAAGAGCTGGCAACGATTCGGGGAGTCAGACGCGGATGCGCAGATCACTTCGCTCGCGCTCGACGCGGCCGCGGGAAAGCTCTACGCCGGCACCCTCGACCGCGGCGTTCTGGTCGTCGCGGCGCGCTGAGCGCGATTAGACTTGCGCGGTGCCTCGGCGCTCGAAAGTCTGGAAGCGTCTGGCCACGGAGGCGGTCAACCCGAAGTCGGCGCAGCTCGACCGGGTCGGCGTCGCGCGCGTGGTGGCCCTCATGCAGTCGGAGGACCGGCGGGTTCTCGCGGCGCTGAAGGGCGCGAGTCCCGAGATCGTGCAGGCGGCGGAGGCGTTTGCCGAGACCTTCCGGCGCGGCGGAAAGTGCTGGCTCTTCGGCGCGGGGACGAGCGGGCGGCTCGCGGTCCTCGAGGCGGCGGAGCTGCCGCCGACGTTCGGGACGCATCCCTCGCGCGTCCAGGCGGTCATAGCCGGCGGGCGCGGCGCGGTCTTCAAGGCGCGCGAGGGCGCGGAGGACCGTTACGAGGACGGGTTCGAAAAAGCCAACCGGACGCGGCCGGGAGATCTCGTGATCGGAGTTTCGGCGAGCTCGGTGACGCCGTTCGTTCGAGGCGCGCTCGATCGCGCCCGCCAGCACGGTGCGGAGACGGTCCTCGTGACGGCCAGCCGGTCGCCCGGGATCGAGAAGAATGCGAGGATTCTCGTGCGCCTCGACACGGGGCCGGAGGTGGTGGCGGGCTCGACGCGGTTGAAGGCCGGCACCGCCACGAAGCTCGCGCTGAACCAGATCACCACGTCCGCGCTGGCGTCATCCGGGAAAGTCTTCGGTCCGTGGATGGTGGACCTGCGCGCCGGATCGGCGAAGCTGAAGGACCGCGCTCAGCGCATCGTCGCCGCGGCCACCGAAACGACTCCGCGAAAGGCGCAGGCGCTCCTGGCGCGCGCCGGCGGTGAAGTCAAAACGGCAATCGTGATGGGACGCGCGCGGTTGTCGGCAGAGCAAGCGCGCCGCCGGCTGGAACAGGCGGATGGCGATCTTCGAAAGGCCCTGACGCCCTGACGTCCCTGTCCCAGGCCGGTCCGCCCCTTTGTCAGCAAAAGAGGTGCCCCCGGAAGAGATTCAGCCGAGGCGCAGGCGAATACCGCCGCGGAAGGCGCGAGGAGCGCCGAGGTTCGTGACCGGGGTCCGGGCGACCGTGTAGCGCCGGTCGAGCAGATTCTCCGCCGCGACGAACAGGGAAAGACCGCGCAGGATCGGGGCTTCCAGGAGCGCGTCCAAAACCGCCATCGAGCCCAGCGGCAGCGTGTTCTCGTCGTCCTCGAACTGGTTGCCCGCCGCTCGCAAGGCCGCGGTGCCGATCCAGCCCGGCGAGGGATGCCATGCGATCCGGATCGTCCCCTGGTTCTGCGGAACCTGCGCGACGCGGAGGCCCACGAGCGCCGGATTGGCGGGGTTTTCGACCACGACGGAGTCCGCGTGGAGATAGCCGACGGAGACCTCGACGGAATCCGCGACGAAAACGCCGGCGTCCAGCTCCACGCCCCGCGATCGAGTCCGGCCGAGATTCTGCCGGCGGCGGGTGATGAGCGCCGGCGTCGTCGAGAGCGTGACGTTGGCGATCGGGTCCGACACTTCCATCCAGAAGAACGATCCGCGGGCTGATCCCCGTCCGTCGGCGAAGGAATAGAGCGCGGCCGCCTCGCCTCCCGTCAGGCGCTCCGCCTCGAGATCCTCGTTGGCCTGCGTGATCGTGTTGCCGACGCGGAAGGTCCGGTAGAGCTCGTTCAACGTCGGAGCGCGGAAGGATCGGTACGCCGACGCCGAGAGAGTCCAGCCCGCGCCGGCATCGTAGAGCAGCGCAAGACGCGGGCTCACCGCCGTCTCGGATCGCTCCGGCAGCCCGACCGTTGTCACCGGGCCGTTGATGGGCCCCGACTCGCGCCTCGCGTCGAAGTTCCTCCACGAGTCGAAGCGCAGGCCGGCGGTCAGGCTCACGGCGGTCGCGATCGGAAAGGTGTCCTGCGCGAAGAGCGCACCCGTCTGCTGCCGGCCGTGAACGTTGGCGACGGAGACCGCATTGCCGCCGGCGATGGCATTCTCGTCGCTCGAGCCGGAGACATCACGCCCCTCCAGCCCCGCGACGACACGATGGGAAGCAAAGACCGCGGACCACTGGCCGAGCACGCCCCAGGCGTCGGAAGGAACGCTCTGCGTCCGGTTCAGCGCTTCGGTCGCGCGGTTGGCCGAGACCGTCGAGAACGTCTGGTGGTAGCGCTCGCGCATGCCGTAGGCGCGCAGCGAAACCTGTCCGGAGAGGGCGGCGAAGTCCGCTCCGGCGGCGAGCTGGCGGATGTCGGTGTCGTTGACCTGGAGCGGCGTTCCGTTGCCGCGCGACTCGGTGAAATAAGACCCTCGCAGGAAGACGCGCGAGGAGGGGGCGTCGCCGCGCTCGAGCGTCAGGTCCACCGAGTCGTGGTCCGAGGAGAAGTGCGAATCCACGGGCCCGCGCTCTTCGGAGGGGACCGCGACGTAGCCGTCCGTGCGGAAAGTCTCCCCGGCCACCCGCGCGCTCCAAGGGCCGGTCCTGCCGGCGAGGGCCGCGGAGGCCTGGGGCGTGTCGCGGGACCCGTACGAAGCCTCGCCCGCCGCCCAGGAGGAAGACGGCTCGCGGCGGAAGAGGGCGACCGCCCCTGCGAGCGCCGGCCCGCCGTAGAGCGACGAGCCTCCACCGCGAAGGACCTCGACCCGGTCGAGCGACGCCAGCGGAACGCGGCCCCACGAGACCCATCCCCCGAACGGATCGTTCAACGGGATCCCGTCGTCGAGGACCGCCGCGCGGGACGCGCCGCTGCCTCCGATCCCGCGAAGCGAAGCGCCCTGCGTTGTGGGATTGGCGGTCCGGCTGTCGTTTCGACGAAAGAGCGTGAAGCCGGGAACCTCGCGGAGCGTTTCGTCGAGCGCCGGGACCGACCCCTGCGCAAGATCCTCGGAGTCCATCGAGACGACGCTCGACGGGGTCTCCGAGAGCCGCTCGGGCCGCCGCGATCCGACGACCGCGACCTTCTCCGTGAACGCGGCGGCCGAAAGCGTGATCTCGACCGGCGCCGAGGCGTTCTCCGGGAGGCGCACGACGCGGGAGAAGTATCCCTTCGCCTCGACGCGGAGCGAGGCCGGCGCGGGAGCGCCTTCCGGGATCTCCAGCGAGAACCTGCCCAGCGAATCCGTCGTGGCGGCGGCGAAGTCGCCGGCGCCCTCGACTCGGACGATCGCGCCCGGGACGGGCCGCCGCGCGGGATCCCGAACCGTGCCGCTGACCCTCGAGGCGGCCGTGGCGGACGCGACGACGGGGAAAAGAAGCAGGAGAATCAGCGAAAGCCTTCCGGCTGGCGGCGCTCCGGACGCTCTCGAACGCCGCTCGATCCGCACGCGGGCAGTCTATTGGAGTTGGCCCGAAATCGCCGCCTGCCTTTACACTCTGAAGCGATGAACATCGCGCGGATCGCCTTGCCGGCGCTTCTCCTCGCTCTCCCCGCGGGAGAGGGCAAGGGTGAGGGGAAAACCTTCGTCTATGTCACCAATGAAAAATCCGGCAACGTCACGGTGATCGACTCCTCGACCGACAAGGCCGTCGACACGATTCCCGTCGGCTCGCGGCCACGCGGCGTCCAGGCCTCGCCCGACGGGAAGCGGATCTACGTCGCCGTCAGCGACCGCGCTGACAAGTCGAAGGAGTCCATTACGGCGATTGACACGGCGTCGCGCAAGGTCGTCGCCCGCCTGCCCTCGGGCGTGGACCCCGAGCAATTCGCCGTCTCTCCCGATGGAAAGCTCGCCCTGATCGCCGACGAGGACGCCAACGCCGCCGGCTTCCTCGATCTCGCGGCGGGGAAGATCCTGGCGACGCTTCCCGTGGGGACGGAGCCGGAAGGCGTCGGCATCACGCCGGACGGCCGGTTCGGCTGGGTCACCGCCGAGTCGAGCAACAACATCACGATCTTCGACCTGGCGGCGCGCGCGCCCGTCGGCACCGTCGAAACGGACTCCCGGCCCCGCGTCGTCGTTTTCTCCTCGGACGGCAAGCGCGCCTACGTCAGCTGCGAGGTGGCCGCGACCGTCATCGTCCTCGACACCGCGACCCGCGCCCGGATCGCCAGGATCGAGCTCGCCAATCCGGAAAAGCCGGAAGGGATCGTGTTCTCACCGGATCGAAAGTCGTACTTCGTCGCCACGAGCCACGGCAACAGCGTCGCGGTGATCGACTCCGCGACCAACCGGATCGAGGCGCGGATCCCGGTCGGCCAGCGTCCCTGGGGAATCGCGATCACACCGGACGGGAAGATCTACACCGCCAACGGCAAGTCCAACGACGTTTCGGTCGTGGACGCGAAGACGCGACGGGTCGTCGCCACGATACCCGCCGGCGACGGCCCCTGGGGTGTCGCGGCCGCGCGTCAGCGCTGAAGCGAACCCGCGGCGGCTCGGTCCAGGACGACCGTCAGCGCGGGGTGCAGGGAGAGAAGCGACGCCGGGCAGCGCGCGGTGACCCGCCCCCGCAACGCAGCGGCGACGACCTCCGCTTTCTCCTTGCCGGTCGCGACGAGAAGGATCCGGCCTGGCTCGAGAATCGTCTCGATCCCCATCGTCAGCGCCTGCCTCGGGACCGGGCGCATCCCCTGATCCGCGAGCCTCCGCACCGTGGACGCGGAGAGGCGTACGAGCGAGGTCCGCGGAGCAAGCGAGGGGCCCGGCTCGACGTAGGCAACGTGGCCGTTGACGCCGATGCCGACGAGCGCCACGTCCGCCGGCCCTCCCCGCGCGAGCTCGGCTTCGTATCGCCGGCACTCGGCATCGGGATCGGCCGCCGCGCCGTCGAGGAAGTGGATTTGCCGGCCCGGCAGATCGACCTTCGAAAAGAGATACCGCTTCATGAACGTCCGGAAGCTGCGCGGGTCGTTCGAGGGGACGCGCAGCTCGTCGAGGTTGAACGTCTCCGCCCTTCGAAACGGCGCCTCGCCGAGACGATGGAGGCGGACCAGCTCTTCGTAAACGGGGACCATGGTGTTGCCGGAGGCGAGGACGAGGCGCGTTTGCCGGCGCCGCCGGAGAAGCCGCGCGATCTCCTCCGCCGCTCGCCGGGCCGCGGCGCGCGGCGTCGTCAGGACGCGAATCTTCAAACCCGCAGGTCCCGGAACGTAGCGAGCTCGATCTTCGAGGCCCTCAGCATCTCCCGGACGGACGGATCGCAGAGCGCCGCGATCTCCTTCTCCCGTTCCTTCGCGTAGGTGCTGCCGGAGAGGAGCGCCTCGTCCGGGTAGCCGGGGTGGCACATCAGCTCGCTGACCCCTTCGCGCAGGTGCTCGAACAGGAGCTTCAGGTTGGCCGCCGTCGCTCCGGGGCCGAAGAAGGACTCGATGAAGTGGTCGGGCACCCGCACGCCGGACTCACGAAGCTGGATGCCCGCCCTGGCGTTGGAAGCCCTCACCGGGAGCCCGTGCTCGGCGGCGACGTCGGCGAAGACCGGCTGGATCGAGACATGGAGCGCGGAGTGATGATGAGAGTCGAGGTGCGTGGGGGCCTTGCCCGCCATCTTCTCGAAGAGCGCGATCTGCGCCTCGAGCTCGCGGCGGATCTCGGCGTCGGGGATCCGCTCGGGCAGGGCCTCGACGTTGCGCGCGAAACGTCCGCCGGGCGCCAGGTGCGCGACGGAGCCGGCCGGGCTCGCGCACGGTCCGCCGCCGGTCACCGCGAAGTGCAGCCCCAGCGCGAGGCCGGGCGCCGCGGCGCGGGCGAGTTGGATTCCCGCCTCCGCCGCCGGCTCGAGGACCATCACGGTCGCCGAGGTGACGATCCCCTTGACATAGGCTTCCAGCGTCCCCTCGTTGACGCCGGGAGTCCGACCGTAATCGTCGGCGTTGACGATCAGACGTTTCATTAGTGAGTCAACAGTCTACAGTCAACAGTCAACAGTCAACAGTTCGAGCTCCCCGGGCCCTAACTGTCGCCTGTCGACTGTCGACTGTCGACTGTCGACTCTCGACCTATCTTCCCAGCTCTTCCAGCGCGAGCTTCACCGCTCCCATGGCGGGCTCTTCTTCCAGGCGGGCGACGCGGGCCTGTCCGCCGGAGAGGGCCGCCTTGACGGACGCTTCGAGCGACGTCAGCGCGCGGAAGGTTCCGCCGGAGAGGACCACGTCGTAGGGAGACTCCTCGAGGCGCAGCCTCCCGACGACGGTCTTCGCTGCGAGAATCAGCTCTCCCGCCGCGTCGGTCAGGAGCTTGCGGGCGGTCAGGTCGCCGGCCTGGGCCGCCTTCTCCACCTCGACAGCGAACGTGGCCACGTGGTGCCTCGGGTATTCGCGGTCGTAGAGCTCGCGGACGATCGCCTCCGGACTGGAGATCCGGAAATGCGCGTACAGCGCCTCCTCGAGAGACGTCTCCGGCCCCCTCCCGTCGAACGCGCGCATCACCTCGCGGATCGCCCGCTCGCCGATCCAGAAGCCGGAGCCCTCGTCGCCCAGATGCCAGCCCCACCCGCCCGCGCGGGCGATCTCCCCCGAGGCGTTCCGCCCCCACGCAATCGACCCCGTGCCGCAGATCAACGCGAGCCCGACCCGCCGCTCGGAGCCGGCGACGAAGGCCACTCGCGCGTCGTTGGCCACGACGACCCGGTCCCGGAACCCGATCCGGCGGAGGATCTCGCGCAGTACGGCGTGGTCGTCCGGGCGGTCAGCTCCCGCGATCCCGAGCGCCAGCGCCTCGGCCCGCGACCCTCCGTCCGCCTGCGCCTGCTCGATGACCGCGTGGAGGACCTTCTCGACCTCGAGCTCGCCGTGCGTGCGCAGGTTCGCGCCGCCTCCGAGCGCGCCCGCAACCATCCGGCCGCTCTCGTCGGCCAGGATCGCGCGGGTTTTTGTCCCGCCCGCGTCGATGCCGAGCACGTATCGCGAGGCCATGGGATCTTTCTCTATCACTAACGGTAGCCGATAATCCCGGCCGATGATCCGCGGAGTCAGGGGCGCGACCACCGTCTCGGAGAACGACGCGCGGCAGATCGCGGATCGCACCCGCGAGCTGATCCGGCTGCTCGTCGAAGCCAACGGCATGCGGGCCGCCGATATCGCCAGCGCGATCTTCACCGTGACCGACGACCTCGACGCCGCGTTCCCCGCCGTCGCGGCGAGGGACCTTCCCGACTGGAAAGACGTTCCGCTCTCCTGCGCGCGCGAGATCCCGGTGCCCGGCTCGCTCGGGCACTGCATCCGGATCCTGATCCACTGGAACACGGACCGGCCCCAGGAAGAGGTCCGCCACGTCTACCTGCGCGCGGCCCGAGGCCTGCGCCCGCAGTGGGCGATGCGCGTTCCGGGCGACGAGGAGGAGCGGGCGGTCTCGCTCCCTCCGAGAAAGCCGTGACGCGCGCGGCCGTCGTCGGCCTCGGCTTGATCGGCGCTTCGGCGGCCGCCGGGTTGAAGGCGCGCGGCTGGGACCGGGACGAGACGGCGCGGTCGCGCGCGCGGTCGCACGGAATCGACGTCCACGACGCCCTCGAAGAGACCCTCGAGAGCGCGGACGTCGTCCTCCTCGCGGTGCCGACGTCGGAGGTGGCCCCACTGCTCGCGCGATGCGCGGCGCTCCGTCCGGAAGCGCTCTTTTCCGACTGCGCCTCCCTGAAAGCCCCGGTCGCGAGCGCGGCGGCGAGCCTGTCTCCCGCCGTGCGCTTCGTCGGAGGGCATCCGATGGCCGGCCCGGGGTCCCATCACCCCGGAGCCGCCGATCCGGCGATCTTCCGCGGGAGGCCGTGGATCCTGGTCCCGACCTCGCGAAGCGACGAAGCCTCGATCGCGGCGCTGTCGGATCTCGTCCGCTCGCTGGGTGCCCTCCCGGTCGTCCTCGACGCCGGCCGGCACGACGCCGCGATGACCCGGGTATCCCATCTTCCGCACGTCGTCGCGGCCGCCCTGGCGGCGGCCGTGATGCGCCCCGATTCCGAGATCGCCGCCGGCAGCCTCGCGGGGCCCGGTCTCCTCGACACGACCCGCCTGGCGGAGATGTCGCCGGCGCTTCTCAAGGAGCTCGCGATGGCCGACCCGCCGGCCCTGGCCGCCGCGGTCGAAGAGGTCGCCGCGGAGCTGCGAAACGCGGCGGAGAGCCTCCGGCGAGGGGACGAAGCCGCCCTCGACGCCTTCTTCGAGCGGGCGGGAAAGGCCCGGGCGCGGATCACGTCCAGATCGCGGCGGTCTTGACGGCGCCCCCCGTTGCCCATACCCTGTTGGACGTGAAGCGATACCGGGTGTGGCGATTTTTCATCGGTTCCGGCGCGGCCGCGAGCTCGCCCGGTTCGGAGGAGTGATCTAAGCACCCATCGAAACGGAAACCTCGAAAGCCCCGCCGAAACCGGCGGGGCTTTTCTTTTTGGGAAGGAGCTCTCCATGCGAGTGGCGATCCAGGGCGGACCGGGGTCCTTCAGCGAGGCGGCGGCGCGGTGGCGCTGGCCGGAGATGTCTCTCGTCGAGTGCCGCGAGGTCGCGCAGGTCGTGGCCGCGGTGCGCGAGGGTCGGGCGGACGGCGGCTGCCTCCCCATCGAGAACTCTCTCTTCGGCTCGGTGACGGCGACCTACGACCTCCTCCACGAGGCCTTCGGAGACGGTTCGCTCCACCTCCAGGACGAGATCCTGCTGCCGGTGCACCACGCGCTCCTCGGCGTCGCGGGCGCACAGATCGCGGGCATCCGGCGCGTCCTCTCACACCCCGTCGCGCTCGGCCAGTGCCGGCAGTGGCTGGCGGCGCACCTTCCCAACGCCGAGCTCGTCAACGAGTGGGACACGGCGGGCAGCGGCGAGATCGTTTCGCGGGAAGGGAGGCTGGACCAGGCCGCGATCGTTCCGCTCCACTCCGTCGGCCGCTGGAGCCTCGCTCCCCTGGCGGAGAGAATCGAGGACGACCCGAGCAACCAGACGCGCTTCCTGACCTTCACGCTCGCCGGAGCCCCGGAGGATCCGGAGGCCGCCGCCCCGACGCGCAGGAAGACTTCGCTTCTCGTCTGGCTCGATCACCAGCCCGGAATGCTCGCTTCGGCCCTCCAGGCCTTCGCGTCCCGCGGCATCAACTTGACCTCGCTCCAGTCGCGGCCGGAGAGGACCGTTCCGTGGACGTACCGGTTCTACATGGACATCGAGGGCGCCGCCGACGATGCCCGCGTCGTGGAGGCGCTCGACGCGCTGGAGACGATCGCCTCGCGCCTGGTCGTCCTCGGGAGCTACCGCGAGTGGAACGACGGGACCGCGCCGTCGCCGCCTCCCGTGCGCGAGCCCGCTCACCGGCGGCCCAGGCCGAACATCCCGCTCCACGACCGGAGGCAGCGTCCCGAAGGGACCGTCGTCCAGGTCGGATCGCTCGCATTCGGAACGTCCAGGCCGGTCCTGATCGCCGGGCCGTGCTCGGTCGAGAGCCGCGAGATGCTGCTCGACTGCGCGAAGGCGGTCGCCGACGCGGGCGCGCAGATGCTGCGCGGCGGCGCGTTCAAGCCGCGGACGTCGCCCTACGACTTCCAGGGACTGGGAGCGCGCGGGCTGAAGTTCCTGGCCGAGGCGAGGGAGCAGACCGGCCTTCCGGTCGTGACCGAGGTTCTGTCCTGGGACGAGGTGCCGATCGTCGCCCGCTACGCGGACGTCCTCCAGATCGGCGCGCGCAACATGCAGAACTTCGCGCTCCTTCGAGCGGCGGGGCGAAGCGGCAAGCCGATCCTCCTGAAACGCGGCGGCGGCGCGACGATCGACGAGTGGCTGCTTGCCGCCGAATACATCCTCGCCGACGGCAATGAGAATGTCATCCTCTGCGAGCGCGGCATCCGCACCTTCGAGCGGGCGACGCGGCACACGCTGGATTTGAACGGCGTCGCCCTCGCGCGCGAGCGCACCCACCTGCCGGTAATCGTGGACCCGAGCCACGCCGCCGGCATCCGCTCGATCGTCCCCGCGCTGGCGCTGGCGGGCCTCGCCGCGGGAGCGCACGGCATCCTCGTCGAGGTCCACCCGGACCCCGACCACGCCCTCTCCGACGGCCAGCAGTCGCTGACCATTCCCGCGTTCGCCGTTCTGGCGAAGCAGATCCGCGCTATGCGCGACGCCCAATGACGCCGCGGCGGGCGGCGATGTAGGCGGCGCTGGCGCCCGCGCAGACGAGGGCGATGGCCGCGAGGCTGCCGATGCGGATCCAGTCGGAGGGAGTCGACGGGGCGAAGAGGCGCGCGGCGGCCGCGGCGACGTCGATCGAGGCGCCGGGCTTGCCCCGCGCGGCCTTCAGGGCGGCGAGAAGCGCCGACGAGAGCGCGGCGATCGCGAATCCCGCGAGGCCGACGAGAAGACTGCTCGTCGCGAGCCTCTCGGCGGAGACGGGCCGGCGCTCGACGGGGGTTTGGTCCTCGATCACCGGTTCGCGCGAGCCGAGGGGGACGAAGCGCTGGAGAAGGACCAGGCCCGGGATGGAGGCCGCGGTCGAGACGAGGAAGAACGGGGTCCAGCCGATCGCGTCCACGAGGAAGCCCGCCGGAGGCCCGGCGAGGGTGCGTCCGAGGGCGAAGACGCTCGAGAAGAGAGCGTACTGGGTGGCCGAGAACTGCTTCTGGGTGATCCGCAGGAGGAGGACTCCGAAGGCTCCGGTCGCCATTCCCTGGCACGCATTCTCGATTCCGACCGCGGCATACATGACGAGGCGGGAGAGGATCGGCTGCGCGATCGCCGGCGCTCCTCCCGCGGCGCACGGCGAGCCCGGCGTCATCTGATCCACGACGATGTAACCGAGGAAACCGACCGCCTGGATCGCCCCGAAGATCCAGAGCGCGCGGCCCAGCCCGATCCGCTCCGTCATCCAGCCGCCGAAGAAGGTCCCTCCGATGATCGCGATGAGCCCGATCGTCGCGGTCGCGAGGCCCACGTCCTCCGGCGCGTAGCACTTCTGGATCAGGAAGGGCCGCGTGAGCGCGGTCGCCAGGTTCTCGCCGAACTTGTAGAGGAGCAGGAAACCGATGATCTGGAGCGCGGTGGACCGCCGGAAGATGTCCACCAGCGGATCGAAGACCGCGTCGCGCAGCGTCCGCGGCGCCTTCGATTCGCCGGCCGGCTCGGGGGACCAGAAGACGACCGCCATCATCGGCAGGAAGAGGAGCGCGAGGATCACGAACACCGTGCTCCAGCCGATCCGCTCGCCGAAGGTGATCGCGACCGCACCGGAGAGGAGCGTCGCCGCGCGGTAGAACGCGACGCGCGCGCCGACCGCCAGCCCCTGCTCCGAGCGCTCCAGGACCTCCACGGCGTAGGCGTCGATGGCGACGTCCTGCGAGGCCGACCAGAACGCGATGAACGTCGCGATGGCCGCGACTGCGCCGACCCGGGGCGAGGCGCCCTGCGCCGCCAGGGCGAGAACCCCCACGATCAGGAAGGCCTGGCAGACGATCATCCACGAGCGCTTGCGCCCCAGGAACCGCGGGCTGTAGCGGTCCATCAGCGGCGCCCACAGGACCTTGAAGGTCCAGGGCGCCTGGGCGAGCGAGAAGAGACCGACCGTCCGGATGTCCACGCCGCGGTACGTCAGCCAGGCGGGAAGCGAGATCCACACGAGACCCAGCGGAAGCCCGGACGAGAAGGATTGGAGCGTGACGACGCCGATCCGCCGGGATCCGATCGCCGCGCGAAGGCTCGCCATCGTCCCGACGCGCTTGGGCTTCTCCGCGGCGGCGCTGGACATTCGCCAGAGTGTCGCACAGGAGAATCGGGTGATCGGCGGTCGGGTGATCGGGTGATTTCCCGGAGAAGTTAGAATGCGCGTCTCAAATCACCGAACCACCGGACCGCACGGTGCGCGGGAGGCGCGGCATGAAACAGGTACTGTTGACAGGTCTGATGATCATTCTGGCTTCGAAGGTCGCGAGAGGGCAGGCGGCGCCTTCCGCGCTGGCCCCGCTCGACTCGGCTTACCCGGACCTGGAGAAGCTGTACCTCGATCTGCACCAGACGCCGGAGCTCTCCAACCACGAGGAGAAAACGTCGGCGAAGCTCGCGGCCCGGCTGAAGGCGCTCGGCTACGAGGTCACGACGGGAGTCGGCGGCTACGGCGTGGTCGCGATCCTGAAGAACGGGAAGGGGCCGACGGTCCTCCTGCGCGAGGACATGGACGCTTTGCCGGTCGAGGAACGGACCGGCCTCGCCTACGCGAGCAAGGTCACCACGAAAGACGACAGCGGGGCGACGGTCTCGGTCATGCACGCCTGCGGCCACGACATCCACATGACCGGCTTGATCGGCGCGGCAACGCTCCTCGCAAGAGCGAAGGACCGCTGGCGCGGGACCCTCTTCCTCGTCGCGCAGCCGGCGGAGGAGAAGGGAAACGGCGCGTCGGCGATGATCAAGGACGGCCTGTTCACGAAGTTCGGCAAGCCCGACTTCGCGGTCTCCTTCCACGACAGCGCGATGCTGCCGGCCGGCACGGTCTCGCTCGTTCCCGGCTACGCCAACGCAACCGTGGACTCGGTGGACCTGACGATCTACGGCCGCGGCGGCCATGGCGCCTACCCGCACACGACCGTGGATCCCATCGTCATCGCCGCGCGCACGGTCCTCGCGCTCCAGACGATCGTTTCGCGCGAGACCAAGCCGACCGACCCGGCGGTCGTCACCGTCGGCTCGATCCACGGCGGGACAAAGCACAACATCATCCCGGACGAGGTGAAGCTGCTCATCACGGTCCGCACCTACAAGGAAGACGTGCGCAAGCGGATCCTGGAATCCATCGATCGGATCGCAAAGGCCGAGGCCCTCGCGGCCGGGGCGCCGAAGCCGCCGAAGATGGAGCTCTCCGAGGGGACCTACGCGACGTACAACGATCCCGCGCTGACGAAGCGGATCGCGGGAGCGCTGTCGCAGACGCTCGGCGCCTCCAACGTCGTCGAGGGCGAGCCGGTGATGGGGTCGGAAGACTTCTCGGAGTTCGGCCGCGCCGGTATCCCGTCGCTCCAGTACAACGTCGGCGCCGTCCCGGTCGCGAAGTTCGAAGCCGCGAAGAAGAGCGGCGCCGCGCTCCCCTCCCTCCACTCCTCGGAGTTCGCCCCGGACCCGCAGCCGACGATCAAGACGAGCGTGATCTCCCTGACGGCCGCCGCACTGGAGCTCCTGGGCAAGCCCTAGCGGATCCCGTTTCCGGCACCGTTCCTGCACGGTCAGGGGTCGGTGCGCAACATCCTGGACTATCAGCTCTTCCACATCGGACAGACACAGGTCACCATCGCCAGCCTCCTCGCCTCGATCGCGATCGTGGCGGCCACCTGGCTCGCGGCGAGGCTCCTGCGAAGGCTGGTCGCCGAGAGGCTCCTCGGCCGGACCCGGATGGACCCGGGCATCCGCTACGCGATCGGGCGCGTCGTCTCCTACCTGGTCTGGGTCCTCGGCCTCATCGTCGCGCTCCAGCCGCTCGGCGTCAACGCGACGACGCTGGCGGTCTTCGGCGGCGCGATCGGCGTGGGAATCGGCTTCGGACTCCAGGACATCGCCAAGAACTTCATCGCGGGGCTGATCATCCTGATCGAGCGTCCCGTCAAGGTCGGCGACCGAATCGAGATGGACAAGGTCGCCGGCGACGTCGTCGAGATCCGGGGTCGGGCGACGGTGGTCCGGACCAACGACGACATCTACACGATCGTGCCGAACTCGCGCTTCATCACGGACGTCGTCACCAACTGGAGCTTGCGCACGCCGAGAATTCGTTTTCACTTTCCCGTCGGGGTCGGCTACGGGACCAACCCGCGCGCCGTCGAGGAAGCGCTCCTGGCCGCCGCGGGCCGCTCCGAGCACACGCTGAAGGAGCCGGCTCCGGCCGTCTTCTTTCACGGGTTTGGAGAGTCGTCGCTCGATTTCGAGCTCGCCTGCTGGACGGCCGTCATGCTCCACCGGCGCCGGGCCTTCCAGAGCGAGGTGAACTTCCTGATCCACGAGGAGCTGACTCAGCGCCGCATCGAGCTCCCCTTCCCGCAGCGCGATCTCCACATCCGCACGGCCTCGGGACTGGAAAGGATCCTTTCCCCCGAGCCCGACGACCCCGACGAGGCACGAAAGATGCAGTGACTCCAGGTGGCCACACGAAGACCCTGTCCTCGAGTGACCTTCCGATCCCAAGCCCGCGAAACCCTCGCGGGCTTTTTTTGAAGAGAGGCTCTGCCCCGCGGATCCCCCCGCGGGGCGCGACCGGGCGGGAGGGGCAGGCCCCTCCCCTGCGACACAGGGCCCTGAGGCATTCCCTGTCGTTTCCTGTTGGAGGAGGAGGACTGTTCGTCAATAATCGCGGCGGGATGGCAAGCGCGAGACCCGTGCGGCGGATCGCCGCGACCACGACGCCGCGGCCGCGGCTTCGGGAGAACTACGAGGACGCGTCGGGTCTTTACGGGATCCCGTACTGGGGCAAGGGGTTCTTCCACGTCTCCGACGAAGGGGACCTCGTCGTCCGTCCCACCCGCGAGGCGGCGCGGGGCGTCGTCCTCAAGCAGATCGTGGACGAAGTGGGCCTGCGCGGCATCACGACCCCCATGATCATCCGCTTCCCGCAGATCCTCGCCTCCGCCGTCGCCAACTTAAACGAGGCCTTCGCCCGCGCGATCGAGGAGTTCGAGTACGGCAACGTCTTCCGCGGCGTCTTCCCGATCAAGGTCAACCAGAAGCGGGTCGTCGTCGAGAAGATCATCGAGGCGGGGCGGCAGTACGGCTACGGCCTCGAGGCGGGATCGAAGCCCGAGCTGCTGGCCGCGATCGCGGCGGACCTCGCGCCCGAGTGCCTGATCACCTGCAACGGCTACAAGGACGAGGTCTTCGTCCGGATGGCGTTGAACGCGGTCCGGATGAAGAAGAAGGTCGTGCTGGTCCTCGAGAAAGTGTCGGAGCTCGACCGCATCCTGACGGTCGCCAAGGAGCGCGGAGTCCGGCCGCTGCTGGGAATGCGCGCGAAGCTCTACGCGCGGGGCTCGGGAAAGTGGGCCAAGTCCGGCGGCGAGGCGGCGAAGTTCGGCCTGACGACGCCGGAGATGCTCGAGGCGGTCAAGATCCTGAAGTCGCGCCGCATGCTCGACTCGATGGTCATGCTTCACTTCCACATCGGGTCCCAGATCACCGACATCCGCAAGATCAAGCTGGCGATCCGCGAGGCCGGCCGGGTCTACGCGAAGCTGCGCGCGCTCGGCGTGCCGATCCAGTACCTGAACCTCGGCGGCGGCCTCGGGGTGGACTACGACGGCTCCAAGACGGCGTTCGACTCCTCGATGAACTATTCCGTCCAGGAGTACGCCAACGACGTCGTCTACACCGTCAAGACGATCTGCGACGAGGAGAACGTCCCCACCCCGACGCTCGTGACCGAGTCGGGGCGCGCGGTGACCGCGTACCACTCGGTCCTCGTCACCAACGTTCTCGACGTCGCCGACCGGATCGAGCAGGAGCGGCGCGTGCGCGTGACGGCGACCGACCCGCCGGTCATCCAGGAGCTGGCGTCGATCCTCGCCTCGACCAACGCCAAGAACCTCCGGGAGAGCTACCACGACGCCGTCCAGTACAAGGAGGAGCTCTTCACGCTCTTCAACCTCGGGCACCTCTCGCTCGAGGACCGCTCCAAGGGAGAGATCCTCTTCTGGCACATCTGCGAGCGGATCCACAAGGATTTGAAGACCCTCAAGGAGATCCCCGAGGAGTTCGAGGACATGGAGAAGATGCTCGCGGATACCTACGTGATGAACTTCTCCGTCTTCCAGTCGCTGCCGGATTCCTGGGCGATCGACCAGCTCTTCCCGATCCTCCCGATTCATCGCCTGAACGAGCGCCCGGGAGAGGTCGGCACGCTCGCCGACATCACCTGCGACTCCGACGGGAAGATCGACAAGTTCATCGACCTGCGCGACATCAAGGAGACGCTGCCGCTCCACACGTTCCGGCGCGAGGAGCCGTACTACGTCGCGTTCTGCCTGATGGGCGCGTACCAGGACGTGCTGGGCGACCTGCACAACCTCTTCGGCGAGGCGCATGAGGTCCTGGTCACGGTGGACGAGGACGGCAAGCCGCACATCGAGGACGTGCTGCCCGGAGAGAGCTGCGAGCGCGTCCTCGAGTACATGAACTACGACAAGACGGAGATCCTCGACTCGATCAACAAGCAGCTCCGCCGCGTCGCCAACCGCCCGGTCAAGAAGGACGAGATCCAGGCCATCTACCGGGAATTCGAGTCCGTCTTCCCCCGCTACACCTACCTGGAGAGGTAGTCGGCAGTCGACAGTCGACAGTCAACAGTCGTGGACCTGGATGCGTTGCCCGGCGCCGATCTCTTCGAGAAGGGCGTCGCCGACCTGGGGCGCGGGATCATTTCGGCCGAGGCGCTCCTCGCATCCATCGCGGCGCCGCGGCTTGCGCGCATCGGCGTCGAGGTTCCCGGCGCGATCGCCGAACCGGAGCGGAAACTCTATGACCTGCTCGCGATGAGCGATCCGGACTCCGCGCACTCTCGGTACAACGCCCTGATCCGGAGGCTCGTCAGCTTCGAGCGGGCGGCGGAATGCGCCGCCCGCTAGACGAAAAGCGGGTCCGCGCCTTCCTTCACGAGCTCGCGCTGGCATCGGACGCCGAAACCCGCGTCTACCTGACGGGAGGCGCGACCGCAGTGCTCTACGGATGGAGGCCGAGCACGGTGGACGTCGATCTCAAGATCGTTCCCGAGAACGACGCGATCCTGCGAGCGATCCCGCGCCTGAAAGAAGAGATGCAGCTCAACGTCGAGCTGGCGTCGCCGGACGACTTCATCCCCGAGCTGCCCGGCTGGCAGGAACGGAGCCCGTTCATCGAAAGGGAGCAACGGGTCTCCTTCCATCACTACGACCCTTACGCGCAGGCCCTGGCCAAACTGGAACGGAGCCAGCCGAAGGACCTGCTCGACGTTCGCGAGATGCTCGGCCGCGGGCTGATCCTCCCCGCGGAGCTCCGACGCCTCTTCCTGGTCATCGAGCCCCGCCTTTACCGGTTTCCGTCAATCGACGAGAAATCGTTCCGCCGGGCCGTCGAGAATGCCCTGGCGGAGGCGGAAGGAAAGGCTCGAACATGACACGCCAGAACATCTCCTCGGGGACGAAATGGGAGCCCGTGGTCGGCTACTCGCGGGCGGTGCGCGTGGGAAACGTCGTGCATGTTTCCGGGACCACGGCCACCGGGCCCGACGGAAAGATCATCGGGGTCGGGGACGCCTACGCCCAGGCGGTGCAGACGCTGAAGAACATCGAGAGCGCCCTGGAAAAGGCGGGCGCGAAGCTCTCCGACGTCGTCCGGACGCGGATGTACGTCACGAACATCGGAGACTGGGAGAAGGTCGGGAAGGCGCACGGCGAGTTCTTCGGCGGGATCCGCCCGGCCACCTCCATGGTCGAAGTCAGCCGGCTGATCTCCCCCGACATGCTCGTCGAGATCGAAGCGGAGGCCATCGTCGAGGGTTGAGCGGGGCGGGAGGGCGCAAGGCCCTCCCCTACGGCACCATGAGACGCACGCCGGGAGCGCCTCAGTAGAGAAGGTACCTGGCGCGGCGCCTTTCGAAGTCTTCCAGCGACTTCTGCCAGGAGGCGATGATCGAGGGAGCGTTTTCACCCTTGTCGAGGCGGCGGAAGGCATCCGTGTTGGCGAGGAGCTTGATGAAGCTCTTGCGGTCCCAATCCACGGGATAGAGATCGCGCAGAGCGACCGCGATCTCGACCCCGAGGGAGACCGGGCGGAGCGCCTCCCGGTCCACGACGTCCATCCGGATCCCGCCGCAGCGCTGGCCTGAGAAGACCGAAGAGGCCGGCGTGAAGTGGACCGGCGAGAAACGGACTCCCGGAATGGCGCGGGCGTTCAGGTACTCTGCGAGGCGCCGGCCGTCCAACCACGGCGCGCCGAGGATCTCGAAGGGCGTGTCGGTGCCGCGGCCGACCGAGACGTTGGTCGTTTCGAGAAGACCGATCCCCGGGTAGAGCGCGGCCGCTGCGAGCGAGCGCATGTTGGGGGACGGGTTGACCCACTCCAGGCCCGTCTCGTCGTACCAGAGCTCCCGCGACCATCCGCGCATCTTCACGACCCGCACGTCGGCGCCGAGCTTCTTCTCGGCGTTGACGAACAGAGCCATCTCCCCCGGCGTCATCGCGTATCGGACCGGGATCGGGTGATAAGCCGTGAAGGAAAGCCTGTCCGCGTCGGTGATCGGACCCTCCAGGACGAGCCCGCCGATGGGGTCCGGCCGGTCGAGGACGACGAAGGGAATCCTGGCCCTGGCCGCCTCCTCGACGAGATAGCCTCCGGTCGTGATGTACGTGTAGAACCGGGTCCCGACGTCCTGGATGTCGAGGACGAGCGCATCGAGGTCGGCGAGCTCCTCCGGCTTCGGGCGGCGTTTCTCCCCGTAGCACGAGACGATCGGGAGCCCCGTTGCGGCATCGGTCTGGTCCGGCACGGGCTCGTCGACGTCGGTCCGCGGCCCGTGCTCGGGAGAGAAGAGACGGACCAGGGTGACGCCCGCCTTCTTCGCCTCGGGCGAGAGCAGGACCTCGATCGTGGATCGGCCGTCGCGCGCGCGCCCGGTGACGTTGGTCACGAGGCCGATCCGCTTCCCCGCGACCGAATGGAAGCCTTCCGCGGCGAGCGCGTCGATGCCCGCCCAGACTTCGCGCGACGGGCGGGGCATTCGGCTCGCCTGCGCCCGGGAGCGGGGCCGCACGTCCTCGCCGACCGCCGCCGCCGCGAGAGTCGCGACGAGCGGCCGAAGCCTCATGACATCGCCCTTGCCGTCGGGATGAACACGGTTCGAGAGGAAGACCACGTACGTCTCCGTCGAGGGATCGATCCACAGGCTGGTCCCGGTGAAGCCCGTATGGCCGAAGGAGCCGGAAGGAAAGAGGTCGCCGCGGTTGCGCGAGTACCCGGTCGAGATGTCCCAGCCGAAGCCCCGCACGTCCGAGTCGCCGTAGAAGCGGGGACCCGTCATCGCCTCGACCGACAGCGGCGAGAGGATCCGGGCCTTGCCGAGGCTTCCGCCTTCCAGGATCATCCGGCAGAACTTCGCCAGGTCGGCGGCCGTGGAGAAGAGCCCGGCGTGCCCGGCGACGCCGCCCAGGGGATAGGCGCGCGGGTCATGCACCTCGCCCCGCATCCAGTGGTCGCCGCGCCGTTCGGTGGGTGCGATCCGCGACGCCGCGACGCCGTGGGACAGAGGGAGGAAGAGCGTGTCCTTCATCCCGAGGGGACGGAAGATGCGGTCCTCGGCGAACCGGTCGAGGCTCTGTCCGGAAACCTTCCGAATGACCTCGCCGAGCACCTCGTAGCCTGCATCTGAATAGACGAATCGGGAACCGGGCGGCGACTGGAGAGGCTGCTTGTACTTCTTCGCGAAGATCTCCTCGGGAGTTCCCGTGTAGAGATCGAGCGGATCGTCGGGAGGTAGTCCCGCCCGGTGCGTCAGCAGGTGCTCAACCGTGACTCTGGCGCGGTCGCCGCCGCCGGCCGCGAATTCCGGTATGTACCGGACGACGGGATCGGAGAGCAGGAGCTTCCCCTCCTCGACCAGGATCATCACGGAAGTCGCCGTCGCGACCGGCTTCGTCAGCGAGGCCACATCGAAGACCGTGTCGAGCGTCATCGGCTCGGCGAACGGTTCGACCGCGCGGTTCCCGTAGGCCTTGCGGAAGACGACCTTGCGGCCGCGGCCGACGAGAACGACCGCCCCGGGCAGTTCCTTCCGGGAGATCGCCTCGGTGACGACGCCGTCGATCCGCGCGAGCCGCTGGGGGGAGACGCGCGGCTGGGCCGGACGGGCCGCCAGGAGGAGCGCGAGGAGAAGACCGGTCATGAGACCTCCTTCTTCGCGAGCGCCGGCTTCTGGATGCCCGTGCCGCGCGGAGCGAGGTCCGGGATCGTGACGGGAAGCCGGCCGGTGATCGCGGTCTCCCCGAGGATCGCCCGAGCGGCCGCGACCTGCATGTCGGGCTGCGCGCCCCACGCGCAGAGATAGGTCGGGAGATTGGGGACCTCCCGGAGGACGTACGGGGAACCGAAGGAAACGGCGAGGACGGGGACGGGCGCGGCCAGCAGTTTCTCGATGGCCGGCCGAGCCGCGGCCGGAACGGCGATCGAGCCCTTGCCGGTCTGGAACCGGACGAAGAGGGCCAGCAGGACGACGTCCGCTTTCGCCGCGGCCGCCAGCGCTGCGGAGACCTCGGCCTCGGTGGCGCGCGAGTCGAGGACCGCGGTCGCGGGGGGAGCCGCGAGACGAGTCTTCAACGCGCGGGTCAGATCGGCTCCGAGCGTGCGGTCCGTCTCGGTGACCGTCAGAACCAGGGCTCTCGCCTTCGTGTCGAGGGGAAGCGCCCCGGCGGCTTCGCGGACGAGCGTGACGGACCGGCGGGCGATCTCCTCGACGACGGCGCGGTGCTCCGGGCTGTCCACGACGCGGAAGATCCGCTCGGGGTCGGGCTCGGGCTCCCCGGCGCGCGCCTTCGCCTCCAGGAGCCGCCGTACGGAGAGGTCCAGTCGTTCCCGGCTGATGCGGCCGCTCTCGACCGCGCGCTTGACCCCGGCGATCGCCGCGTCCGTGTCGGTGGATTTCAGGACCTGGTCCGCGCCCGCAAGGATCGCCCGCACCGCCGCCTCGCCCGGATCGAAGTGATCCACGATCCCGCCCATGTCCAGGGCGTCGGTCACGACGATGCCGCGGAACCCGAGCTCCTTCCGAAGCAGGCCGTCGGTGATCCGGACCGACAGGGACGCGGGCATAGTCGCGTTCGCCGTCACCTCGGCGGGGTCCTGCGTGTAGGGGTTGTCGGCGTGGCCGCCGGCCCGCGCCGGAGTCGGCTCATCGTCGAGCGCCGGCAGCGACAGGTGCGCCGTCATGACCGCTCCCGCGCCCGCCTCGATCGCCGCGCGGAACGGGACGAGCTCGACGCGCTCCAGGCGTTCCTTCGACGCGGAGAAGACCGGGAGCGACCGGTGCGAGTCGGTTCGCGTGTCGCCATGCCCCGGGAAGTGCTTCACCGTCGCGAGGACGCGGCGGGACTCGACGCCCCGGACGAACTCCGCGACGAAGCGCGCGACCTCCGCCGGGTCCTCGCCGTAGCTGCGGACGTTGATCGCCGGGTTGTCCGGGTTCACGTTGACGTCGGCCACGGGCGCGTAGATCTGGTTGAGGCCGATCGCCCGCGCCTCCTCCGCGACGATCTCTCCCTGCCGCCGCGCCAGCGCGGCGTCTCCGGTCGCCCCGACGGCCATCGGCCAGGGCCAGTAGGTCGTGTCCGCGAATCGCATCCCGACGCCGGCCTCCAGGTCCGCGCTGACGAGGAGCGGAACGCGTGAGAGCTTCTGAAGGCGCCGGCTCAGGAAGGCGCTCTCGAGAACGTTGGACCAGGTGGCCCAGTGGACGCCGCCGACGTGATTCTCCCGGACCTGGCGCAGAAGCTCGGCGTAGCGGGGCGAGCCCTCGTTCATGAAGGGGCCCGGCGTGACGTACACGAAGAGCTGCCCGATCTTCTCGTCGAGGCTCATCGAGGACGGGGAGACGGCGAGCGTCGCGCAGCCGGCCACCAGCGCGACGAGGACCAGGACAAACGCGTGTCTCAAGAGGAGGAGAGTCTACCGTCCGCGGCGGGCGATATCCTGTCGCGGGAGGGCCGCATGGGGACGATCACCGCACAGGAGAGGGAAGCGGCCGTCGCCGAGCTGGAGGGATCCCGACGCCGACTGCTCGCCGCGATCGAGGGCGTCACCGGCGAGCAGTGGACGCGTCGCCCGGAGGAGGGGCGGTGGTCCATCGCGGAGTGCGTCGAGCACATCGGCTCGGCCGAGCTGCCGCTCGAGCGCCTCTTCGCGAGCGGCGCCCGCGAGCAGCCGACCGAGGAGGAGCGGCGCGAGATCCGGAAGAAGGACGACTACGTGCGCACGTTCCTGCGCGATCGCTCGCAGAAGGGAGAAGCCCCCGAGAGAATCCGGCCGCGGGGCCGCTTCGCCACCCGCGAGGAGGCGATCCGGACCTTCGAGGAGCGCCGCGCGGCCAACCTCGCGTGGGTGCGCGCCACGGCCGAGCCGCTGCGCGACCGTTACGGCGCTCATCCCTTCGCCGGGGTCATCGACGGCTTCCAGTGGATCCTGTTCCTCGCCGCGCACTGCGACCGCCATGCCGCCCAGATCGAAGAAATCCGAAGAGATTTGTGATTTGTGATTTGTGACTTGTGATTGACGAGGGCCATCTGTCGACTGTCGACTGTCGACTACCCCACCGGGGTGACCGCGGCCTGGTCCTCCTCGGCCGTCCGGATCCGGTAGACCTTCTCGACCGGCAGGACGAAGATCTTTCCGTCTCCTACGGCGCCGGTGCGGGCGGCCGCGAGGATCGCGCGGACCGTCGGCTCGACGAAGTGGTCCGACACCCCGATCTCGAGGCGGACCTTTTCGGAAAGCTCCATCTTCACCGTCGTGCCCCGGTAGGTCTCGACTCTCTCGGTCTCTCCGCCGTGGCCCTGGACGCGGTGGAGCGTGAGCCCGCGGACCTCCGCGCGGAAGAGGGACTCGAGCACGTCGGAGAGCTTCTCGGGCCGGACGATCGCGACGACGAGCTTCAGGAAGCTCCCCCGCCGGGCGCGAGCACGGGCTCGGAGACCGGCATCGCGGGACCGGGAGCGTCGGGCAGGACGAGGATCGCGCCCTCGCCCTGCGTGTAGGCCTCCTCGCCATGCTGCGTGACGTCGAGGCCGAGGCCCTCTTCCCGGGCCGATGCCCGCAGCGGCACGATCGCGGCCACGAGCTTCAGGATTCCCCACGTCATGCCGGCGCTGTAGAGCGCGACCGCACCGACCGCCGCCGTCTGGATCGCGAGCTGCCGCGGGTTTCCGAAGAGGAGGCCGTCCGCGGACCCGTTCCACGCCTTCTGGGCCAGGATGCCCGTCAGGAGCGCCCCGACGGTCCCTCCCACGCCATGCGCCGCCACCACGTCGAGCGAGTCGTCCAGGCGCGTGCTCGCGCGCCAGAGCAGGGCGTAGTAGCTCGGGAAGGCCGCAGCCGCCCCGAGAAGGATCGCCGACATCGGGCTGACGAAACCGGCCGCGGGGGTGATCGCGACGAGACCGACCACGATCGCCGTGGCGCCGCCGACGGCGGTCACGCGGCCGCTCCTCGCCAGGTCGAGCAGCGTCCAGGCCGCCAGAGTCGCGACCGGCGCGAACATCGTGTTGGTGAAGGCGAGCGCCGCCGACGCATTGGCCCCCAGAGCGCTGCCCGCGTTGAAGCCGAACCATCCGAACCAGAGGAGGCCCGCGCCCAGGAGCGTGAACGGGACGTTGTGCGGAAGGATCGCCTGCCGGGCGAAGTCCTTCCGCGGCTTCAACACCGCCGCCGCCACGAGGGCCGCCGCCGCCGCGTTGACGTGGACGACCGTTCCGCCGGCGAAATCGAGCGCGCCCCACTTCGAGAGGAACCCGCCTCCCCAGACCCAGTGGGCGACCGGGGCGTAGACGAGGACCGACCAGGCGAAGAGGAAGGCGACGTAGGGAGCGAAGCGCATCCGCTCGACGATCGCGCCGGAGATCAGCGCCGCCGTGATGATCGCGAAGGTGCCCTGGTAGGAAAAGAACAGGACGTGCGGGATCGTTCCCTGTGCCTCCAGGCCAATGCCCGACAGCGCCAGCCGCGACAGGCCGCCGAAGAGCCCGTTGCCGGGCGCGAACGCGATCGAGTATCCGGCGAGCGCCCAGGAGATGCCCACGACGCCGAGCGCTGAGACACTCATCATCATCGTGTTCAGAGCGTTTTTAGAACGCACGAGTCCGCCGTAAAAAAAACCGAGAGCGGGGGTCATCAGGAGAACCAGGGCCGTCGCCGCGAGCATCCACGCGATGTCGGCGGAATTCATGTGAGCAGAGGGTAGCAGCCGCCCGACAGACTGTCTAGAAAATTTTGCATTTCTGACATGAAATCGAATTCAATTCTTCAAGAACTGCTCTTCAACTCACAAATTGATTTCGTAATCGTGCAATTCGCGCCGATTTCTTTGAGCGCCAGCTTGGACTTGCCGGACCGGCTCGGCGCCCGTCCAATCCTCCGGTTTCCGCTCCAAAAAAATGTATCCGCGCCGCCTCAATCCATCTAAAATTTTGAAAAGTTTTCTCGCCAATGGTCCCGCAAATCGGGTAGATTCGCCTCGAAAATCAAGGCAACGAAATTGTTCCTTTCGATTCGACTCTGAGAGGAGGAGTTTGATGAGGAGAGCTACGTTTTTCCGTTCGCGTGCCGTACCCCTGGTCATCGCATTCCTGGCCCTGGCGCTGGCGGTTCCCGCCTTCGCGCAGACCGACGTCACGACCAGCCGCATCACCGGCACGGTCACGGACCTGGACAACTCGCCGCTTCCGGGCGTCTCCATCGAGGCCCGAAACGTGGGAACCGGACTCGTCTCGACGGCCGTGACGAGGAACGACGGTTTCTACCAGGTCATCAACCTGCCGGCGGGCATCTACACGATCACGGCCTCCCTCTCCGGCTTTCAGCCCGGGGTTCGCGAGAACGTCCGGCTCGAGACCGCGACCAAGCCGGCCGTCAACTTCAGGCTGAAGATGGCTTCCGTCTCCGAGAGCGTGACCGTGACGTCCACGGCCACGGTCGTCGAGGCGACCCGAACCGAGGCGGCGACGACGGTCCAGGCCGAACAGCTCAAATCGCTTCCGATGAACGGCCGCAACTACCAGGACATGGTCCTGACGACCCCCGAGACCCGCAAGGACCCCGAGAGCCGCGGCACGGTCCTCGTCTCCGGACAGCGCGGGATCAACACGAACACGACGCTGGACGGCATGGACTTCGACAACGGGTTCTTCGGCGGCACGTTCGGATCCGCGGAGGGACGGGCGCCGCTGGCGATCTCGCAGGAGTCCATCAAGGAGGTCTCCGTCATCCGCGGCGGCGCGTCGGTCGAGTTCGGGCCGTCGGGCGGCGGCGTGATCAACCTGATCACCAAGAACGGCACCAACGACCTGCACGGCTCGGGCTTCTATTACACGCAGCCGCACGAGACGATCGCGCGCCTGGCGGTCCCGAAGGGCAGCCCCGAGGGTACGCTGGCGAAGGAGGCCCCCGACACCTCGAAGCACCAGTATGGCGGATCCGCCGGAGGACCGATCCTTCGCGACCACCTCTTCTACTTCGTGTCCTACGACCAGCAGAAGCAGGACGTCGGCATCCCGATCAACTCGGTCGTGCTCGATCCGGACATCGCCGCGAGGTACCCCGCCTGGGCGTCGGACCCGACCTACACCCAGACACAGGACGGCCGCGTCATGTTCGGCCGGTTGGACTACCAGATCTCGGGCTCTCAGCGTGTCATGGCCCGCGTCAATTACGGGCAGTACGAAGGGGACCACGGGACCTCCTCGGCTCAGACCCGTTCGAGCAGCTACAACGGCCTCGAGGGCCTGCAGTCCCACGCTTACATCGGCGCCTGGAACAGCCAGTGGGGAGCCAGCGTCTTGAACGACTTCAACGGCCAGTACATCCTGGAGCAGACGCCGCGAGCCGCGATCCCGCCGGACCTGCCCGAGATCCGGTACGGCAGCTTCAACTTCGGCAGCGTCAGCTTCCTTCCGATCACGTCGCAGGCGGACCGCGTCGGGTTCGGCGACACGGTGACGTACCTGACGAAGAACCAGGTCATCAAGGGAGGCGCGGAGTACAACAAGACCTCCATCAACCAGGTCTTCAAAGGCGGCTGGAGAGGCATCTACTTCTTCAACGGCAACGTCAAGGCGAACCTGCTGGCGGGCAAGTGGACCCAGTACCAACAGTTCGGAGGCTTGAACGGCCTGACGGCCGACCAGGCGGGCACCGCCGCCTTCTCGCAGAACGAGCTCGCGTTCTTCGTCCAGGACCAGTGGTTCGTCACGCCGAAGCTGACCGTGACGGCGGGCATTCGCTGGGAGAGGCTGGACAATCCGGACAACCCGATCCTCAATCCCAATCACGTCCTTCCGAGCGGGCAGATGGCCCTGGACGGCTCGATTCCGGACCAGCACAACAAGTGGTCTCCGCGGGCCGGCCTCTCGTACTCCTTCGACCCCCTGACGGTCGGGCGGCTGTCCTTCGGCCGTTTCTGGGCGCGGACACCGGCCCTTCTCTTCTCCCAGCTCCTGACGACCAACGGCGTGAAAGGGTTCTCGTACAATGTCTTCGCGGGAGGGAGCTCGACCAGTCCGACGCAGCCCACCGATCCGCTCTCGCCGGGATGGGGCGCCGCCTTCGATCCCACGGGCATCGCCAAGATCGACTTCTCGAAAGTCCCGAACCCGACGGCCCTCGCCGTCTTCTCGACCAGCCCGGACTACAAGGACCCGCGGACCGACCGGATCTCGCTCGGCTTCGACCGGCAGGTCTTCACCAACACCACGGCCGGCATCGAGGCCACCTACGCGAAGGCGTACAACCTCGAGCGCTTGAACGACCCGAACCTGACGGTCTGCACCTCCAACACCCAGGTCGGCTGCACGGGCGTGTCCAACATCGACGCCAACGGGCTATCGAAGATCAACGGGCAGCCGGTGTACTCGACGGTCCGGCCGGATCCCTACTACGGCCGCATCTCGACCTACACGACCGACGCCCGGTCTTTCTACGCGGGCGTCACGTTCAACCTCCAGCACCGGTTCACCAAGGATCTCCAGTTCTACGCGGCGGCGACCTGGTCCGAAGACAAGGACAACGACTCCAACGAGCGCAACTTCGCCGGGGCGCAGGCCGAAGATCTTCACAACCTCGACGGCAGCTACGGCTGGTCCAACCGGGACCAGCGCTGGAGGCTTCTGGCCAACGGCCTCTGGAACACCCCGTGGTGGGGCATCGGCCTGTCGGGCACCTACCGCTTCGCGACGGGATCGCCCTACACCGCGACGACCGGCGCCGACGAGAACCGGGACGGCTTCTTCAACGACCGTCCGACGGTCGGCGGAGCTCACTTCTCCCGCAACCAATTCCGGCAGCCCGACTCCTACTCGCTCGACTTCCGGCTGGCGAAGACCTTCTTCTTCGGCCCCTTCGGCTCGACACTCGGGCAGGTCGGCCTGACCGCGATCGTCGAGTGCTTCAATTGCACGAACACGGCGAACCGGTTCGTCACGAACTTCAGCTACGGCCAGGGGCAGACGCCATCCGGCACGTACGGCATCCCCAACGGCGTCACGACCCTGCCGCGCACGCTGCAGTTCGC
>DATFWF010000008.1:0-26321 GCA_035259605.1 Thermoanaerobaculia bacterium
CGGGCCGGAACTCCAGGGGCAGGTCGTCCACCTTGACGACGCGGGCGTCGCGTCCGAAGAGCGTCGCGTCGGCGCTGGCCGAGGCCGCTCCGTTGTGCGTCACGCGAATGGACCTCACGTAGTTTCCCGGGTGCTCGTGCCGCGTCGAGACGACCGAGACGCCGCGCTCCTCGGCGACCACGAGGGCGTTGACGAAGTTGACGGTCTCCGGCGCGTGGGTCTCGAGCGCTCCCTTGACCGCGGCGACCGCGACCGGGCGAAGCAGGTCTTCCGGCAGCCCCCACGTCTCGACCGAGATGGACGACAGGTCCCCGCCCCCGATCGCGCAGAGGAAATGCGAGGCCCGCTCGGAGAGGCGCATCCACGCCGCGGCGCCCGTCGGATCGGCAGGGCCGCGGAAGGGAAGGTTCACCGCCGGAACGTAGGTTGCCCCCGCGAGCGCGTCCGCGACGGCTTCGACGGTCTGGAGCGAGACGCGCTCCTGCGCCTCGACCGTCGAGGCTCCCAGGTGCGGCGTCGCGACGACGTTGGGAAGCTTGAGCAACGGATCGTTCGGATCGGGAGGCTCCGGCTCGAAGACGTCGAGGGCCGCGCCGGCGAGATGCCCGGACACGAGGGCCTCGTGGAGAGCCTCGCGGTCCACGAGCTTCCCGCGGGCGACGTTGGCGAGGATCGCTCCCTTCTTCATGCGGGCGATCTCCTCGCGGCCGAGGATCGGCTTCCCGGCCTCTCCCGCGGTGGCGTGCAGGGTGACGATGTCGGAGCTCTCGAGGAGCTCGGGCAGCGCCACGAGGCTCACGCCCATCTCGCGCGCCCGCCCGGGCGGCAGGAACGGGTCGAAGCCGACGACCTTCGCCTCGAAGGCCCGGGCGCGCGCCGCGACGCGAGATCCGACCTGGCCCAGGCCGACGATCCCCACGGTCTTTCCCGAGAGCTCGGAGCCGAGGAACTTCGACTTCTCCCATTTCCCGGAGGCCATCGAGGACGCGGCGGCGGGAACCCGGCGCAGGAGCGCGAGCAGGAGCGCGAAGGTGTGCTCGACGGCGGAGACGACGTTGGCCGTCGGCGCGTTGATGACGAGAACGCCGCGGGCGGTGGCCGCGGGGACGTCCACGTTGTCCACGCCGACTCCGGCCCGGCCGACGACGGAGAGCTTCGGCGCCGCTTCGAGGAGCTGGCGGTCCACCTTTGTGGCACTGCGCACGAGAAGGGCTTCCGCGTCGGCGAGCTCCGCCAGCAGCTTCTCCCGCGGCGCGCCCGCGAGGTTGACGACCTCGTGGCCGGCCTTTCGCAGCCGCTCGAGGCCGCTCTCGTCCATCTTCTCGGCCACGAGGACCCGGCTCATGCGGCGAACCTATCAGCTTTTCCCTTCCAGCCAGAGCGGAAGGTCCGAGAGCGAGTCGAGCAGCGCGTCGGCGTCCACGGTTCGCAGCTCCTCCCGGGTGCGAGACCCCGACGGCACGAGGACGACGCGGCAGCCGGCCGCGCGCGCGAACTCGGAGTCCACTTCCATGTCTCCGATGACGATCGTCTCCGCCGGGCTCGCGCCCTGCGCGGCCATCAGGCGGTTGAGCATCTCCGGATCCGGCTTGGTCGGCGTGTGCTCGTCGGGCCCGCCGACGGCGGTGAAGAAGGCGCCCACGCCGCAAGCGTCGAGGATCATCCGCGAGAACCGGGCCGGCTTGTTGGACGCGACGGCCATGCGATAGCCCCGCCCGCCGAGAGCGGCCAGCACCGCGGCGACGTCGGGAAGGAGCCGGGAGCCGGAGACCGCGACCTGCGGATAGCGCTCGCGGAAGAGGCGCACCCCCTCGGCTGCCGTGTCCCGTCCGACCGCCTTCTCGAGGAGCTTTTCGATTCCCTGGCCGACCATGACCCGAACCTGCTCGGGAGGCAGGGCTTCGAGACCAAACTTTCCCATCGCGTAGGCCAGCGCTTCGCCGATCGCGTCGTATCCGTCGATCAGGGTCCCGTCCAGGTCGAAGACGAGAAAGGGAAGGCTCGAGATGTTACGCGCGGCGGCCACGGTCGAGGCCGGCCAGGCGCAGGATGGTCGCGACGATCCCTTCCACATCGCCGAAGGCGTGCGTCGGAAGGCCGTCCTCGGCAGGCCGGTCGGAGATCCTCGCGAGGATTCCCTCGATCGAAGGGCGCGGCGCCCGCTCGCGGGTGACCTCGATCTTGGGCACCGGCAGGGACTTGAATCCCTCGATCAAGACGAGGTCGCAGTCGGAGAACTCGCGGGCGAGAAGCTCCTCGAGATCCGTCTCGCGGCCCAACCGCCGGGACGTCGCTCGCTCGGGGGTCAGGAACGCGGAGACGTCCGCCCCGGAGTGGGAATGCAGGTGCGAGTCCTTGCCGGGGACGTCGTCCTCGGCGTCCTTGGAAGTGTGCTTGATGGTCCCGACCGTGAACCCCCGGGCCTTCAGCCGGGGAACGAGCTCGACCAGGACGGTCGTCTTTCCGGACTCGTGGCCCCCGACGAACGCGACCGCGGCCGGCTTGCGGTCGGGATAGGCGAGATGCGCCGCGCGGCGCGGCAGGAATTCGGCCGCTCCAGCGGCGTGGCGCGCGATCTCGACGTCCAATCCCGCGCCCGAGTCCACCGCCTCCCGGAACCGAGTCGAGCCCGTCAGCAGGTCGATGGCCGGACGCGGGTCGAACTCGTAAGGCTCGGTCCGCCAGGCGAAGCGGTTCGGATCGAGGCGTCTTGCTGTCTCGATGATTCGCATCCCGGTCTCGAAGGCCCGGAAGACCTTCGCGTCGGTGATGTGAAAGAGCGCTCCGCCGCATGTCTCCCCCGCGTGCTTGTCGAACATCGGGCGGAAGTGGACCGGCACGAAAGAGACGCCGGGCAGCTCCAGCGTATTCAGGGCGTCGGCGAAGGCGCCGGCAGAAAGCCAGGGAGCTCCGAACATCTCGAAGGGCCGCGTCGTCCCGCGCGCCTCGGACAGGTTCGTCCCCTCGAGCAGGCACATGCCCGGGTACACGAGCGCCGTCGTCGGGGATGGAATGTTGGGAGAGGGCGAGACCCACGGCAGGCCGGTCCTCGAAAACTCCATTTCCCGCGCCCACCCGGAGATCGGCGAGACGACGAGATCCACGTCGAGCCTCTTTTCTTCGGCAAGGAAGTGCGCCAGTTCTCCCGTGGTCATTCCGTGCCGGACGGGCACCGGATACATTCCCACGAAGGAAAGGAACTTCTCCTCCTGGGGAGCGCCCTCGACCGCGCCCCCGATGGGGTTGGGACGGTCGCAGACGACCAGGCGCAGGCCGGCCTCGGCGCACGCCTCCATCGCGAGCATCATGGTCCAGTTGTAGGTGTAATAGCGGGCTCCGACATCGGCGACGTCGAAGACGATCGCGTCGAGACCGGCGAGATCTTCGCGGCGTGGCCTCAGGGTGTCGCACGTCGCGCCGTAGAGCGAGACCGCGGGCAGGCCGGTCGGAGGATGGATCGCGTTGCCGACCGCCTCCATGTAGATCGCGCCGCCGTCCACTCCGTGCTCGGGTCCGAAAAGGCGGAAGAGCTTACCCGCGCCGCTTTCGAAAAGCGCCTTCCACGTCGGCACGCCGCCGGAGGTCACGCCTGAGGGGTTCGTGATGAGGCCGATCCGCCGGCCGGCGATCGGCGACGGGTCGTCGAGCAAGACGTCAATCCCCGGCCGCACGCTCGCGGCCGAGGACCGCGAGGGCTCAGCGGCCGCTTCGGGGAGAAGGATGTCCATGTGGTTCACCGCGCACCAAATCGACGGCATGCGCCAGCAGCTCGATGATCGACCGCAGGCAGTCGGCGGCGCCGGCGGGAGAGCCGGGCAGCGCGACGACGAGAGTTTTCCCGCGGACTCCGACCACCTGCCTCGAAAGATAGGCGGCCGGGAAGTCGACTCCGGTCGAGGCCCGCATCTTCTCGGCGAGCCCCGGCACCTCGAACTCGATGACGTCCCGGACCGCCTCGGGAGTGCGGTCCCTCGGCGAGACTCCCGTTCCCCCCGTCAGCAGGACGAGGTCGGCGTTGCGCGCGTAGGCCGCGAAACGGATCGCCCGCGCCACCTTCTGGCGGTCGTCGGGAAGGACCTCGCGCAGGACGATCTCGTGCGCGATCCCCGAGGACCGAAGGATCTCCTCGCAGGCGGGGCCGCCCTTGTCTTCGCGCTCCCCCGCCGCGACGCCGTCCGAGACGGTGATCACCGCCACCCGCATGGTCATCGCAGCGGAATACTACCGACTTCTCCGGTAGGTCCCCGACCGTCCGCCGGTCTTCTCGAGCAGGACGATCTCGAGGATCTCGATCGAGCGGTCGAGCGCCTTTCCCATGTCGTAGAGGGCCAGGCAGGAGCCGGCGACCGCGGTCAGCGCCTCCATCTCGACTCCGGTCCGAGCCGCGGTGGAAGCCGTCGCGGTGACGACGACCTCGCGCGACTTCGGCGCGAGCTCGCACTCCACGGAGACGGCGTCCAGGGCGATCGGATGAGCCAGCGGAACGATCTCCGACGTCTTCTTCGCCGCGAGGATCCCCGCCAGGCGCGCGACGGCGAGCGCGTCGCCCTTGGACAGCTTGCCTGCCGCGAGCGCGTTGAACGCCGCCTCGTTCAACCGGACCCTCCCCCGCGCGACGGCGCGCCGGCTCGTCGTGGCCTTCGCGCCGACGTCCACCATCCTCGCGCGGCCGCGGGCGTCCAGGTGAAGCAGGCTGCCGCGCAGGGGGCCCGTCGAGCGCGGGCGGCGAGGCCGTTTGGCGGTCTTCTCGTCGTCTTCCATCTCTGCTTCGAAGGTCAGGCGGTGCCGCGCGCGGCAACGTAGTCCTGGAGGGTGTTGACGTTGGCGAAGGAGTTGCCCGACGGGTCCAGCGCCTTCCAGTCCTCTTCGGGAACGATCCCGGCTCCCGCCGCTTCGAGAAGCGCCTGGAGCGACAGCTCGCCGCGGGCGATCCGGTCGAGCACCTCGGGGAGAAGGCGGCGCCGCCACACCGCGGCCAGGGGCTGAAGCCGTCCGTCCGCCCGCGCGGCGGTCGCCGGAGCGTCGCCTTCGAGGCTCCGCGCCGCGATCGCCTCGAGGACCGGAGCGGTGACCAGGGGAAGGTCCACTCCCAGGACGAAGACCCGGTCGGGAGCTTCCTCGAGAGCGCGGGCCACGCCGTGGATCGCGGCGTGCTCGTCGGACCGGTCGAGCAGGAGCTTCGCGGGTCCGGCGTCGAAGTCGGGCGCCCGCTTAGCGACGACGAAGACCTCCTCGAAGATCTCCGAGAGGCGGCGCGTCTGGTGGGCCAGCAGCGTCGTGAGCCCGTAGGGCAGGGCCGCCTTGGAGACTCCCATGCGCCGCGAAGCGCCTCCCGCGAGCACCGCGGCCGGCATCGGGACCCTCATCGCGCCGATGCTAGCATCGGAGACAGCGTCTCCATGATCTCCATCATCGTCCCGACCAGGAACGAGGGCGTCGAGATCGTCGAGAAGTTCCGGCAGTTCTGCGGGAGAGCGGACGCCGAGCTTCTCGTCGCGGACGGCGGCGGATCAACCGGGACGGCGCAGGCGTTCCAGGCGATCGGCGCGAGCGTCCTCACGCTCTCCGGCAACCGCGGCAGCCGGCTCGCGGCGGCCGCGACGCGGGCCCGGGGAGACGTCCTCCTCTTTCTTCACGGCGACTCCCGGGCCCCGGACGATGCGATCGGGCTCGTCCGGCTCGCGGTCGAGCGCGGCGCGGCGGCCGGCGCGTTCTCTCTGGCCTACGACGGCTCGGGGCGGGCGCTCTCGTGGATCGCCTGGTGGGCAAACATCCGGTCGCGGCTGCTCAAGCTCCCCTTCGGCGACCAGGGCCTCTTCTGCCGGAAGGACGCCTACGAGCGGGCGGGCGGATTCCGCGACCTCCCGATCTGCGACGACGTGGACCTGGTTCGCCGGCTCGCCAGGACCGGCCGCTTCGTGATCCTTCCCGAGAAGACGGCAACGTCGCCCCGGCGATACCGCGAGCGCGGCGCGCTCCGCCAGGTGCTCCTCAACTGGAAAGTTCTCGCCGGGTACTACCTCGGGGTCTCCCCCGCGACGCTGGACCGCTGGTACAACCGATAGCGAGCTCCCTACTTGCCTTCCCCGCCCAGGATGATCGGCAGTCCCGACTTCGGGTTCCCGATGACGACGACCTTGGAGTTCTGAGACAGCGCGAGCTTCTCGGTGGCCTCGATCCCTTTCCATTCGAGGAGCTGCTGGGAGATCCCCGCCGCCACGATCTTCTGGAAGTCCGCGATCCCCTGGGCCTCGACGCGCTTCCTCTCGGCCTCCTGCTGCTCCTTCTGGAGCACGAACTTCATCTGCTCGGCCTCCTGTTCGCGGCGCAGCTTCTCCTGGATCGCGTTGGCCACGACGGCGGGCAACCCGATCTTTCGCAGGAGCACGGCCTCGGTGACGATGCCCCGCGGCTCGGACATCTTCCGGAAGAGCTCCGCCGTCTCGCGCGCGATCTTGTCGCGCTCGGCGGAGTAGAGGACCTTGGCCTCGTAGGAGGCGGTCACCTCCCGGATCGCCGAGCGGATCTGCGGGGCGACGGCGATGTCCTGGTAGGCGGGGCCGATCGTCCGGTACATCTCGGCGGCCTTGGCGGGATCGAGGCGGAAGAGGAGCGAGCCCTCGAGGTCCATCGTCAGGCCTTCCTTGGAAGGGACCTCCGCGGTCTCCTTGACCTCCTGGGTCTTGACGGACATCTTGACGACTCGCGTGAACGGGAAGACGACGCGCACGCCGGGCATCAGCGCGCTGGGCGAGACGTTGCCGAAAAAGTCCTTGACCCCGACGTGCCCCGCCGGGATGACCGTGATCGGGTTGCCGATGAGGATGACGACCACGATCGCGATCGCGATGAGGAGCCCCCGCAGCCCCCGCCCCGCGCCGGGCGCGGCGCTGACGTCGATGAGACGTGCCATAAGCCCTCCTTGCGGTTAACCGGCTTCGGGACTAAGTCTATGGCGAGGCGGAAACGACCTGAATCGAGCGGCGAAGGTCGATCACACCATCTTGAGCAGATGGCCCATCTTGTTCTTCTTGGTCTCCAGGTATTTGCGGGACCGGTCGGTGGGGCCGACCTCGAGCGGGACGCGCTCGACGATCTCCAGGCCGTAGCCCCCGATCGCCACGTACTTGGACGGGTTGTTCGTCATCAGGCGCATTTTGCGGACCCCGAGGTCTCGCAGGATCTGGCACCCGAGACCGTAGTTGCGGATGTCGGGAGGAAAACCGAGCTTCGCGTTGGCCGAGACGGTGTCGTGGCCCTCGTCCTGCAGCTCGTAGGCCTTGAGCTTGTTCATCAGCCCGATGCCCCGCCCTTCCTGGAGCAGGTAGAGCACGACGCCGCGGCCCGCCTCGACGATCTTCCCCATCGCGAGCGAGAGCTGCTCGCCGCAGTCGCATCGCGAAGACCCGAAGACGTCGCCCGTCAGGCACTGGGAGTGGACTCGGACGAGGACCGGCTCCTCCTCCCGGATCTCTCCGTGGGCCAGCGCGACAGCCTCTTCGTTGGTCACGTCGCTCCGGTAGGCATAGAGCCGGAACTCTCCGTACTGCGTCGGGAGGTTGGGGGCGGCGAGCCTCTGGACCAGGCGCTCGTTGCGCATCCGGTGGCGGATCAGGTCGGCGACCGTGACCATGAGGAGGCCGCGACGGGCGCAGAAGGCCGCCAGGTCCGGCACTCGCGCCATCGAGCCGTCCTCGTTCATGATCTCGCACAGGACCGCGGAGGGGTCGAGGCCGGCGATTCGCGCCAGGTCCACCGACGCCTCCGTCTGGCCCGCGCGCTTCAGGACGCCACCCGGCTGGGCGCGCAGCGGGAACATGTGGCCGGGCCGCAGCAGGTCCGCCGGAGTCGTCGCCGGATCGATCGCGGCGAGGACGGTCGCAGCGCGGTCGGCGGCGGAGATGCCGGTCGTCGTCCTCCCGCGGGCCTCGATGGAGACCGTGAACGCCGTCCCGAAGTTGGACGTGTTCTGCTCGACCATCGGCGGAAGGGCCAGGGCGTCGCAGCGCGCGCTCGTCAACGCCACGCAGATCAGCCCCCGCCCCTCCCGGGCCATGAAGTTGATCGCCGCCGGGGTGACCTTCTCGGCCGCCAGGACCAGGTCGCCCTCGTTTTCCCGGTCCTCATCGTCCACGATGACGACGAACCGGCCCGCCCGCATCTGCTCGGCGGCCTGTTCGATGGAGGCGAACGGGGTTTCGGACCGGGTCACCCCTGAGACTTTACAACCTCCTGGGGCAGGGGCGCCGGTTTGACGACCGCAGGGGCCGGTGGAGACCCGAAATGGATCGTTTTTTCAACGTCATTTCGGAACGTGTCCACGATCCGAACCGCCCCCTTGGCGCTGGCCGATCCGTCCGCCCGGGTGCGCAGGGTCTCCGCGAGCAGCATGGCGACGTAGCACCAGGAGGTGCCCTCGATATTGAGCGATTCCTGGTCGCGGAAGAGCGTTCCGGCGATTCCCGTTTCCGGTCTCCGCGCCTCGAGCAGCGCCCGAATCCGGATCGCACCCTCGATGATCGGCTCCAGCGCCATCGGCTGGTCGGTCAGGCCGCCGACGACCTCGATCGAGGAGAGGAGCTCCAGGAGATCGTCCATCCCCTGCCTCTGCACCCGCCAGTCCACCGACCGGAGGATCTCGCCGTAGGCGATGAAGACCTGGTTGACCGCGAGACAGAGGTGGCTATGCCAGAGACGCGCGTAACGAAGCTCGGCGGGAGTCGGGGGCTCGGGCTCGACGGAGTCGCGCAGGCGGCGCGCCACCACCCGCATCGTCATCGAGACGGCGCGGTCGAGAACGCCCAGGGTCTGGTGGCACAACGCCGTCGTCACGATACAGCGCCGCAGGACCGAGGGCAGCAGGCTCGTTCCGGATTTCCCGGCGAGCTCTTCGAGTCTCCCGGTCAGCTCTTCGCGGCGGCGGACCGCCAATGTCGCCAGCTCGTGCGGGCTCGGAATCATCGCACCCTCCGCGGTGCCCGAAGACACCCCAAACTGCCGGCCACGCTGTTCTGGGAGTTCCGACTCTCTTGCTACGAGATTCTACCCGGAAAGCGCCGCGCGCGACATTGGACCAAAGTGTGAGATGGCGGTACCCAAATTGCATCGTCGAAGGCCCTGCGGCGAACCGCACCCGGCGGCCCGTCGCCTGGAGGTTCCTATGAAAGCCGCATTGCTCAATGGCGTGGCGCTCGCCGCCGCCTTCGTCGTCGGAGTTCAGCTCGCCGCGCAGGAGTCCCCTTCCGCGGAGCGCTGTCCGTGGATCTCCAACCACGTCGCGAAAGCGCGGGAAGGGATGCCGGCCCGGGCGACGGAGGCTCCCGCGGAGTCCCCCCTGTCCAAGACGCAGCCTCCGGCGCGTCCCGCTCCCGGCGGCCACGCGACCGCTCCGCACCCGCTCGGCGCGGCGGAATGCAGCGAAGGCGCCTGGAAGGATTTCCTGATCCCGAGCTTCGACAGCCAGGCGGCGTGCGAAAGCTGGGTGCTCGAAAACCTGGCGGCGAGCGTGCTCGAGAACCTTCCGCCGGGTCAATCCCGGGAGTTCCGCTTCCCGCGTCACGAGACCAGCGGGACCACGGTGCTTCGAAGCGGCACGCCGCTCCTGATCTAGGCCGGACGCCGGCCGCTAGCCCTCCCGGTCGTGGCGCATGATCGGCTTGCGCCTGCGCGAGGCCTTCTTCGCCCTGGGTCTCCGAGGCCTGCGCCCTTTCCCGGCCGCCGTGGCCTTTCCTCGCGACGCCTTCTTCATGATCGCCGGCCCTCCAGCCGCCAACTCTATTGGACGCTCGCCTGGAAGTTGTCGGCCTGGTGGACCGGCGTGCCGGAGCCGGATCGAATGAAGAACCCGACCGCGCCCGAACCGAAGGTCGCGTCGGGGATCGAGGTCTGAACGGTTCCGACCGAGACGGTGAGGGTCGTGGCGCTCGCGGTCGCCTGGAGGTGGAACGCCACATTGACGGTCGGGTTGCCGATGGACACCGTCTTCAACACCGTCTCGACTCCGCCGACGACCCTGGAGATCTTCAGAAGGCTCGACCCGCCGGTCGCGCGATAGATCCGATAGTAGTTCTTCGGCGCCGTGCCGGGCACGCCGCAATCCTGGCAGCGCAGGACGAGGCCGAAGCTCGGAGCGAGGTTGTTGCTGGCGGACACGAAATCGATGGAAACCGTCTGGACCGCGCCCGAGAGGGACGGCTCCGCGGCCAGGTGATCGCCCGCCGCCGGCGCGTTCTCGACGTGCTGGCCGACGATGTTTGGGTCTCCGGCGAGCTCGAGCCAGCCGTTGCCCAGGGCGGACGAGTCGGGGCGGTTGAAGTCGTCGGTGAACGCCGCCGGTCCTCCCGGGGTCGGGGTGGGCGTGGCGGTGAGGGTCGGCGCCACTGGCGTCGGCGTGCCGGACGGCGTCGACGTGCTGGATGGCGTCGGGGTGGTGGATGCCGTCGGCGTGTTGGATGGCGTCGGCGTCGGGGTAGGCGCCTGGTTCGTGGGCGTCGGGGTGATGGTGGGAGTGGGAGTCGGCGTCGCCGTCGCCGTGGGTGTCGCGGAAACCGGCGTTGCGCTGGGAGTCGGCGTGAACGTGACGGTCGGCGTCGGGACCTCCGGCGTCGGGGTTGGCGTCGGTCCTCCTCCCGAGTCGTCGTTGGTCACGGTGCAGGCCTTCTGCTCGCCGGCTCCAAGGGTTCCCGAGCAGTCGGCGGAGAACGTGCCGGTGTAGCCGGCGAGGCTCGATTCCGAGACGGTGAAGGGGCCCGGCTTGAGCGCGAGGACGGTTCCCGGCGCTTCGGTGCCCGGGAAGGAGCACCCGCCCGCCGAAAGCGCGAAGTCGGAAGCGGAAGCCGTGCCGCCGCCGTCGTTCGAGACGTGCTTGATCACCGTCAGCCGCGCCGCCAGCGGGTCGGAGCCCGTCGGCGCGACCGCGCCGGTCACGCCGAAGTTGGTGAAGGCGGCCCGGCTGCTGGTCGCGCCGATGTCGAAGATCAGCCCGGCCTCGCCGGAGGCGGACAGCCCGAGCGCCGAGAGGCTTCCCGTGTGGAGAAGCGTCGCCGCCGGGGATGGACTGACCGGGCTGTTCGGATCGGTGGAGACGTCGTGGGTGAAGAACCGTCCGGTGACGTTGAACGTGTCGCCGGTGACGGCGACGTCGAAGGTGACGCGGTACCAGACTCCATCGGCGATGAGGCCGTTGGCTCCCGTGCTCTTGAGGAGCGTCGTGGCCGTCAGGTCGCCGCTCTGGGGAACCTTGTGAAGCTCGAGCGCATCGGTGCTGCCGGCTTCGGAAAGGACCAGGGCGAGGCCGAACTTCCCGGTTCCCTCGTTGAAGAGGGCCACGACGCCCGGCTTGTTGGAGTTGGTCCCGGTCTGGATCGCGTCGGCGGAAACGGTGACGCTGCCGGCCCAGAGCGTCGGAGTCGCGGTCGTCGGGTCGGTGTCGTAGAGGGTCAGTGCGTTGGTCCCGCCCGATCCGGAATTGACGTTGACGGCGGGATGGCCCGTCCCGAACGTGTCGAGGCCCCGGTTGACGTTGGCGGCGCCGACGAAATCGCGGAAGAGGCCGCCGGCCGGCGGATTGGTGTTGGAGTAATCGCAGTCGAGCGCGAAGGCGATCGGGCCGACGCCCGCGAGCGGCGAAGGCGTGGCGGTCGGGGTGGGCGTCGGGGTCGGCGTCGGCGTGTCCGTCGCGCTGAAGGGTGTCGGAGTGTTCGTCGGCGTGGTGGTCGGCATGGCGGTCGGTGTGTTGCTCGGCGTGTTCGTTGGCGTGGCGGTCGGAGTGCTGGTCGGTGCGTTCGTCGGCGTAGTGGACGGCGTGATGGTCGGCGTATTGGTCGGTGTGGCAGTCACCGTTTCCGTCGGCGTGGCCGTTGGCGAGCTCGTTGGAGTATTCGTCGGCGTGTCGGTCGGACTGCTCGTCGGAGTGAAGGTGACGGTCGGCGTCTGAGTCGGGGTCGGGGTCGACGTGGAGCTGCTCGTCGGGGTGATCGACGGCGTACTGGTCGGACTGACGGTCGGTGAGCTCGTCGGGGTGCTGGTCGCGGTCGAGGATGCCGTCGGCGAGGCCGTCGGCGTGCTCGTGGGCGTCCTGGTCGGGGTCGCCGTCGGCGTCCTGGAGGGAGTCTGCGTGGGCGTATTCGTCGGCGTCGAGGTCGGCGTCTTGCTGGGCGTCGGCGTCTTCGTCAGGGTCGCCGTGGGGGTGATCGTCGGCGTTTTCGTGCTCGTGCTGGTCGGGGTGCTCGTGGGCGTCGAGGTGCTCGTCGGCGTGTTCGTCGGCGGGCTCGTGGGCGTCGAGGTGCGGGTCGGCGTCGAAGTCGGCGCCACGGCGCTGGCGAAGCACACCGTCGCGTCCGACAGGGCCGGTGTCACGCCCCCGTTGGATGTCGTGAGGAACGCCTTGTACCGGAGATAACGGAAGCCGTTGAACTGGGCGAGCGAGCCGCCGCTGGAAAAGAACGTGTTCGCCGTGCCGTCCGGCCCGACGAACGTGAAGACCCCCGCCGCGTTGTTGCTCGCCGCCGCCTGAAACTTCAGGTTCGTCCCGGCCGGAACCGTTCCGTTCCACGAGAGCGTGGTCCAGCTCGAAACGAAACCGGCGGCGGGGTTGGCGTCCCTGGCCGAAGAGACGAAATCGCCGGACGCCGCGAAGCCGCCCTGGACGTACTCGCGGAAGATCAGGTCGCTGTCGGCGTTGGGGTTGCCCGGCAGCGAGCAGGACGACGTCGTGCAGGTGACTCGCCGTCCTCCGGCCATGACGCTTCCCGAGCTGGATAGCCAGGCCTGGCTGCCGCTGGCCCGGTTGGAGGCGAGGCGGATGACGAGGCCGTACTGGGTTCCCGCCGTGACGGTGGGCGGGCTCGCGAACGCGAACGTGAAGAACCCGCCCGAGCCGCTCGAGGTCCCCGGGATCGTCGAAGAGGCGAGAAGGCCTCCGGCGGTCATGACCGGCAGGCCGCCGCTCGTCGTCCGGAGCTCCAGGGTCATATTGGGATTCGGATCCACGCAGCCCGCGCAGAACACGTACGCCTCGACCTTCGTCAGGGGGCCGCCGGCTCCCGCGGTGAAGGTCTGGCCGACCAGGCTCGTCGAGGTGAAGATGTAGCCGGTCCCGAAGCCGTTGTCATCGGCGTGCTGGTCCACGCTGAGGGGCTTGAGCAGGATCACCGAGCCGGGGTTCGACGTAAGGTCGGTGTTGTTCGGGATTCCCGCCAGGAAATCCGCCTGCGTCGTGTCGAGGAAGCATCCGCTCGCCGGCGCCGCCGTCAGCGCGAAGTCCTGCACCGTCGTGTTGCCGTCGGTCACCACGATGTCAGGCGTCGACGCGGCGTTGAACCCGGGCGCACTCGCGGAAAGCGTCGGATACGTCCCCGACGGGATCGCCGGGAGCGAGTAGAAGCCGCTTCCGTTCGTCGTGGTCGTGCGGCTTCCGAGGGCGACCGTGGCGCCGGCGATGGGGGCGCCTCCCGCGACGGCCGTGACCGTGCCCTGGACCGAACCGCTCGCGGCGGTGGTGCACGAGGGGAAGCGGAACGAGCCGATCCGGGTCAGGTCGTTCAGGCCGGTGGTCGCGTAGTACTCGTTGGTGTACCAGAACGTGCAGCCGTCCGGGTCGAGCGACATCGCGCTGTAATCGCCCCACCGGTGGCACGGGGATCCGCCGCAGTTGCCGCTCTGGGTCCCCGTGCCGTCGAAGAGCGACACTTCGGTCCGGGGCAGCGTGCCGGCGGGATCGGAGGACAGCCGCCCCGCGTACTTGATCGCCGGGAAGAGAGTGCTGCTCGACGTGCTGTACCCAAGCGCCATGTCGCCGGCGCGGTCCACGGCGACGCTCGGCATAAAACGGTTGGTCGAGTCGGGATTGTGCGTCGCCGACTGGGTCGTGTTCGCCGCGACGCTGCCGCCGGTGACGTCGACCTGGTAGTAGCGCACGGCGGACTGCGTGGAGCTGCCGCCTCGCACCGTGTGGCTCGTCCAGAGGGACTCGACGCCTCCCAGTTTGGTGTACTGGTTCTGCATCATCAGCCGGACCGCGAGCGTGTCGAGCGTGTTGCCGCCCTGGGACGGGACGGTGCCCGGCGGCGGAGCCCAGCTCGTCGGCGCGATCGTGATGAACGGGCCCGTGAACGTGGAGGTGGAGATGTCGTTCCAGTCCACGTGGAGCTTGTAGATGGACTCCGCGTTGGTGAAGTTGCCGACGGTCGCGAAGTAGTTGGGAGAGCCGGCCGGAGGCGTGCCGACCTGGAGGCGCGCGTTGCTCGGCAACAGAGTGAACTCGTCGGCAGGCGCATCGAAGGAGACCACCTGGACGGTCGGCGCGCCCGCGTACATCTGCGCCTTGTTGAGCGCCCAGACCCGGACGTTCTGGAACGCCCCGCCCGCCGGAAACCCGAACATGTTGGCTGACATGTAAAGGCCGTCCGGCCACATGCCGAACTTCGGGTAGTCGTTCAGGAAATCCGTGATGTGCAGCGAATAGAAGTTCCAGCCGCCGGAGACCGGATCGCCGCTGATCGAGGCCGCGAAGCACTGGTACGCGCCGGGAGGATTCACGACGGCCGAGCCGTTGAGCTGGAAGGCGAAGTCGCTGATGATCCAGCGGTCCTCGAAGGTGTCGTAGACGACGACCGGGTCGCCGAAGTTGTCCGTGTCGCACAGGTTCCCGAAGTTGCCCTGGCTCATGAACTGGTCGAAGGTGAAGGCCGCGACCCGGGCTCCGCTCGCCTTGTCGTAGATCCCGATCGAGGTGTTGACGGTCTGGATGTAGTAGGTCGGGCCCACGTCGCCGTTGGTGTCGGGCGGATGGCCCGCTCCCCAGTTGGCGAAGTCCAGGCCGTCGAAGTTCGCGATCGCCGGAGGCGCCGGCGCCGAGGGCTCGACGAGCGCGGACGATCCGTCGGTCGCGCCTTCTTCCGGGATCGGTCCGGCGGGTGTTCCGTATGGGACGGGTTCCTTCACCGGCGGCTCTCGCTCGGGACGTTCCTTGCGCGTGGGTTTGCCCGGCGGAAGATTTCGAAGGTCGCCATGAAACGGCGATGCCTTGACCAGACGCGACTCCGACGCGTTGCGGTTGACGTGGATGGACGGCTGGTCCGAGGGCCTCGAGACGGCGACGGCGGAGGCGATCAGCGCGAGAACAGCCAGCGATCCGAACGCCCCGAGACTCGCAAGGGGCTTCCCTCGGCGGGCCGCGCCCAGCCGCCGCTGACCGGGATCGCCTGACATGTGATCGGCGCAGCTTAGATGGTGACATCCCTCCCGTCAAGGAATCCGGCGCTCACTGGAGCGTCGCGCGGAAGTTGTCGGCGCGGTGCACGGGGGTCGCTCCCCCGCCCGAGTGGATCACCAGGCCCGAGGCACCCGAGACGAAAGTCGAATCCGTGATCGAGCCCTTGTCCACGCCGTCGAGGGCGACCGTCAGGGTGTTTCCGCTGGCGCGTCCCTCGAGGTGGAAGAAGACGTTGGCCGCCGGATTGACGACGGCGACCGACTTGAGAACGGTCTCGACGCCGCCGGCAACCTTCGAGATCCGCAGCACGCTCGTGCCGCCGGTTGTCCGGTAGATCCGGTAATAGCTGCTCGCGTTCTGGTATCGGAGCACGACTCCGAAGGAGGGCGCCGCGGCGTTGCCGGCGGAAGCGAAGTCCGCCGAGACGGCCTGGCTCGCGCCGAAGACGGCCGGCTGCACCGCGAGGTAATCCATCGCCGCGGAGGCGGTCTGGAGCCGCTGATTCGCGATCGAGAGATCGCCCGAGACCTCGACCCATCCGTTGCCGAGGGCCGTCGAATCCGCGCGGTCGAAGGAATCCGTCAACGTCGTCGCGCCGGGAACCGCGGTGGGAGTCGGAGAGGCGGTGGGCGTCCTGGTGAGCGTCCTCGTCGGAGTCGGGGTTCTCGTCAGCGTTCGCGTCGGGGTTGCCGTCCGGGTCCGAGTTCGAGTGAAGGTCAGCGTCCCGGCGATTCCGGTCGGTGTTTTCGTGGGAGTCGAAGTGGGAGTCGCCGTCGGCGTGAACGTGATGGTTGGAGACTGTGTTCTCGTGGAGGTCGCGGTAGGCGTCGGGGTGAGCGTCGGAGTATGAGTCGAGGAAGCCGTCGCCGTCGGCGTGAACGTCGGTGTGAGTGTCGGCGTGAATGTCGCGGTCGGAGCGCCGGGATCGGCGACCGCGAAGGCGAGGTCGTCGTGGTCGTCGTTGACTCCGGCGGTGCAGGGTTGCGGCGCCGCGGAGCCGAACGGCGCGAAGATCGCGCGGACGGCTTGCAGAGTTCCGGCCGGGAGCGCGTAGGACGCGGTCAGGGTCTGGAAGGAACCGGCGGTGGTCGTGGCCGGGGTCAGCGAGGCGGCGAAGGTCCAGGAGATCTGCTGGCCGGCGCCAGGCTGCGCGTTGCCTGTCTGGAACAGGAAGACTCCGTAGACGCCGCTCGCCGGCGCGAACACGGTGATGTCCACCCGGGCCATCTGACCGGCCGCCAGCAACGTTCCCGGGACCTGGGACGACACGCGGATTCTCTCGATGGACGGATCGACCTGGTACGTCCCGTGGCCGCCTTCGGCGCAGGAGTCGAGCGTGTTCGGCTCGTTCGGCTCCGGGCCGCCGGCCATCGTTCCGCGGCCGGCGAGCAGGCCGCCGGAGTCGCAGAAGCTTCCGACGGCGGCGCACCACGGAACCCTCAGGGAGGCGTCGTAGATCGCCGACCCGGGAGGGACCGGCGTCGCCGGCGGCGTCGGCGTCGCGGTGAGGGTCCTCGTGGCCGTGGAGGTCGGTGTCGACGTGGCAACGGTGGGTGTCCGCGTCGCCGTGCCCTGGGAGGCCGGCGTCGCAGTCGGCGTCGGGGTCTTGCTGAGCGTGGGCTGCGGAGTCGGCGTTCTCGTTGGCGTCGGCGTTGAGCCCGCATTGACCGAGATCGTCCGCCGGCCGCTGTTGTTCACCATGAGCGGATCGGCTTCGTTCCCGATCACGCCGGCGACGACGTTGAGAGTGCCGGCCGTCTTCGGCGAGATGCTGATCGTGACGCTCGGGACTCCGGTCGCCGGGCACAACACGGTCGTCGCCGCGTCGCCGCTCGCCGCGTTGGCGGCGCAGCCGGCCGTCGAGCCGGCGGCGTCGAAGGTGACGGCGGGCTGGAAGATCGCCGTGACCGTGACGCCGGACGCGCCGCCCGGCGCGGAGACGCCGACGTTCACGGCCAGCGGCACGCCCACCGATCCGGACGCCGCAACGGAGATGTTTGCCAGGGAAAGGTCGTACGACTGGGCGAGCAGCAGCGCGGCGCCGCCCGCCAGGACCGCCGCCAGAGCCGCTCTTCGGACAGACAGAGCTCCCGCCATGCGCCCTCCCTTCGACGCCTCAACCACCGGAATTGCTAGGGTTTTTCGGCTACTTCAGGCCGAATCGAAGTTCGGCTCGCCGTTTCTGTGACCGCTCCAGCTCCCGCTTCGTGGACGGCCAGCGACTGCTCTGAAAAGCCGATCGGAGGTCGGGCAGATGAGCGGCCATCCAGGCGACCTGCTGATCCAGCGTCCGTGAATCCGCCGCATCGCCGTCACCCAGGAATTCGATCACCAGCGGGAGATCGAACCATTCGTCCGCAAGGCGAGGCGGCCGAACGTCGATCGTTTCCACGCCCTTGTCCTGAACCAGCCTCAACTCGAGGTCGGGCCATGTCGCCTTGACGAGGTAGTCACCGAAAGAAGCGGACTCGGAGTACTCCATGCTCGGAGGGCCGAGGTCGCTTAGTGGGGAAAGCAGGGCGGAGAACCTGGCCAGTTTCTCGGTCTCGCTCACTGGATCACCTCGCTCGGGGGCGGCGGCGGGATCAGCTGATTGCCGTCGGCGGTAACCTGGTACTTGTGCTTGGAAATCAAGTATTGGACTTCCATCTCGAGTGAACTCCCGGGCTTGATCTTACTAATGTTATTCGAGAGAACGACCGTTTCCCGTTTCGCTGCAACCCTGTCCAGGAATCTCAGGTTCGCCGCCGTTTGCGCGGCCTCCGACATCGCCGCCCAGATTCGGGAGGGCACGTTGAACACGTGCGAATCGAGCTGCGCGGCCCTTTCGAGGTACTCCGGGTAGTGTCCGAGCACCGCGACCCTGGAACCCACCGAGGACTCGGCGACGACGGCCTCCGGTCCGGCCGGCAGGGAAGACGTCTCCGAGACGCTCCTTGGAAGAACGACTGCCAGAATCACGTCCACCACCGGCCGGAACAAGCCGTTTCCGGAGCGCTCCAGCGCCGCGGCGACTCGATCCCGGATATCCCCGTTCTTCCTGAGCTGCTCGACGACTCGAGGAGGAGTGGAATAGGCACGACCGTCGGGATCGAGGAACCGGATCGGATTGTCGGCCGCATAGAGATACCGATTCCAGGTCGCAACCAGCTCCGGACGCGTGCTGCTCGAGTCCGCCGAAAGGAAGCGGCCCAGGGCTCCGACGTGGGTTCGGGCGTGGTCGTAGTAGCGGTCGGAGGCGAGGCCGCCGCCGGTGCCGCCTTCGGCGTCGAATTCCATGGTGGCGAACCGGAGGGCTTCGAAGGAGCCCTGGGAAGGGATCGCGTCGCCGTACGGCCAGTAGCGGCGCAGCTCGACCGTCGCGCCGGCGACGTCGGTGACGAGGCGCGGCGTGCCCAGGTGGTCGGAGGCGTAGAAGGTCCACGTGGGGCCGCTGCCCCCGACCGCGGCGTTGGCGTAGGACGCGACCAGCTGGCTTCCGAAGAAGACGTTGTCGCGCGAGGACGCCGCGCCCGAGAACTCGGAGACGACTCGCTCCGCGTCGTCGCGGATCGTGAAGGCCCAGTTGCCCGACGGCGGGACCTTCGCGATGCGCTCGCCGCCGCCGTTGTAGAGATACGACCAGTTCAGTCCCGAGGACTGGTTCGACGTCATGCGGTCGAGCCCGTCCCAGCCGAACGTCTGGCCTCCGAAGGCGATGAGGTTCCCCCGCGAATACGAGGCGCCCGGGATCTGGTTGTCGGCGCAGGTCCCGGAGCAGAAAGTCGTGCTCCCCTTCGCCAGCAGGTTGCCGTACCGGTCGTAGGAATACGCCTGGCTGCCGATCCCGGAGAGCGTGGCCGCCACCAGCCTCGAGCGGCTGTCGTAGCTGAAGGCGTCGGGACCCATCGCGGTGATGTTTCCGGCGCCGTCGTAGCTGTAGGCGAGCGTGTCGAAGGCCGGCGTCGAAGCGCCCTCGGCCGTCGCCAGGATCCGCGCCGGCCGCGGCAGAAGCGACGAGCCGTCCTCGAGGACCTGCGCCGTCACGTCGTGCCCGATCCCGATCCCCGTGACGCAGGTCCACAGAGCGCCGCCGGGCTGGTACCGGACGCCGCCGACGACCGGGACTCCGTTGACGTACTCGGCGACGGGCAGCCCCGCGTCGTAATCGAACGAGACCGCGAAGAGCGGGGAGCCGTCCGGGCGCGGATGGTAGTGATGCGCGACGAGGCCGAACGCGTTGTACTCCCATCTCTGGGTCGTCGTGAGAGCGCTCGGACCCGCGACGGAGGTCGTCTCAGCCGACAGCTTTCCGTCGGCGGCCGAGTAGGCCAGGTCGTCCGTGACCGAGGGCGACCCCGGTGACAGCGGATTGAACCCGATTCTCCTCGTCAGTTTCCCGAGCGGACGCGGGCCTCCCCAGAAACCCGGATTCCCGTCGGCGCACGGGCCGCCGTCGTAGCAGTTGGTCAGGTATCGCTGGCCGTCCGCGACGACTCCGGTGAGCCGTCCGGCGTAGTCGTAGCTCCTGCCGATCGCGAGGCCGCCCGGCTCGGTTTCCGAAAGGAGATTGCCGAGGCCGCCGTAGATGTCGTAGGTGACCGTTCCCTTCTCGGGGGTCGTCTCCACCCGGAGGTTTCCCGCGGCGTCGTAGGCGAAGGCTCGTGCCTGCGTGCCCTGAGCGACCTGCGTCAGCTTGCCGTTGACGTCATACGCGTAACCGGTCGCGTCCGAGCCGCCCGGCTCGATGACCCCCGTCAATCTTTCGAAGGCGTCGTAGCGGTAGGTCGTGGTCGAGGACGCGCCTCCCGAACACCCGCTCGAGCAGCTTCCGTTGACGTTGCCGGTCGTGATCGCCTTCGCGGTGACCGAGTAGAGCGACGCGCCGTCGCCGTAGGAGATGGTCGTCGTCGCCCCGTCGGCTTTTCGGATCGCCTGGGGACGGCCGGTCGGATCGAAGTTCGACGACGTCGTGCCCGCGCTCGCGGCCGCCGACGCGCACGAGGCGAGGGCGCCGCAGCCGATCCACTCGGAGAAGAATGTCTCGTGCCCCGCCGGGTCGTAGGAAGTGGCCCGAACCGAGTACGGACTGACGGAGCTTCCGGGCATCTGCCGGATTTCCCGCCCGACGCGGCCGAGCCCGTCGTAGAGGTACCGCCGGACGCTGGTCAGTCCCGGCCCGGCGTCGCGGGTCGCGGTGGTTTGCGTCGCGGAGTCATAGCTGACCTGGGTCGCGGCCTCGCCGCCGGGATAGATCGCGGTGACCCGGCCGAGTCCGTCGTAAAAGTAGCTCGCCGTCACGAGGGAAGGGTCGGTGGAAGCGAGGATCCATCCCGTCGCGAAGTCGCGGAAGAGGTTCTTCGTGTACCACCCGGCCGGCGTCGAGGGATCGGCCAGCCAGCGGGCCGAGAGGAGAAGGCCGTTGCGGTGGGTGTAGGTCTTGCCGAAGGCGTCTCCATTGATCCCGACCGCGTCGCCCGGGAACGCCGGGTAATACAGGGTGCACGCGTCGTGCGGCGGCGCGCTCGGCCAGGGTGCCGAGGTCGCCGAGAACTCCTTTCCGACGCTCCCTTCGGCGTCCCGGTAACGGCAGGTGAAGAAGACCGTCTTCCTGTCGGAGTCGTAGAGGAAATCTCCTCGCGAGAACCCGTTGGCGGGGTCGAAGTCGAAGTAATGGTCGCTGACGCTCGAGCCCATGACGTCGGTGCGGCGCTCGAGGAGGTTCGGCAGCCACGGCGAGACCGACGGCGACCAGTAGGACGTGATCGCGCGGCCGTCGCCGCCGAGCGTCCCGGAGTGCTGCTCGAGGTTGTAGTGGCGGCCGTTGGACGCTTCCCAGTCGCGGCCGGCGAGGTTCGATCGCGTGACCGCGTGGAAGAGCCCCGACGAGCAGGAGCCGGAAGGCGACGCCGCTCCGTAGCAGGTGGTCTCGGTCTTCAACCTTCGATTGCCGGCCTCGCGGCAGATCGTGCTCCCCGGGAGCCCGTCCGCGTTGCAGTCGTCGTACTCGTAGGAGCGCCGGACGACCCGGATCGCGCGGGAAGAGCAGAAGGGCTGATCGGCGGCGCCGCCGGAGCAGGCCGGCGTCCCCGTGCCGATTCCCGAGGAAATGTTGTTCGGGTCGCCCTCGAAGATCCGCTCTTCCAGGTCGGCCCCCACCCGGTCCCCCGGCTCGTTGAAGGAGCTGAAGGAGCCCTGTCCCTTCGGCGAGCTGTGGAAGAGCACCGCCCTGGCCCGGCGGCGGCCGTCGGCGTCCGGAGGAAAGAGGACCACCGTCAGCGCCTGCGCCGTCTGCTTGCTTGCCGAGGAGCCCTGCTCGCCGTAGGGGAAGCTGTACTGCGTGTAATCCGTCGTCGCCACCGTCGGCGGCGCGCCGCCCGCGCCGGGAACCGTCTCGGTCCGGCGCACGACGCCGACGACCGTGTCCATCCAGCGGGCGTCGTTGTCGAACGTGCAGGCGGATCCCGGGAAGTTGTCGGGCGCCAGGGCCGTTCGCGAAGGCTTCCCGAACGGACAGATCCCCATCGGAAACGAGACGTCCACGTACGGCACGTTCTGGGGAGTCATGCCCTGGCACCCCGAAACCACCGCCCCGGCCCGGCCGTGGTAGAAGGTGTAGATCCCGAAGGTGTACGCCACGGTCGCGCCCGTCGGCAGCGTCATCGTCAGCGGGCAGTCGTAGGAGAACTGGTAAGAGGGAGAGCCGCCGGCGTCCACGGGCATCTGGACCCGCGTGATCCGCCGGACCTCGACCGGCAGGTAGATCGAGCTCGAGGAGCAGGTGTGGAAGCCGTCCCACGCCTGCTCGTACGTCAGCGACCAGGTCGCCGACGCGCCGCGCGAGACGGGGAACACGAAATCCGTGATCATGCCGGAGGCGGCGCCCTCCGTCCCGAGCAGGACCTGGACGGTTGCGGTCGGAAGGAACACCGCGCGCGGAATCCACGTCGCGACTTGCGAAGCCGGGCAGGTCATCTCCGGCCCGAGATTGCAGGCGCCGCCCGAGGGAGCGCCGTACCGCCAGCACGGAGGGACGGCCGTGTGGTACTCGACCGAATACGAGTTGCCGAACGGGTCGGTGACCGACGTCAGGTACCACCCGTCTCGTCCCCGCCCGAAGTCGTGGATGTAGCCCGGAGGCGTCGTGTTCGTGTCGTCGAACCCCGAGACCGGCCACGCGAAGACGTAATGGTTCCCGTCGCCGTCCCACATGTCGTAGGGCCCGCCTCCGGAGAGGAGCAGCTGCGATCCGTCGCCGGTCTTCGGTCCCTGGCTGAAGATGTGCTGGCTGCCGTCAGGGCCGAAGTAGCAGAGGCCGCCGGCGTTGCCCTGCTTGCAGAGCTTGATCGCGCCGAGCGTGAATTCCCATCCCAGTCCCAGCGCCGGGTTGCCGGCGAACGGCTGGTAGACATACTGCTCGACCTGCGTCGTCGGGTGGCCGTAGTCCGTCGTCCGCGAGTTGAAAGCGAGCATCGCCTGGAATTTCAGGCTTGGCCCTACGGGGTACGACGGCCCCAGCGGGATCGGGATCGTCAGCTGCCCGTTGTAGAGGTTGATGGAGTCCACCTGCTGGTGGTGGAAGACGCTGTTGACGAATCCGGGCGCGACGTCCGGATCGTTGTCGGGGCCGCTCTGCCCCGGCGCGGCGGAAATCCCGGAAAGGAAGAACGTCAGAGCCAGGAGGACTCGGCGTCGCATGTCGCATCTCCCCCGCGGCGGCGGCCGCCAATTGCGGATCGCCGCCGGCGTCTGACTTCTTATTGTCGCGAGGAGGATGGATCGCCGCGGAGTCGGTCAGCTCGGGCGTGCCCGGCGGCCACGCCCGGTCTCGGACTACGGACCTCCGAGGGGATGCGGAGCGGAAGGACTCGTTTCGGTCCAGGACCGGTCGGTCGTCGTCTTGACGAGTTTCAGGGCGGCCCGGCAGACCGCGAGGGCGCGCGTCGGCGCGCTCGCCGAGACGAGCCTCGCGTAGCGGGCCGCCGTCGAGTCGTCGGAGAGATCTCCGGGCGCGGGGCTTCTCCAGTGGAAGGTCCACGATTCGCCGTCCTGGAGGCTCATCCAGCGCAGCGGCGGCCGGTTCAACCTCGAGATGACCAGGTCCGCGGCGTTTTCGTCGGTGGAATAGGCGGGGACCGAGGAGATGGGCTTGCGGCCGAAGACACGCAGCTCGATCAACCGGTCGAGGTAGGGGCCGCCTTCGGGTTCCGCATCCGTTCCGAACGCCATGGTGGGTCTCCCATTGACGGAATTCGACGCGGATTATAGCCCCGCACCGGGCGATCCGAGCCGGTTTTCGACTCGCGGGGACCCTCCACGCGAGGGCGGCGGAGATTACGGAGCCGGCGGCAGGCCGGCCTCGAGGTCGGCCTTCGGCAGGGCGATCGCGTTCTCTTTCTTCCCCTGGTCCACGCAGACGTAGCAGGCCTTGTACACGTCGTCGTAGCCCATCTTCATCTCACGGTTCGTGATGAACAGCCTCCTCGGCGGATAGGGCCTGTCGAGCCTCACCAGCGTCGCGAGGATGCCGTTGGCGTTGCGCATGCGCTCGCGCAGGGCGAACCGGTGCGGCGGCTCGTTGGTGCAGGCATAGGAAGTCTCGACTTCGGTCGCCATCCTTGGCGGCTCCTCTTACGCGGCCGGGGGACTGCCGCGGCGAACGAGGATGCTCCCCTTCGCCAGCGGCTCGCCGGCGCTCCAGACCTCGCCGCGGAACTTCACGACCGCTCCGAAGCGCGCCTCGAGGCGCACCCGGACCTCCAGCGCTTCCCCGGCCCGGGGAGCGCGTGTCGCCTCGAACTCCTCGATTCCCGCGAGGAACCCGGTCCGCCCGATCCCGGGGTCGCCGCCTTCGAGCAGAAGCGCCGCCTGCGCGATCGCCTCGGCCAGGAGAAACGAGGACCGCCAGGCCTCCCCCGCCGCCGCGCGGCTGTTGGCGGTCAGCGCGATCCGGACGGTCCCTCGCGAGAAGTCCTCGTCGCGCGGCTCGAGCACCGTGTCCACGAACCGGAAGGGATAGGTATGGGGAAGGTCGGGCGGGAGGCTCACGCGGACTTCTTCTGGGCGATGAAGTCGCAGAGCGCGTTGACGGAGGCGAAGGCCTTCACGCCCACCTCCTCGTCCTCCACCTTGATTCCGAAATCCTGCTCGAGGCCCAGGACGAGCTCCAGCGCGTCGATCGAATCCAGCCCCAGCCCCTCGCCGAAGAGCGGGGCGTCGTCCTGGATCGCCGAGGGGTCCATGTCCAGCTTCAGGCGGCGCACGATCAAGTCCTTGACCTTCGGCGCCAGCTCGGCACGTGTCATCGGGTCTCCTTACGAAAATCGATTATAGGTTCTCCTCACGCCATCCCCCCGTCCACGCGCCACACCTGGCCGGTGACGTAGGAAGCGGCGTCGGAGGCGAGGAACGCGACGACGGCCGCGATCTCCTCGGGCTTGCCGAAGCGCGCCATCGGGATTCGCTCCAGGAACTCGCGGCGGGGCTCCTCCTTCAGGTGCGCGATGATCTCCGTGTCCACGAGGCCGGGGGCGACGGCGTTGACCGTGATGCCGTGCGTCGCCATCTCCAGCGACAGCGCCTTCGTGAACGCGATCAGGCCTCCCTTGGCCGCGGAGTAGTTGGTCTGCCCCGCGTGGCCCGAGATCCCGGAGACCGAGACGATGTTGACGATCCTCCCCCACCTCCTGTGGAGCATCCCGCGCACGACCGCCTTGGTCATCCGGAAGGCGCCCTTCAGGTCAACCTCCAGCACCTCGTCCCAGTCTTCCTCCTTGAGAAACGGGAAGAGCGCGTCCTTGATGATCCCGGCGTTGTTGACGAGGATGTCGGCGCCGCCGAAATCCTTCGACAACCGCTCGCCGACCGCCTTGACCGCCGCGGCGTCGCGCACGTCCGCCGCCATCGCGTGCGCCTCCCCGCCCCGCGAGCGGATCTCGGCGGCGGCAGCCTCCGCGCTCTCCAGGTCCGTGCGGCAGGTCATGACGACGCGGTGCCCCACGGCGCCGAGCGCGACCGAGATCGCGCGGCCGATGCCGCGGGAGCCGCCGGTGACCAGAGCGGTCCTCATGAAGGGAGTCGACAGTCGACAGTCGACAGTCGACAGTCACGTGGCCGGCGTCGCATCGTCTGGCAATCCATCAAGGGTCTCGGAATATACGCGACACCTCGCGGATGGACGCGAGCGTCCCGGCGGGAGTGCAGGACACCGTCCGGTCGATCCAGCGCGTCATCTTCGAGAGCATGTCGCCCGGGCCGACCTCCAGGAACGCGCGTTGGCCGACGCCGACCATCGCCTCGATCGTCGAGTTCCAGAGGGTCGGGTGGAGAAACTCCGTGCCGAGGAAACGGCGGATGTCGGCGGCGTTCCGCGCCCGGGTGCCGTCCGGACCGTAGAAGGGGATCACCGGGTCCCGGATCGACCGGCCGGACTCGACGACCCGCGCCACCGCGCCCGCGGCTGGCGCCATCAGCTCGCTGTGAATCGGCCAGTTCATCCCGAGGGGAAGGACCCGCAGCGCGCGCGGCGCCAGAGCGGAGAGCGCCGCTTCGACGGCCGCCGCGGTTCCGGTCAGGACGAACTGCGTGCTCGCGTTGACGTTGCCGATCCAGACGGGAAGGCCCCGGCCGCGGAGCTCCCCGCAGACGGATTCCACCGCTTCGCGGCGGGCCCCGACGACGGCGCCCATCGCCCCGCGGATCCCGAGCCGCTCGGTCTCCCGCCAGACGGCGATCAAGACATCGAGCGCGTCCTCGTAGGAGACCGCGCCCGCGGCGACCATGGCGGCGTAATTGCCGAGGCTGTAACCGGCCGTGGCGGCGGGAAAGACTCCTTCCGCCGCCAGAGAACGTGCGGCCAGCGTCGAGACGAGAAACACGCCGGCTTGCGCCGCGAGGTTCTCGTGGAGCGCTCCTTCGGGCCCCTGGAAGAGGATCTTCTCCAGGTCGATTCCGGACCGTTCCGAAGTCGAGGAGAAGAGGCTGCGCGCGTCCTCGCTCGCCTCGAAGAAGTCGCGCCCCATCCCGATCGTCTCGGCGAGCTGGCCGGAGAAGAGGAAGGCCGCGCGACGCCGGGAGCTCATCGGGAGAGGCGCTGCGCGATCAAGCGGCCAGGCGCGGAAGGACGTCC
>DATFWF010000009.1:0-7082 GCA_035259605.1 Thermoanaerobaculia bacterium
TCGCCCGCGCGATCCAGGAGTTCGAGGAGGCCCGGCGCCTCCAGCCGGACTCGGAGGAGGCCGCCTTCCAGCTCGGCCTCTGCTACCTCGAGAAGAACAAGGCCCGCCGGGCGCTGGAGTGCTTCCAGCAGGCGCTGGAGAAAAACCCGCGGCGGCTGGAGTACCAGGAGGCCGTGCGGCTGCTGGAGCGCCGCCGCCGCTATGCGCTGCCGCGGGTGGACGGTCCGGGCGCCGCCGCGTACCACGAAGCCGAAGAGGAGGTCTCGCGCGGCTCGCTCCACCGCGCCCACGAGCTCTACCGCAAGGCCCTCGCGGAGGAGCCGGGCAACTCGACGATCCGGATCTCCTTCGCGCTCGTCTCCGCCTCGCTCGGCCTCTGGAAGGAGGCGATCGCCGCCTGCCGGCAGGTCCTCTCCGGCGAGCCGGAGGACGTCGTGGCTGCGGCCGCGTGCTCGACGCTTGCCGAGGCGCTCCGGGCGGAGGGGAGGCCGAAGGAGGCTATCCGCTTCGCGCGCGACTTCCTCGAGAAGCATCCGTCGAAGACCTCGCGGGCGATTGCGTACTACGAGCTCGCGACGACCCTCGCGGAAGGAGAGGACGACCTCGATTCGGCCCTCGACTACGCGGGCCGGGCGCTCTCGGAGGCTCCCGACGAGCTGAAGCCCTACCCGCTGGCGACGCTGGGCTGGGTGCACTACAAGCGGCGCGAGTTCGACCGGGCCATCGACTGTCTGCGGCGTTCGAGTGAGCGGGCCGCGCAGCCGACGACCTTCCATCACCTGGGGATGGCCTACCTGGCCGCGGGAAAACCGGAGGAGGCGAAGGCGGCCTTCAGCAAGGCCAAGACGGTCGCCCGGGGCGGCTCGCTCGAGGACCGCATGCTCCAGCAGGTCCGCTCCAACATCCGGCTCGTCGAAAAAGTCGGAGCTCGAAAGAAGGAGCCCGCTCCGACGACCCGCAAGGCTTAGCCCTCGCCGAGTCCCGGCTCCCGTCCTCTGGTCCAGACGCATCAGAGCCGGTCCCCTCGCTGATGTATCTTCCCCCCCATCCATGAGGTGGTCGAAGTTTTTCCTCCAGACGGTCCGCGAGGCCCCTGGAGACGCGGAGGCGGTCTCTCACATCCTGCTGGTGCGGGCAGGGATGATCCGCCGGATCGCCGGCGGAATGTACGCCCTGACGCCGCTGGGACTGCGGTCGCACCGCAAGACCGAGGCGATCGTCCGCCAGGAGATGGACCGCTCGGGAGCGCTCGAGCTGGAAGTCCCGATCCTCCAGCCTCGCGAGCTCTGGGAGGAGAGCGGCCGCTGGCAGCGGTACGTCTCCGAGGACATCCTCTTCCACCTGAAGGACAGGAAAGCCGGGGAATACTGCCTCACCCCGACGGCGGAGGAAGCCGTCACGACGATCGTCAAGTTCGGCGTGACCTCCTACCGGCAGCTTCCCGTGATCCTGTACCAGATCCGGACGAAATTCCGCGACGAGATCCGCCCGCGGTTCGGGCTGATGCGCGGCCGCGAGTTCCTCATGTACGACGGCTACTCCTTCGACGCCGACGCGGCCGGCCTCGACCGCTCCTACAAGGCGCAGGACGCGGCGTACCGGCGGATCTTCGAGCGCTGCGGCCTGGAGTTCACCGTCGTCCAGGCGGACTCGGGAGCGATCGGCGGACGCGATTCGGAGGAGTTCATGGTGCTCGCCGACACCGGCGAGGACGCCGTCGTGCGCTGCGCCGCCTGCGGCTACGGCGCCAACGTCGAGAAGGCGGAGACGGGCCGCCGCAAGAGCCCCTGGGAGGAGGAGACGGCGGTACGGATGGAAGACGTCTCGACTCCGGGCAAGGGCTCGATCGAGGACGTCGTGGAGTTCCTGGGGATCACGTCCTCCCGGATGATCAAGTGCCTCGTTTACGAAACGGAGAAGGGATACGCGGTCGCGCTGCTGCGGGGAGACCTCGACGTCAACGAGGTCGCTCTCCAGCGCGCCCTCGGAGTCGAGCATCTGACGCTCGCTTCCGAAGAGAAGGTCGAGAAGGCCACCGGCGCGCCCGTCGGCTTCGTCGGACCCCACCGCCTTCCCCACGGGCTGCGTGTCGTCGCCGACGAGTCCGTGCGCGGAGCGGTCAACGCGGTGACGGGCGCGGGCAAGCGCGACTACCACGTCATCGGCCTCTCGCTCGACCGCGACGCGAAGGTCACCGAATGGGCGGTCTTCTCGAAGGCCCGGGCCGGAGACCCCTGCCCGCGCTGCGGCAAGCCGCTCGACCTCGCTCGCGGGATCGAGGTCGGCCACATCTTCAAGCTCGGCACGAAGTACTCCACGGCTCTGAAGTGCGACTACACCGACGAGAAGGGCGAAAGCCACCCGATGGTCATGGGGACCTACGGCATCGGGGTCGGCCGGACGATGGCCGCCGCCGTCGAGCAGCACCACGACGCGGACGGGATCGTCTGGCCGCTCGCGCTCGCGCCCTTCGAGATCGAGATCGTCTCGTTGAATCCGGCCGACGCCGCCGCCCGCGAGGCCGCCGACGGGCTCTACGACGAGCTCGTCGCGGCGGGGCACGACGTCTTCTACGACGACCGCGACGAGCGGCCGGGAGTGAAGTTCAAGGACGCCGACCTCCTCGGCTTCCCGATCCGCGTCAACGTCGGCGGCCGGGCGCTCAAGGAAGGAAAGGTCGAGGTCGTCCTGCGCCGCGACAAGTCGGTGCGGCAGGTGCCTCGCGGCGAAGCGGCCGCGGCCGTGGGGGCCCTGCGAGGGGAGCTCGGAGGAACGCCATGAGGAAGATCACGCGCGAAGAGGCGCTCGAATACCACTCCCGGGGACGAAAGGGGAAAGTCGAGGTCGTTCCGACCAAGCCCTGCCGGACCCAGGAGGACCTGTCGCTCGCGTACAGCCCCGGGGTCGCGGAGCCATGCCTGGCGATCGCGGAGGATCCCGAAAAGGTCTACGACTACACGGCCAAGGGGAACCTCGTCGCGGTCATCTCCAACGGGACGGCGGTGCTGGGCCTGGGCAACATCGGGCCGCTCGCCGGCAAGCCGGTCATGGAGGGCAAGGGCGTCCTCTTCAAGCGCTTCGCCGACATCGACGTCTTCGACATCGAGATCGACTCGGAAGACCCGCGCGTCGTCATCGAGACCGTCGCGGCCATCTCGCCGACCTTCGGCGGGATCAACCTCGAGGACATCAAGGCCCCCGAGTGCTTCGAGATCGAGGAGGAGCTGAAGCGCCGCCTCCAGATCCCCGTCTTCCACGACGACCAGCACGGCACGGCGATCATCTCGGCGGCCGCGCTCTTGAACGCCCTGGAGATCGTCGGCAAGAAGATCGGCGAGGTCAAGGTCGTCTTCGCCGGCGCGGGGGCGTCGGCCATCGCCTGCGCGAAGCTCTACCTCTCTTACGGCGTGAAGAAGGAGAACCTGCGCCTGGTCGACCGCACCGGCGTCATCTACACGGGGCGCGCCGACGTCAACAAGTACAAGAAGCTCTTCGAGGTGGACACGAAGGAGCGGACGCTGGCCGACGCGCTCGTCGGCGCCGACGTCTTCGTCGGGCTCTCGACCAAGGGCACGGTCACCGGCGAGATGCTCAAGCCGATGGCCCGCGATCCGATCGTCTTCGCGCTGGCCAACCCCGATCCCGAGATCACTCCCGAGGAGGCGAAGGCCGCGCGGCCCGACGTCATCATGGCGACCGGCCGGAGCGACTATCCCAACCAGGTCAACAACGTCCTCGGCTTTCCGTTCATCTTCCGCGGGGCGCTGGACGTCCGGGCGAAGGAGATCAACGAGGCGATGAAGATGGCGGCGTCCAAGGCGCTCGCCTCGCTCGCCAAGATGGACGTGCCCGACTCGGTCTCCAAGGCCTACGGCGGCCAGTCGTTCCGATTCGGCCGCGAGTACCTGATCCCCAAGCCGTTCGACTTCCGCGTTCTGCTGTGGGTCTCTCCGGCCGTCGCCGAGGCGGCGATGGAGTCGGGCGTGGCGCGCCGGCCGATCACCGACATGAGCGCCTACCTGCGAAAGCTCGAGGCGACGCTGTCGCGCTCTCGTGAGGTCATGAGCGTCGTCATCGAGAAGGCGCGCCAGGACCCCAGGCGCATCGTCTTCCCGGAAGGGGAGCACCCCAGGATCCTCCGCGCGGCCAAGATCCTCGCCGAGGAGGGGATCTGCCGGCCGATCCTGCTCGCCCGCGACAAGGAGGCCGAGAAGCTCGCCAAGGACCTGCAGGTCCCGCTCGACAAGGTGGATCTGATCCTGAGCGAGGTCTCGGAGAAGCTCCCCGGCTACGCGAAGCGGCTGATGGAGCTTCGCGGCCGCCGGGGCGTCACCGCGGATTCGGCGGCGAGGCAGGTCCGCATCCGGAACGTCTTCGCCCCCCTGATGCTCGACGCTGGGGACGCCGACGGCGTGATCTCGGGCCTGACCCAGTCTTATCCCGAGACGATCCGCCCGGCCCTCCAGATCGTCGGGACCGCGCCGGGGGTGCGCCGCGTGTCGGGCCTCTACATCCTGATGCTGAAAGACCAGACCTTCTTCTTCGCCGACACCACGGTCAACATCGACCCGACGGCCGAGGAGCTGGCGGAGATCGCGCTGCTGACCGCCGACGCGGTACGGCGCTTCGACATCGAGCCGCGCGTCGCGCTCGTCTCCTTCTCCAACTTCGGCTCCAACACGCACGCCAGCGCGGTCAAGGCCAGCCGCGCCGTCGAGCTGATCCGAGCCGCCCGGCCGGACCTTCCGGTGGACGGAGAGATGCAGGCCGACTTCGCGGTCGTCCCGGAGATGCTCGAGGCGAACTATCCGTGGGCGGCCGTGCGGCGCCCCAACATCCTGATTTTCGCCAACCTCGAGGCGGCCAACGCGGCCTACAAGCTGGTCTGGAGGCTCGCCGGGGCCGAGGCGATCGGGCCGATCCTGCTCGGGATGGCCCGCCCGGTCCATGTCCTCCAGCGGGGCGTGGATGTGCACGACATCGTCAATATGGCCGCCATCGCCGTCGTGGACGCCCAGGAGAAATCGCAGGCCAAATCGTCGTAGAATCGGGTTTCCACCACACGTGATCGAAGGCAAACTGGCAAACCGGTACGAGATCGTGTCCGAACTCGGGCGCGGGGGCATGGGTGTGGTCTATCGCGCGCGCGATCCGGTGCTGAACCGGGACGTCGCGATCAAGCTGATCGTCTCGGCGGACCTGACCCCCGAGGTCGCCGGGCGATTCCAGCGCGAGGCGCAGCTCGTCGCGCAGATGGACCACGCCGGGATCGTGCCGATCTACGACCTCGGCCAGCACGACGGGTCGCTCTTCTTCGTCATGCCGGTCATCGAGGGCGAGAACCTGCGCCATCTGCTGTGGGCAGGCACGTTGAAGCTCGGCGAGGTCCTCGACATCGTCATCCAGGTCGCCGACGCCCTCGACTACAGCCACGCCCGCGGGGTCGTCCACCGCGACATCAAGCCCGAGAACATCATGGTCTGGCGGCAGGAAGGGAACCTGCGGATCCGGGTCATGGACTTCGGCCTGGCCCACGCGACGACCGAGAGCCGGCTGACGAAGACCGGGACGCTGGTCGGGACTGTCGCATACCTGTCTCCGGAACAGGTGACCGCCCATACCTTCGACGGGCGCTCGGACATCTACTCCCTGGGAACCGTTTTCTACGAGTGCCTGACTGGGGAGCCGCCTTTCACCGGGGAGGTCCAGTCGATCCTCTACCGGATCGTCCACGAGGTGCCGCAGCCTCCTCGCGCGCTCGGCGCCGAGATCCGCGAGGAGCTGCAGGAGATCGTGCTGCACTGCCTCCAGAAGGACCCGGCGAAGCGGCCGCAGAAGGCGGGCCAGGTCGCCGAGGCGTTGCGCCGGCACAAGGCGAGCCTCCAGAGCGACGAGTTCTCGAGATCGGTCATCATGACCGCGAGCCGCGTGATCCAGCGGCCGGCGGCTTCCGCGTTCATCGGCCGCGAGAAGGAGTTCACCGAGCTGCAGCACCGGTTGAACGCCGCGATCGCCGGCGACTGCCAGTTCGCGGTCGTCGCGGGGGAGCCGGGGATCGGCAAGACGCGGCTTCTCGAGGAGCTGAAGAAGCTCGCGACGGTCCGCAAGATCCGCGTCCTCTACGGCCGCTTCGTCGAGCAGGACCGTGCGTTCTCCTACCAGGGCTTCTGCGAGCTCATCCAGGACTACTTCCGCGGAGGCGATCCCGGCAGCTCCGGTGAACGGCCGGACTTTTCGGACCTCGCGCCGGACCTGCTCTCGCTCTTCCCGCTGCTGACGGAGATCCCCGAGCTGCGCGCGGCCGCCCTGGGCGGGTCCAAGCTCGCCGCCACCGCGGCCGAACGCAAGGCCGACGACCGGATCCAGATCTTCGAGCTGCTGGCCCGCACGCTGACGCGGATCGGCGGCGGCAAGCCCCTCGTCCTGATCCTCGAGAACCTGCACGGCGCGGAGATCTCGATCGAGGCGCTCCAGTACATCGTCCGCCGGCTCGGCCCCACGCCGACGCTCGTCGTCGGAAGCTACCGCCAGACCGAGACGGACAAGCGCCATCCCCTGATTCGCATGCTCGACTCCTTCGCCGACGACCCGCGCTACGCCTCGATGACGCTGGGGCCATTCTCGCCTTCGGAGCACCGGGCGTTGATCGAGTCGGTCTCGGGCGGCTCGAAGGTCACCGATTCGCTTGCCGAGAGGCTGCGCGAGGCGACGGAGGGGAATCCCTTCTTTACCAAGGAGCTCGTCCGGTCGCTGATCGACTCGGGCGGGATCGCGCGCGACGACTCCGGCGCCTGGAACTTTTCGAAGGGCTCGGCGATCTCCTCCGACGCCCTGCCGGCCACGATCCAGCAGGCCGTCGAGAAGCGCGTCGAGAGGCTTCCGGAGAGCCAGCGGGACATTCTGTCGATCGCGTCGGTGCTGGGGAGGAGCTTCGACTACCGCGACCTCGAGACGCTCGCCGAGGACGCGAAGGACCTCGACGAGGCGACCGAGCAGCTCCTCCGCGAGGGGCTGCTGGAGGAGGAACGGGAATCGCGCGGCGACCGCCTCTCGTTTGCTTCCGGGATCGTCCGCGACGTCCT
>DATFWF010000010.1:0-5488 GCA_035259605.1 Thermoanaerobaculia bacterium
GTTGCGCATGCTGACCGGCGACCGGGCCAAGTACTTCGGCCTGGTCTTCGCGATCGCGTTCTGCACCTTCCTGCTCGAGAACCAGACCTCGATCTTCGCCAACATCATGAAACGCACGGCGAGCCAGATCCTCGACGTGACGGACGCCGAGGTCTGGGTCATGGATCCCAGGACCGAGTACTGGGACCAGACCAAGGCCCTCAAGGACACGGACCTGACCCGAGTTCGAGGGGTTCCCGGCGTCGGCTGGGCCGTCCGGCTCTTCAAGGGGAATCCCGTGGCGCGGACGAGCACCGGGAAGTTCGCCGCATCCTTCCTGATCGGACTGGACGACGCCACGCTCGCGGGGGCGCCGCGCAGGATGCTGCTCGGTTCCTGGGAGCGCCTGCGGGAGCCCGACTCCGTGGTCGTCGACCAGGCCGGCTACGTTCTCCTCTTTCCGAAGGAACCGCTCCGGCTCGACCGGGCACTCGAGATGAACGACCACTCGGTCCGGATCGTCGGCATCTCCGACGCCTCCGCGCCTTTCGCGAGCCTGCCGGTCATGCACACGCGATACAGCGAGGCCGTCAACTTCGTGGGGCGCGAGCGAACCCAGCTCTCCTTCATCATCGCCCGGGCCGCGCCGGGGGTAACCGCCCAGGAGCTGACCGCCCGCATCCAGAAGCAGACGGGCCTCCGCGCCCGGACGACGCGGGAGTTCGCGTGGGACTGCGTCCGCTATTACCTGAAGAACACCGGCATCCCCGTCAACTTCGGCATCACGATAACCGTGGCGCTCATCGTCGGGGCCGTCGTCGCCGGCCAGACCTTCTACCTCTTCACCGTGGACAACCTGAAGCAGTTCGGAGCCTTGAAGGCGATCGGCGTCTCCAACCTGCGGCTGACCGGGATGATCCTCCTGCAGGCCTTCAGCGTCGGGGCGCTGGGATTCGCGATCGGCACCGGCATGGGGGCCACGTTTTTCGAAATCTTCCTGCGCAAGCTCGCGACCCGCCACATCGTGCTGCTTTGGCAGTGCGTCGGCATCACCGGGGCCTGCATCTTCTTCGTGGTCATCGTGGCGAGCTTGCTGAGCATCCGGCGCGTGCTGGTCCTCGAGCCCGCCGCGGTCTTTCAGGGGTGAGCGCCATGGAATCGAACGGACAAGCGATCGTTTGCCGCGGCGTCGAGAAGCATTACGGAGAAGGAGAGATGCGAATCGACGCGCTGCGGGGCGTGGACTTCGAGGCGCGCTTCGGCGAGCTCTCCTTCCTGGTCGGGCCGAGCGGCTGCGGCAAGACGACTCTCCTCTGCGTGATCGCCGGCCTGCTCGACCGCAACGGCGGAGACTTGAAGGTCCTGGGAGAGAAGCCGGACGACCTCTCCGCCGCGGACCGCGTCCTCTTCCGCCGCCGGAACCTCGGTTTCGTGTTCCAGCAGTACAACCTGCTGCCGGCGCTGACCGCCGCGGAGAACGTCGCGGTCCCGCTGCTCGCCGCCGAGGTCCCGCGCAGGGAGGCGCTGGACCGCTCGAAGGCGCTCCTCTCCCGGCTCGGGCTCGAGAAGCGATCCGACGCCCTTCCCTCCAAGCTCTCCGGCGGCCAGCAGCAGCGAGTCGCCCTCGCCCGCGCTCTGGTGCACGAGCCGCGCATCGTGGTCTGCGACGAGCCGACCGCGGCCCTCGACCACGCGACGGGCGAGGCCGTGATGGACCTCCTGGCCTCGAGTGCCGTGAAACCCGACCGCGCGGTCGTCGTCGTGACCCATGACGCCCGTGTCTTTCATCACGCCCAGTCGATCGCCCAGATGGACGACGGAAGGATCGTGAAGGTCTCTCGCAACTCGTCTCTCAAGGAGGCTGCCTTATGAAGCGTTTTCTCCTGCCGGTCATCGGCGTTCTCGCCGCTCTCTGGGCGGCGTACTCCGTGGCGCGGACGGCTCCCCACCGGCGGAGCACGAATCCGCCCGCGCCGGCGCCGGTCTCGGATTTCCCCAGGACGGTCGCGGCCGTGGGCCTGATCGAGGCCAGCAGCGAGAACATCGCCGTCGGCACGCCGCTCCCCGGCGTCGTCAGCCGGATCTTCGTCAAGGCCGGCCAGTCCGTGAAGGCGGGCGAGCCGCTCTTCGCGCTGGACACGAGGCAGCTGAATGCCGACCTGGCGGTCCGGCGGAGCAGCCTGGCGGTCGCGAGAAGCGGGATCCGGGTGGCCCGCGCCCGGCTCGACGAGCTGCAGCGCAACCTCGACTTCGCCGAGGGCCTGTCGGACAAGCGAGCGATCAGCGCCGAGGAGACGATGCGCCGCCGGACGGCCGTGGCGACGGGGATGGCTCAGCTCGACGAGGCTCAGACCCAGGTTTCGGCGGCCGAGGCCCAGATCCGCTCGGTCGAGACCGAGATCGAGAGGAGCACGGTCCGCGCGCCCCTGGACGCGCAGGTGCTCCAGGTCAAGATCCATGTCGGCGAGTACGCGCCGGCCGCGGTGACGGCGACCCCGCTGGTTCTCCTGGGTGGTTCTCTTCCTTTCAACGTGCGGGTGGACGTGGACGAGCACGAGGCCTGGCGAGTTCAGCCGGGCGCCTCCGCGACCGCGCACGTGAGGGGGGACGCCCGCTTGAAGACGCCGCTCCAGTTCGTCCGGTTCGAGCCGTTCGTCGTTCCGAAGAAGTCGCTGACCGGTGACAGCACGGAGCGCGTGGACACCCGCGTCCTGCAGGTCATCTACCGGATCGACCGGCAGGACCTCCCGCTCTTCGTCGGCCAGCAGATGGACGTCTTCATCGACGCGTCGCGGCGCGCCGGGGGATGAAGGTGCTCTCATGAAAACTCGTTGGCTTCTCGCTCTCGGTTTGTTCCTGACGGGCTGCGCCGTGGGGCCGGACTACAAGCGGCCGGCCGTCGCGGTTCCGGACCGCTTTCGCGCCGAGGAGTCGGCCGGGCGGGCCGCCGGCGCCGCCTCGCTGGCCGATCGGCCCTGGTGGGAGATCTTCGGCGACGAGGCACTGGAGTCCCTGATCGACGAGGCGCTCCACAACAACTACGACGTTCGCGTGGCCGCATGGCGCGTCGAAGAGTTCCGCGCGAGGGCCGGGATCGCCCGCTCCGAGTTCTACCCGCAGATCGGTTACGGGGCGGCCTGGTCGCGCGGCCGCCGGTCGGAATTCGTCGATCGGGGCTCGACTCCCGAGAACCTCCACGCGGTGCAGCTCGGCCTTTCCTGGGAGCTCGACCTCTGGGGGCGCATCCGGCGCTTGAACGAGTCCGCGCTGGCCCGGTACCTCTCGACGGAAGAGGCGCGGCGGGGCGTCCTGCTCTCGGTTCTCTCCGACACGGCCCAGGCCTACTTCGAGCTCCGGCAGCTCGACGAGCGGCTGGCGATCGCCCGCCGCACCGCCGACTCCTTCCAGGACACGTACGATCTCTTCAGCCGCCAGCTCGCGGGCGGAATCGGCTCGCAGCTGGAGGTCTCGCGCGCCGAGGCCGCGCTTCGCAACGCGACGGCCGCCGTCTCGGACCTCAAGCGCCAGATCGTCGCGCAGGAAAACCGGATCTGCTTCCTGGTGGCCCGAAATCCCGGCGAGATCCCGCGCGGCGCCAGCCTGACGGGGCAGGCGCTCCCGCCCGAAGTGCCGTCCGGGCTTCCCTCGACCCTTCTCGAGCGGCGGCCGGACATTCTCGGGGCCGAGCAGCAGCTCGTGTCGGCCAACGCCGAGGTCGGCGCCGCGATGGCGGAGTTCTTTCCGAAGGTCAGCCTGACCGGCGCCTTCGGCGGAGTCAGCCCCGACGTTTCCGACCTCTTCGCGGGTGGCAAGGCGTGGTCGATCGCGGCGGGCCTCGCGGGGCCGCTCTTCCAGGGCGGGCGCCTGAAGAACCAGTACGACGCCAACGTGGCCCTCTTCGAGCAGGGGAAGGCGCAGTACGAAGCGGCGGTCACCCGCGCCTTCGGCGAGGTCTCGACGGCCCTGTCCGCCTACCGGGAGCTCGCCACTTCCGAGAGGGATCAGGCGCTCTCGGTCGCCGCGTACCAGGATGCGGTCCGGCTCGCGAACGTCCGCTACGTGGCCGGCCTGTCGAGCTACATCGAGGTGCTCGACGCCCAGCAGCAGCTCTTTCCCGAGGAGAACACGCTCGTCGCGACGCGACTGGCCCGGCTCGAGGCCCTCGTCGCGATCTACAGGTCCCTGGGAGGCGGCTGGTCGCTCGAGCCGCGGGAGACTTCCCGGGAGGCGTCCCGATGACGGAAGAACCGAACGAAACCGTGGCGCCGGGCGCCTGGCGGATCCTCGGCTGGACGAGCCTGGCGGTCTTCATGACGCTTCTCGACACGACGATCCTGTTCGTGGCGTTCCCGAGCATCCGCGCCAGTTTTCCGCGCGTCTCCGCGGCGAATCTCTCCTGGATTCTGAACGCCTACACGATCGTCTACGCGGCCCTGCTCGTTCCCGCCGGGCGGCTGGCCGACCTGGTGGGTCGACGGCGCGTGTTCCTCCTCGGCGTGGGAGTGTTCACGCTCGGATCTGCCGCCTGCGCCGCCGCGCCGTCGCCCGCCTGGATCGTGGCGGGCCGAGTCTTCCAGGCCGCCGGCGGCGCAATGCTGACGCCGTCGTCGCTCGCGCTGGTCCTCGCGGGCTTTCCCCGTTCGAGGCGGTCTCTCGCCGTGGGCCTGTGGGCCGCGATCGGCGCCCTGGCCGCGGCCGTCGGTCCGTCGGCCGGCTCCGCGATCATCCAGTTCGGCGGATGGCGCTGGGCCTTCCTCTTGAACGTCCCGGTCGGGCTCGCGGCCGTCGTGATCGGGAAGCGGGTCCTCGCCGAGTCGCGAGATTCGGACGCTCGGGATGTGCCCGACGTTGTCGGAGCGATTCTGCTGATGGCCGGCATCGGGCTCCTCGCCCTGGGGCTGGTGCGCGGACGCGACTGGGCGGCTCCCGCGGTCCTCGCCTGCCTCGCCGCCGCCCTGGCGCTCCTGGCGTGGTTCTGGATCCGGTCGCGGAAAGTCCCGTCCCCGGCGCTCGACGTGACGCTCTTCGAATCGAAGAGTTTTCTTTTCGCCAACATCGCGACGCTCGTGTTCGGGGCGACTTTCTCGGCGATGTTCCTCGGCTCGGTGCTCTTCTTAACCGGCGTCTGGGGGTACTCGATCCTCCAGGCCGGGCTCGGGATGTCGCCGGGCCCGCTGCTGGTAATGGCCGTGGCGCCGGTGACCGGCCGGCTGGGAGGGCGCCTGGGTCACCGGCCGCTGATCGTCCCCGGCGGCGTGATCTTCGCGCTGGGATTCCTGTGGCGCTACCTCGCCACGAGCCCGACGCCGCACTACGTCGCGGAGTGGCTGCCGCCGATGGTGCTGAGCGGCATCGGCGTGGGCCTCGTCCTTCCGGCCCTGGCGGCCGCCTCGACCTGGAGCCTGCCGCCGAACCGCTTCGCGGTCGGTTCCGGCGCGAACCAGGCGATCCGCCAGATCGGGTCCGTCCTGGGCGTCGGCGCCGTGGTCGCGCTCGCGGGCTCGGCGCA
>DATFWF010000011.1:0-56798 GCA_035259605.1 Thermoanaerobaculia bacterium
CGGCGGACACGCTGCTGAACTTTCCGGACTTTCGCGCGGCGGAGAAGACCTTCCAGCTCGTGGCCCAGGTCGCGGGGAGGGCCGGGCGCGGCTCCACTCCCGGCACGGTCCACGTGCAGACCTTCCATCCGCACCATCCCGCCATCCGGCGCGCGGCGTCGCACGACGTGGACGGCTTCGCCGCCGAGGAGCTCGCCTTCCGGCGATCGTTCTTCTATCCGCCCTTCGCGGAGCTCGCGTCGATCCTGGTCTCCTCGCCGGACCGCGATCGGGCGGAGAGGGCCGCGTCGGAGATTGGCAGGGCTCTCGCCGCCGGGTCCTCGGGGCTGCGCCTGTCGGGGCCCGCGCCGGCGCCGTTGGAGAGGCTCAAGGGGAGGTGGCGGTGGCAGATCCTGCTTCGGGCAACGAGCCGGCGGCTGATCCTCGAGGCGCTCGAGGCGTCCGTTCCCGATCGCGCGCCCTCCGGCGTCCAGGTCGCGGTGGACGTGGACCCCCAGGACCTGATGTGATGCCTTATCATCGCGGGAATACTCGGGAGAGAACGATGCCGAGACTGCCCGGACGAAACCGGCTCCTGGCTTTCCTTTCCGCGGCGGCGGTCCTGCTGGGCTCGGCCGGCGGCGCGCTGCAGGGCGTGTGCGGCCCCTTCCTCGACGTCAACGACGTGGCGTTCTGCCCCTTCGTCCTGGAGATCTTCTACCTGGGAATCACGACCGGCACGACGGCCACGACGTACGACCCCACCGCCAGCGTCAGCCGCCTCCAGATGGCGGCGTTTCTTTCCCGGACGGTCGACTCGGCGCTGAAGAGGGGCAGCCGCCGCGCCGCGCTCGATCAGTTCTGGACCAGCCAGAATTCGACGGTTCTCGGGATCACGACGCTTTCCGCATCGCCACACCTGATCGTCTCCGACGGCGCCGACGTCTGGGTTCCCATCAACGGAGGCCTGGTCGTCCGAGTCCGGGGGAGCGATGGCAGGATCCTGGAGACCTGGACCGGTGCGACGAACGCGAGCGGATCGCTCTCGGCGATGGGAAAGATCTTCGTGGTCGGCGACAGCAGCCCGGGACGGTTGCACCAGATCGATCCGTCACAGCCGGCGGGCGCCGTGACGACGGTGGCGTCGAACCTGGGTAATGCCTCTACCTCGCTCACCTTCGACGGGGCGCGGATCTGGACGGCCGACGGGGCGTCCGCGGTTTCGATCATCACGCCGGGAGCGGCAATCCCGTGGACGGTGACGGTGGTCGGCTCTCCGAGCTTCTTCGCCCCCGCCGGGATCCTCTTTGACGGCTCCAACGTCTGGATCACCGACCAGAACAATCACACCCTGATGAAGCTCGACTCCGCGGGCGCGGTCCTCCTGACGGTGACGGTCGGAAACTTTCCGCAATATCCGGTGTTCGACGGGACCAATATCTGGGTCCCGAATCGGGGCGGCAGCGACTCGGTCTCGGTCGTCCGCCCGGCAACCGGAGCGGTCCTCGCAACCCTGACGGGAAACGGACTGAACTCCCCGATCGGGTCGGCTTTCGACGGCCAGCGAGTCCTCATCACGAACCTGGGCGGCAACAGCGTCTCCCTGTTCAAGGCGGCGGACCTTTCTCCAATCGGGAGCTTCACCGTCGGGTCCGCGATCGGGATCGTCGGCGCGTGCAGCGACGGGACCTATTTCTGGCTGGGGTTCGAGACCGGCAGCAAGCTGGCGCGCTTCTAGCGGCGTGCGGCCCCGGCGGGCCTTACAATCGGGCGCGATGGACGAGGACGGCAACTTCGAAGAGCCCATCCTGAAGTTGAAGCGCCGCATCGAGGAGCTGGCGGCGCTCCCCGACGACGCCTCTCGGCGCAAGGAGCTGGAGAAGCTGCGAGAGAGGCTGGAGAAGGTTTCCCGGGAGATCTACTCGACCCTGACCCCCTGGCAGAAGACCCTGGTCGCGCGCCACCCCGGCCGGCCGTACACGCTCGATTACATCGAGAAGCTGATGACGGACTTCGTCGAGCTGCACGGGGACCGCCGCTTCGCCGACGATCCCGCCATCGTCGCCGGGATGGCGACCTTCCGAGGGCACGAGGTCGCGGTCATCGGGCATCAGAAGGGACGGGACACGCGCGAGAAGATCCGCCGCAACTTCGGGATGCCGAGGCCCGAGGGTTACCGGAAGGCGCTCCGCGTCATGGAGATGGCGGAGAAGTTCGGCCGCCCGATCCTGACGTTCGTGGACACGACGGGAGCCTACCCCGGCATCGACGCCGAAGAGCGCGGCCAGGCCGAGGCGATCGCGGCGAACCTGAAGGAGATGGCCTCGTTTCACGTCCCGGTGGTCGTGACGGTCACCGGCGAGGGAGGCTCCGGAGGGGCGCTCGCGCTCGGAATCGGCGACCGGGTCCTGATGATGGAGCACGCCGTGTACTCGGTGATCTCGCCCGAGGGCTGCGCGGCGATCCTCTGGAAGGACGCCTCGAGGAAGAAGGAAGCGGCAGAGTCGCTGAAGATCACCGCGGCGGACCTGAAGGCCTTCAACGTCATCGACGAGATCGTGCCCGAGCCTCCGGGAGGCGCCCACGCGGACCCGGACGGCGCGGCCGCGGCGGTGGGGGAGGCGATCGAGCGAAACCTGCGGCAGGTGCTCGACCTGACACCGGAGGAGAGGCGGGAGCGCCGCTACCGGAAGTTCCGCGCGCTCGGCTCGATCGAGACCGCCCCGGCTTCGTGAACCGCCGCCGCCGGCTGGAGATCGTCGTCCTCGCCTTCGGCGTGGTCTTCGTCGCGGTGCTCGCCTACTCGTTCCGCCCGGGCCGGCGCCCCTCCTCGCGCGGCGCCGACGCGCTCCCGCGTCCCCCGGTGGCAGGAGAGGACGGCCTTCCGATGACCGTCTCGAAAGGCTTCGACTACACGGAGACGGTCGGCGGCAAGCGGACCTTCCGGATCCAGGCGGAGCGCACGGTCGGGTTCGGCGCGGCGGCGGGGCAGGTCCCCAACTCCTACGCCCTGGAAGGCGTCTCCCTCACGCTCTACCCCGAGCAGGGGCAGGGAGCTCCCGTGACGGTCCGGGCCGACAAGGCGCAGTACGACCACCGCACCAACGACGCGATCCTCTCGGGCAACGTCCGCTGGTCCGACGAGAAGGGCGCGCTCGGAGAAACGGCGAAGATCGAGTTTCACCCGAATTCGAAAGGCGGCGACCTCCTCGTCCCGTCTCCGGTCCATTTCTCGCGCGGGACGTTCAACGTCGATGCGAAATCCGGCCGCTACGACGTCGCGAAACGGGAGCTGGCGCTGGAAGGGCCGATCCGTGGAGCCGGAACGGGGGAGGGGAGCGCGGGGCTCTCCTCGATCGCGTCCGACAGGGCCTTCTACCGGCGCGAGGAGGGAGTCATCGAGCTGGTCGGCTCGGTCTCGGGCGCCTCGCGCGGCGGCGACCGGGTGGACTGCGACGCCATGACGCTCAAGACCGAGCAGGACGGCAACCGCGTCGAGTGGGCGCGCGCGGAAGGAAACGTCCGGGGAGTCCTCGCGGCGGCCTCCGGGCCGACTCCCGCGGCGCGCGCGGCGGGGGCCGCGGCTTCCGCCGTGGAGCGGCGCTACTTCGCGAAAACCGGCGCGCTCTTCTTCGGTCCCGACGGGGCCGCCCGCTCGCTGACTCTCTCGGGAACGCCGGCGCGTGTCGAGGAAGGCAGCCAAAAAATCGAGGCGGAGACGATCGACGTCGCCTTCGAAGGCGGGCACGCGGCGGCGGCCCATGCCCGCGGCAAGGTCCGCTTCGACTCGCCCGAGAACCGCGCCGAGTCCGACTCGGCCAACGTTACCTTCGCGGCCTCCGGGGAAATCGCTTCGCTCGAGCTCTCGGGCAATGTGCGGACGCAGGGAGAGGGCCGTTCCGCGAAAGCCGACAGGATCGTCCAGGTTCCCGCGCGCGGCCTCTGGGTCTTGACCGGGGAAAAGGGAGGCTCGGCCACGGCCGAGAGCGAGGGGTCCAGGGTGTCGGCGGACCGCATCGAGATGGATCGCAACCGCCGCACGCTCGACGCGACCGGCAACGCGCGCGCCGTCTTCGTTCCCGGCAAATCCAACGAGAACCCGCCGACGCTGGTCGGCGATTCCTCCAAGCCCACCTTCGGCAAGGCGGCCCGGATGGTTTTCGACGACGCCGCGAAGACCGCGACGCTTTCGGGGGGAGGCACTCTCTGGCAGGGCGCCTCCTCGCTCTTCGGCGACGACATCACGTTGAACGACGGAGAGCGCGTGCTGGTCGCGGTCGGGCACACTCGGACCGTCGTCTCGCCCGAGCCTTCCGAACCGGCCAGGGGCGAGAAGGACCGATCCCCCTCCGTCGTGACGGCCCGCCGCGTGATCTACCGCGACGCCGAAGGGGTGGCCGTCTTCGAGGACGGCGTCCTCGTCACGCGCGGCCCCTGGCGCGCGACCGCGCAGAAGGCGACGGCGACCTTCGGCGCGGCCCGCAAGATCGACCGCGTCGAGCTGACCGGGGACGTCACGCTGTCGGACTCCTCGACGGGCCGGAAGGGAAAAGCGGAGAGGGCGCTCGATCTCCCGGGCGAGGACAAGACCGTTCTCCGCGGCGAGCCGGCCTGGGTCACCGACGCCGAGGGCAACCGCGTCGCCGGCGCCGTCCTGACGATCACCGAGAAGGGAAAGCGGGTCGAGGTCACCGCTCCGGAAGGCGGCAAGACCGAAACGATCCACAAGACCAAGGCATGAGCGCGTCTAAACTACCGGTGTGAGCGAAAGCGCGATCTCCGAGAGGCGGCCGGTCCTCGCGGCCGAGGGGCTGATCAAGACGTACGGCGGGCGGGCGGTCGTCAAGGGCGTCTCGCTGGAGATCGCCGGCGGGGAGATCGTCGGGCTGCTCGGGCCCAACGGCGCCGGGAAGACGACGACCTTCTCGATCGTGGTGGGGCTCGTTCGCCCGGACGCGGGGGTTGTGCGCCTGGGCGACCGCGACCTGACCGATCTCCCGATGTACCGCCGGGCCCGGGAAGGAATCTCCTACCTGCCGCAGGAACCGTCGGTCTTCCGCAAGATGACCGTCGAGGAGAACCTGCTCGCGATCCTCGAGACGCTGGACCTCTCGCGCGGCGAGCAGAGGGAGCGGGCCGACCGGCTCCTCGCCGAGTTCGGGCTCGAGGCGCTGCGCACGCACCGGGCGTTCACGCTCTCGGGCGGCGAGCGCCGGCGGGTCGAGATCGCGAGGAGCCTCGTGGTGTCCCCGGATTTCCTGCTCCTCGACGAGCCGTTCGCGGGGATCGACCCCCTGGCCGTCCTCGAAATCCAGGGAATCGCCCGCCGGCTGGCGGCGACCGGGATCGGAGTTCTGGTCACGGATCACAACGTCCGCGAGACTTTGTCCATCGTGGACCGCGCCTATATAATCAACGCCGGCGAGATTTTACGGGCAGGCACGCCCCTTGCTCTGTCGAGCGACGCCGTCGTCAAGAAGATCTATCTGGGGGAGGCTTTTCAGCTGAACTGAAAAGGCGATGACGGAAGAATCGGCTGCCTCCCGCCCGCGGGAATCGAGATCGAGAGAACTTCGCTGATGGCGCTCGAACAGAAACTCCACCTGAGGCTGTCGCAGCGGCTGGTCATGACGCCGTCGCTGCAGCAGGCCATCAAGCTGCTGCAGATGTCCAAGCTCGAGCTCGAGGAGGTCTTGAACCAGGAGATGGTCGAGAACCCCGTCCTCGAAGAGGAGCAGGAGCAGGAGGAGGCGCCGCGCGAGGCGGAGGCCGGGGAGGCCCCCGAAGCTCCCGAGGCGTCCAAGGAGGAAGTCCCCGCGGCGGCGACGGCCACGCCCGAGGCCCCCGCGGAAGCCGAGGCGGCTCCGGACACCGAGCGCGACTCCTTCGAGGAAATCGATTTCGACACCTACTTCGAGGACTACCTCGACACGGCCTACAACCCACGCCAGTACGAGGACAGCGAGCAGACCCCGCTGGAGAACACGCTCTCGAGCACTCCGGGCCTCCAGGAGTACCTGACCTGGCAGCTCTCGATGTCCGACGCCGGCCCGGCCGTCCGCGAGATCGCCGGGTACCTGATCGGAAACATCGACGAGGACGGCTACCTGCGCGTCGCGCGCGAGGAGATTCGCGAGGCCGGGTTCGACAGCGAGGCAGACGTCGAGCAAGCTCTGGCACTCGTGCGCTCCTTCGATCCCCCGGGAATCTGCGCCTTCGACCTGCCCGACTGCCTGATGCTCCAGATCCACGCGCTGAAGATCGACAACCCGCTGATCGAGAAGATCGTCACCGAGCACTGGCCCGAGCTCCTGAACCGCCAGTTCCCGCAGCTGTCCCGGTCGCTCTCCGTCGGCATGTCGGAGCTGCAGGCGGTCGTCGAGATCATCAAGAACCTCGAGCCCAAGCCGGGCCGCAAGTACTCCAACGAGCGGACGATCTACGTCGAGCCGGATGTCGCGGTGCGCAAGATCGGCGACGAGTACGTCATCCAGCTGAACGAGGACGGCCTGCCGAAGCTCCGGATCTCCGCCGCGTACCGGCGGATGCTGCGGGGCGGAAACGGCGCGATCGGCCAGGAGGCCGCGGCGTACCTCAAGGACAAGATGCGCTCGGCGGTCTGGCTCATCAAGAGCCTCGACCAGCGCCAGCGGACGATCTACAAGGTCGCCGACTCGATCGTGCGCCACCAGCGGGAGTTCCTCGACAAGGGTATCGAGCACCTCCGGCCGCTCGTGCTGCGCGACGTCGCCAACGACATCGGGATGCACGAGTCCACGGTCTCGCGCGTCGTTTCCAACAAATACATCCACACGCCGCGCGGCCTCTTCCCGATGAAATACTTCTTCCACAGCGGAATCGACTCCTCGACCGGAGCCGACGTCTCGTCGCTGTCGATCAAGAGCAAGATCGCCCGCTACATCGCCGATGAGGATGCGCGTCGCCCGCACTCGGACGCCCGCATCATGCAGCGCCTGCGCGCCGAGGGGATCCAGATCGCGCGAAGGACCGTCGCCAAGTACCGCGAGGAGCTGCGGATCCCCTCCTCCTCGCAGCGCAAGCAATCGTTCTGAATCCGTTCGCACCAAGAGGAGGTGGCATGAGCGTCGAATGCACCGGCCGCAATGTCGAAGTCACTCCCGTGCTCGAAGAGCTCGCCCGGAAGCGAACGCAGAAGCTGGAGCGGCACCTCGGCGGGCCCGCCCGGGTCCGCATCGTCCTGTCCCAGGAGAAGCACCGATTCGGCGCCGAGATCATCGCGAGCCACCGGCGCCGCCACTGGAAGGCCCAGGAGGAGACCGAGGGAGATCCCCGCGCGGCCGTGACGCTCGCCTTCGAGAAGATCGAGGCGCAGAGCATGCGCGACCTCCAGAAAGTCCGCGACCGGAAGCACCGCGGCGCTCCCGGCGAATCCATCCGAACGCTCGTACCGGCGCCGGACGGCGGGAAGCCCCCGGCGGGCCTGTCGCCGTCGGGCGGGCGGCGGATCGTGCGGGGCAGCCAGCAGCGGATGCCGGCCAAGCCGATGAGCGTCGAGGAGGCCGGCCTGCGGCTGGAGACCTCGCGCCAGGAGTTTCTGATCTTCCGCGACTCCGGCAACGAGCGCATCTCCGTCCTTTACCGCCGCCGCGACGGCGACTTCGGATTGATCGTTCCGGCATGCTGAGCGCGCGCTTCTTCCCGGCCGGAGACGAGAGGGACTGATGGACGGCGAGGCCCCGCTCCAGGGATTGCTCGACCCGCGCTTCGTCTTCGCGGACCTGAAAGGGCCCGGGATGGAGGACGTGCTGGGCGAGATGGCGCGCCGCCTCGCCGCGGCCGGAGTCGTGCGCGACGTGAGCGACCTGACGCGGCGCTTGATCGAGCGCGAGAAGCTCGGCTGCACGGGCCTGGGCTCCGGAGTCGCGATCCCGCACTGCAAGTCGAAAGACGTCCAGGACATCGTCCTGGCAATCGGGCTCGCGCCGCGAGGCGTGGACTTCCACGCGCCCGACGGCGTCCCGGTGACGCTGGTCTTCCTGATCCTCTCGCCGGCCGACCAGCCCGCCGCGCACCTCCAGACGCTCGCGCGGATCTCGCGGCTTCTGCGCACGCCGGGCATCTCCGAGAGTCTCCGGCGCGCGACGACGCGCGAGGAAGTCCTGGAGGCCCTGAAGGGTCCGCAGGGGAGCCTGACGGCGGCGGGATCATGAGCGTGCCCGAGGAGCGGGGGAGAACGGCGCACCTGACCGCGGAGATCCTGCGCTCGCCGATCCTGTCGGACCTGAAGCTGCGCACGGTCGCGGGAGAATCCGGGTTCTCCCGCCCGATCTCCTGGGGGCGCATCCAGCGGCCGGGCCTCGCCTTCGCGGGCTTCCTCGCGTTCATCAAGCCGGGGCGCATCCAGATCCTCGGCGAAAGCGAGCTCCATTACCTCGACACGATGCCGGCCGACGTCCGCCAGGAGCGGATCGCGTCGATCGCGGCCCTGCCCGTCGCGGCCTTCGTGATCACCAAGGGGCAGGAAGTGCCCGAGGACCTCGCCCGGGAGTGCCGGTCGCGGTCGATCCCGCTCCTCGTCTCGGACCAGACCACCTCCGTCGTCATCCAGAACATCACCCGCGTCCTCGAAGATGAGCTCGCACCTTCGGCGACCGTTCACGGCGTCCTCGTGGACGTCTACGGGATGGGAGTCCTCCTGCTCGGCGACTCCGGCATCGGCAAGAGCGAGTGCGCGCTCGACCTGATCCAGCGCGGCCACCGGCTGGTGGCCGACGATGTCGTCGAGATCCGCAAGTACCCCAACGGCGCCCTCGTCGGGCGGGCCGCGGAGATGATCCGCTACCACATGGAGCTGCGCGGGATCGGGATCATCAACATCAAGAACCTCTTCGGGGTTTCGGCGGTGCGGACCTCCAAATCCATCGAGCTCGTCATCGAGCTCGAGCGATGGGACCCGGCCAAGAAGTACGACCGGCTCGGCCTGGACGGCGAGACCTATTCGATCCTCGGCAAGCAGCGGCCGTTCCTGCGGCTCCCGGTCGCCTCGGGGCGCAACCTGGCGCTGCTGATCGAGATCGCCGCCCGCAACGAGCTCCTCAAGATGCAGGGCTACGACGCGGCCAAGGAGTTCGCGCTCAAGGTGGACGAGCAGATCGCGAAGAACGCCCAGTCGCCGGTGCGCCGGGGCTGAGCGGATTGGGACTCGGGACTCGAGACTCGGACTCGAACGATGAGCTCCGGAGACACGGCGGACGCGAACTCTTCCCTCCCGGAGAGCCTCGTCATCGCCACCGGCCTCTCCGGCTCGGGCAAAAGCTACGTCAACAAGTGCCTGGAGGACATGGGCTACTTCTGCGTGGACAACCTCCCGCTGGAGCTGGTCGAGCCGCTCCTCTCGCGCGTCTCGGCGTCCCGCGTCGGCGTCATCCTCGACGTGCGCAACCCGAATTTCGCGGCGCGCTTCCCGGAGATCCTGTCGCGCCTGCGCGCGCGCGTCCCGGGCACGAGGCTGCTCTTTCTCGACGCGTCGGAGGAGGCGCTGATCCGCCGCTTCTCCGAGACGAGGCGGCCGCACCCGCTGTCGGGAGACCGGTCGCTCCTCCAGTCGCTGCGGAGCGAACGGGCGATGCTCGAAGAGGTCCGCGCGGTCGCCGACGTCGTCGTGGACACGAGCGAGATGACCGTCCACGAGCTTCGCTCGTTCATCCAGAAGACCTTCGTGGGCGATCCCTCGCGCGCGCGGATGGTCGTCTCCGCGACGTCCTTCGGATACAAGTTCGGCGTGCCGCACGACGTGGACCTCCTCTTCGACGTGCGCTTTCTCGCCAACCCGCACTTCGTGCCGGAGTTGAAGCCCAAGACCGGCTCGGACCCGGCCGTCGCGGCGTACATCGAGAAGGACCCCGAGACCGGCCGGTTCCTGGCGCGCCTGGGGGATTTCCTGGACTACCTGCTCCCGCTCTACGAGAGGGAGCAGAAGAGCTACCTCTCGCTCGGCGTCGGATGCACGGGCGGCCGGCACCGCTCGGTGTACGTGGCCGAGCGCGTGGCGGCGATGCTCAAGGATCGGGGCTACCCGGTCCGCGTCTCCCACCGGGACGCGACGCGGGAATGAAGCCGCCGCCCGTCAGGCCTTAGAATTCCAGCAATCCCATGATTGGAATCCTCCTCGTGACCCACGGCCGGCTGGCCGAGGAGCTCAAGGCTGCCGCGCTGACCATCCAGCCGAGCATCCCGTCGATCGTCGCGGTCGCGCTCGACTGGGGCGAGGTCGGCGACGACGCGCGGGAGAGGATCGCCGCCGGCCTGGCCCAGGCCGACAAGGGGGAGGGGGCGATCATTCTGACCGACATGTTCGGGGGGACCCCGACGAACCTCACGCTTTCGTTTCTCAAGAAGGACCGGGTCGAGATCGTGACCGGCGTGAACCTGCCGATGGTGCTGAAGTGCGCGACGCTCCAGGAGAGCGGCAAGCCGGTGGCCGAGATCGCGCGGCTGGCCCGGGACCGCGGGCAGCGATCGATCTGCGTCGCCTCGGACCTGCTCGCGAGCGAGGAGGCGCCGGCTCCGCCGGCCCCGGAGCCGGCCGGCCGATGATCGAGCGAGAAGTGGCGATCCGCAACCGGCTCGGGCTTCACGCCCGGGCGGCGGCGAAATTCGTGCAGACGGCGAGCCGGTTCAAATCGGCGGTCAAGATCCGCAAGAACGGCGAGGAAGTGGACGGCAAGAGCATCCTCGGGATCCTGCTGCTCGCGGCCTCCCAGGGGACGCACATCACGCTTTCCGTCAGCGGAGAGGACGAGGCCGCTGCGTTCGCGGCAGTCGAGGACCTCATAGCCCGCAGTTTCGACGAGGAAGAATGAGGAGGAATCGGGTGATCTGGTGATCGAGCCATCGGGTGAATGAAGACCGATCACCCGATCGCCGATCGCAGATCACCCGATCGAAATGCTTCAAGGGATCCCGGTCAGTCCCGGCATCGCGGTCGGCCGCGCGGTCGTCGTCCGGTTCGGCGGGACCCCCGCCTTCCGGCGGGCGATGCAGCCCGACCAGATGGACGCCGAGGAGCGCCGCTTCCGCAAGGCCGCCCACGCGGCGACCGAGGATTTCCTGGCCCAATCCAGGCAGACGAGCGGCGGAGACATGGGCTCGGAACTCGCGGCGATCCTCGAGGCGCACGGCATGATCGCCTCCGACGAGTCGCTGCTCACCCCTGTCGTCGAGCGGATGCGCCGGGAGCGGGTCAACGCCGAGTGGGCGCTCGCCGCCGTCTCGCGGGAGCTCGCGGCGCGGCTCGAGGCGTCGCCCGCGGCCGCCATGCGCGAGCGCGCCGCCGACATCACGGACGTCGCCCGGGAGATCTCGCGGCACCTCTCCGGCGGCCACCCGCTCCAGCACCGCGACCTTCCGAGGGGCTCGATCCTCGTCGCCGACGAGCTCTCGCCGGCGGACACGGCGCGCCTGGACCCGAGGCGCGTCCGCGCGATCGCGCTCGAGCGGGGAGGCCCGACCTCGCACGCCAGCATCATCGCCCGCTCCTTCGGCCTGCCGGCGGTCGCCGGGGTCCCGGGGCTCTGCGACACGGTCTCGCCCGAGCGGCCGATCGTCGTGGACGGCGACCGCGGAGTCGTCGACGCCTCTCCGTCCAAGGAGAAGCTCCGCAGGAGCCTGGTCAAGATCCGGGAGGCCAGGGAGCGCACGCGCCGGCTCCGGGCGCGCACGGCCGGCGCCGCCGTGACAGCGGACGGGATCCGCGTCGTCCTGCGCGCCAACATCGAGCTTGCCGAGGAGATCCCCGCGCTCGAGCACTGGCACGCCGAGGGGGTCGGCCTCTTCCGCTCCGAGTTCCTGTACCTGAAGGCGGCGCCGGCCACGCCCTCGGTCGAGGAGCAGCGCGACGCGTACGAGAAGCTCCTCGCCGCGGTCGGGCCCCACCCGGTCACGGTGAGGACCTACGACCTCGGGGGGGAGAAGGGGATCGGGCCGACGACCGACGAGAACCCGGCTCTGGGGCTCCGCGGGCTCCGCTACTGCCTGGCCAACCCGAAGCTCTTCGAGGAGCAGCTGACCGCCCTCTGCCTGGCGTCGAGGAAGGGGGAGCTGAAGATCCTGCTCCCGATGGTCGCGGGAGTCGGCGAGATCCGCGCCGCGCGCCGCCATCTCGAGAAGGTCTGCCGCGAGGTCGGGCTCACGACCCCTCCCGCGCTCGGAATCATGATCGAGGTCCCCTCGGCGGCGCTCATCGCCGACCGGCTCGCCCTCGAAGCGGATTTCTTCTCGATCGGCACCAACGACCTCGCGCAGTACGCGCTCGCCGTGGACCGCGCCAACCCCGAGGTCGCGCCGCTGTACCGGCCGCTCCACCCGGCGATCCTGCGGATGATCCGCGCGGTCGTCGAGGCGGGCGCGGCGCTCGGCCGGCCGGTCGCGGTGTGCGGCGAGATGGCGGCGGACCCGATCGGGATCGGAGTCCTCGTGGGCCTGGAGATCCGGGAGCTCTCCGTGACCCCGGTGGCGATCCCGACGGTCAAGAGCGCGCTCGCGGCGATTCACTCGCGGCGGGCGCGGCTCCTCGCGGAGCGCGCCCTGCACGCCTCCGAGGCGGCCGACGTGGAGAAGATGTTCCGGCAGCAGGCCGCGCCGCCGGCGCCTCCCGAGGCGCGCGCCGCCCGCGCCGAGAAAGAGGAAAAGGCGCTTTGAGAAAGGTTTCCAAGCCCTGGGGCCACGAGCTGATCTTCGCGGAGAACGACAGGTACGCCGGGAAGATCCTGCACCTGGAGCCCGGCCACTGCCTGTCGCTCCAGTACCATGAAAGAAAGGACGAGACCCTTCTTGTTCTGGCGGGTGAGGTGCACCTGCTCGTGGGCGTGGAGGACGGCGCAATGGAGGAGATCCGGTTGCAGCCGGGCGATTCCTACCGGATCCGCCCGGGAGTGCGCCACCGGATGTCCGCGGAGCTCGCGAGCGATCTGGTCGAGGTCTCCAGCCCCGAGCTCGACGACGTCGTGCGCCTGGAGGACCGCTACGGGCGGGCGGGGACGACGGAACCGTGAAGCGATTCTGGATTCTGGATCTTGGAATCTGGATCACGGCCGTCGTGGTCGCCGATCCCGCGCTTGCGGCGACTCCGAAGCCCACACCCACGGCGACGCCGACCCCGAAGGAGCACAAGCTCTCCGGCGGATTCGGGAAGGGAGCCCCGGACGCCGTTGTCGCGCCGCCCGGAGTCGTCACTCCGGAGCCGGGGCAGTCGCTGGCCGACGCGGTGCGGTCGGCCTCCGAGACGAAGAAGAAGAAGGGCAAGATCGCGATCACCAACGAGACCCTCGTCACGGATCCCAAGAAAGGGAAGCTGACGACCGCGTCGCCCAAGAACGTGCCGGTGCCCGCGGCCACGCCGTCGGCGTCCAAGGCGGAGAACCACCCGCCGGCCGACGGGACGCCGCCGCAGGAGTCCTCGGAGGCCGAAGCGTACTGGCGCGAACGGATGCACTCCGCGAAGGCCCGCGTCGGGGATCTCGAGGAGAAGGTCCGCCGCTACGACGCGGAGGCCCACAAGCTCGAAAACGACTTCTATTCGTGGGACGATGGCAACTACCGCGACGGCGTGATCAAGCCGGCGTGGGACAAGAAGCGGGAGGAGCTCGAGACGTCCAAGCGGGACCTGGCGGAAGCCCAGAAGGAGCTGGCGGACCTTCCCGAAAAGGCGCGCAAGGCGGGAGCCCTGCCGGGGTGGCTGCGGGATTGAGCGCCAACCCGGGCCTCCCGACGGCCGCCGGCGGCTCCTACCGCGTCGAGACGTGGGGCTGCCAGATGAACGTCCTCGACGGCGAGAGGATGGCCGGCCAGCTCGAGCGGCTGGGCCTCTCCGCGGCGGTCGAAGCCTCGCAGGCCGACGTCGTCGTCTTGAACACCTGCTCGGTTCGCGACAAGGCCGACCAGAAGGTCTACAGCGCGCTCGGGGTCCTGGCCGAGAGGAAGCGCGACAACCCGGGCCTCGTCATCGGCGTCGCCGGCTGCCTCGCTCAGGTCACCGGAGACGAGATCCTCGAGCGGGCGCCCTGGGTGGATTTCGTGCTCGGCACGGGCAACGTCGAGCGCCTGGGCGAGGTCGTCGAGCGCGTCCGGCGGGACCGCCGCCGAGAGTCGCTGCGGGAGATGCCGGAGGACTCGCCGGTCTACCAGTTCCGGCAGATCTCGCGCGGGTCCCGCTTCCAGGCGTACCTCACCGTCATCGAGGGCTGCGACCAGTTCTGCACCTTCTGCATCGTTCCCTTCACCCGCGGCCGCGAGCGCAGCCGCCGCTCCCCGGAGATCCTCGAAGAGGCGGCCTGGCTCGTCTCGCAGGGGTACACGGAGATCACGCTCCTGGGACAGACGGTCAACGCCTACCAGGACCCCGACGACGGTTCGGGCCTCGGGCGACTCCTCGAAAGGCTCGCTCCGCTTCCGGGGCTCCGGAGGCTCCGGTTCCTGACCTCACATCCCAGCTTCGTGGACGATTCGCTGGCAGCCGCGCTCGGGGCCGGAGGCAACCTCGCGCCCTACCTCCACATGCCTGCGCAATCGGGGTCGGACCGGGTCCTGTACCGGATGAAGCGCCGCTACGATCGGAAGGGCTACCTGGACACCCTCGCGAGGGTGCGGAGCGTCGTTCCGGAAGTCGCCGTCTCGTCGGACTTCATCGTCGGCTTCCCGGGCGAGACCGAGGAGGACTTCGGGCAGACCCTCGATCTCGTCCGCGAGGCTCGGTTCGCCAACGTCTTCGCGTTCTGCTACTCGCCCCGGCCGGGCACGGCGGCGGCGCGGTGGGGGAGCGAGAAACAGGTCCCCGCGGAGGCCGCGGCGGAGAGGCTGCAGCGGCTCCTCTCACTCCAGTCGGAGATCCAGGGGCAGATCAACCGGGGGCTCGTCGGGCGGACCTTCGAGATCCTGGTCGAGGGGCGGGACAAGCACGGAGAGGCCCACGGGCGCACGGCTTGCAACCGCATCGTCCACGTGGGGACGGCGCAGCCGCTCCAGCCGGGGACCTACCGGGCCGTGACGATCGTGAAAGGGTTGCCCAACTCCCTTCTCGGGGAGCTGGCGGACTAGGACGGAGACGGGAGGTCCTCCACATGGTCAAGATGGAAATCAAGGGTCTCCTGATGGATCCCGTCTCCAACATGCCGGTCGTCATCCTGCGCGACGCCGGCGATGGGGTCTTCCTGCCGATCTGGGTCGGGATCTTCGAGGCCAACGCGATCGCCATCGCCATGGAGAAGATCGCGACACCCCGCCCGATGACGCACGACCTGCTCAACAACCTCGTCCGGGAGCTCGACGCGCGCGTCGACCGGATCGTGATCAACGACCTCAAGGACAACACCTTCTTCGCCCGGATTCACCTCTCCCGGGCGGGAGCCACGTGGACGGTGGACAGCCGGCCGAGCGACGCGATCGCGCTCGCCCTGCGGTGCCAGTCCGAGATCTTCGTCGAGGAGGAAGTGCTCGAGAAGAGCAAGACGCTCCGGGCCGACGGTGACCCGGACCCCGAGCGCCTCAAGAAGTGGCTCGAGGAGGTGAACCCGGAGGACCTCGGCAAGTACCGGATGTAGCCCGGCGTTTTCCCGAGCGGCTCCTTTCCGAGATCCTTCGCTCCGCTCAGGAGGACAAGAGCGCTGCGGCAATCGGCAGCTATACTCCTTCGCTGGTGATCATCTCCATCACGAATCAGAAGGGCGGAGTCGGGAAGACGACTACGGCGATCAACCTGGCGGCGGCCATGTCTCAGAAGGGGATGAAGACGCTGCTGGTGGATCTCGACCCCCAGGGCAACAGCACCATGTCGTACCTGGACCGGCGCTCGATCGAGAAGTCCATGTACGACGTCTTAACCGACCCGGCGATCTGGTTCCGCGACATCGTCCGGCCCTCCGGCTTCAAGAACCTGGACATCGCGCCCGCGCGCATCGCGCTGGCCAAGATCGAGCCCAAGCTGCTCGGGGAGTTCGACGGCCATTTCCGCCTCCGCGACAAGATCGACGGCGCCCGGAAGCGCTACGACGCGATCCTGATCGACACGCCGCCGACCCTCGGCATGATCACCGTCAACGCGATGGTCGCCTCGTCCCACATCCTGATCCCGATCCAGTCGTCGTACTTCGCGCTGGAGGGGACCGACGACCTGCTCGAGACGATCGACAAGATCAAGGCGCGGCCCAACCCCGGCCTCCAGATCCTCGGGGTCGTCGTGACTCTCCACGACAAGCGCACGGTCCTGGGCCGCGACGTGTACAAGCAGATCCGGGCGGTCTTCGGGGACAAGGTCTTCAAGACCACCATCTCCAAGAGCGTGCGGCTGGAAGAGAGCCCGGCCCACCGAGAATCCATCTTCACTTTCGCGCCGCGCTCGGGCGGCGCCGCCGAGTACTACTCGCTTTCGGAGGAGGTCCTGTCCCGTGTCTAAGAGAAGGGGATTGCCGCAGGAAGCGCGGATGCGCCACGACTCCCACTTCGTCGAGGCGCTGTCCTCGCGATTCGGAGCTTCCCTCGGGAGGTGGATCCCGCTCGAGGAGATCGAGACCAATCCCGAGCAGCCGCGCACGAGCGTCGGGGACCTCCGGGAGCTCGTGAAATCGATCGAGGTCCGGGGCGTCCTCGAGCCGCTCCTCGTCCGGCCGATCGGCGACAACCGCTACCGGATCATCGCCGGCGAGCGGCGCTTCCGGGCGGCGATGGAGGCGGGGCTGACCGAGGTCCCGTGCATCGAGTTCGACGTGCCGGAAAACGAGGTCATCGAGATCGCGCTGATCGAGAACCTTCACCGCAAGGACCTCCATCCCTTCGAGGAGGCCGAGGGGTACGTGGGCCTGGTCAACCGCCACGGGTACACACAGCAGCGGATCGCCGACGCGGTGGGGAAGTCGCGGGTGTCGATCACCGAGGCGATGTCCCTCCTCGAGATCCCCGAGGACGTCCGCGACGAATGTCGGCGCGCCGACATCCAAGCGAAGTCGGTGCTCCTCCAGATCGCCAGGCTGAAGGACCCGGACCTGATGAGGGCGGCGATCGAGCGGGCGGCAGCCGGATTCACCCGGGACGACCTGCGGGCGCAGAAGAGGGATGAGGGCGGCCGGCGCGCGGGCCGGTTCTCGTTCGTCTACAAACCGAAGGGCGGCCCGTTCAAGCTCAATCTCTCCTTCCAGAAATCCCGGGTGGACAGGTCCGAGCTCATCGAGACCCTCCGCCACATCATCAAGCAGCTCGAAGCCGGCGAGATCAAGATCCCCAAGCGATAGCCGGCGCGACGCCGGCGCTGCGCCACAAGGATGCCGCAGGGGCGGGCCCCGCGCCCGCCCGCCTCCCGGTACAACGTCCGATAAGATAGATTATGTAAAGTAGTGGATTGGGGCCGCGAAACGCTGGCGCGAGGTCCCCTCGGCTACCATTCCCCCGTGCGCCTCGTCTCCCGGTCCGTCCTGCGCGAGATCTGGCCCCCCTTCCTCCTGGGGTTCGTCGCGTACACGTTCATCCTGCTGATCCGGACCGTGTACTTCCTGGCGGACTTCTTCGTGCGCCGGAGCGCCTCGTTCGGCGAGGTTGTCTGGCTCGCCGTCCTTTCCCTTCCGTGGATCATCGTCCTGACCCTCCCGATGGCGTTCCTTCTCGGGGTCCTGATCGGGATCGGGCGCCTGGCCGGAGACAGCGAGATCATCGCCCTGCGCTCCTGCGGCGTCGGCCCGCTGGCCATCTACCGGCCGGCGATCGTGGCGGCCATCCTCCTCTCCGGCGGCGTCTTCCTCCTGTACAACCTGGTCCTCCCGGGCGCCAACGAGAAGCTGACCCGGTCGCTGGCCCGGGTCGCCGCCACTTCGGTCGTCAACGTCGTCCATCCCCGGACCTTCCGCGAGGTCCGCCCGGGCGTGACCCTCTACTTCGACAGCACGGGCGCCGACGGGCGATCCCTCGAGGGAGTCTTCGTCAAGCTCGGCGAGGAGGGCGAGCGGGACCAGCGCGTCATGGTCGCCCGCCGCGGCGCCCTGACGCTCGAGAACGACCGGCTCTGGCTCGACCTCTTCAACTCCACGGTCCACGAGTACGAGGCCGGCGATCCCGCCCATTACCGCTTGAACCGAAGCCAGGCCCAGCGGGTCCTCCTGACGGGCGACATCTGGAACGCGTCGGCCAGCGTGGCCTACGAGAAGTCGCTCCGCAACCAGTCGGTCCGCGAGCTGATGGCGACGGCGCAGCGCATTCGCGCGCAGTCGCCCGAGAGCTACCGGCTCGCGTGGGTCGAGATCCACAAGAAGTTCTCGATCCCGTTCGCCTGCCTCGCCTTCGCGATCATCGGGATCCCGCTTGCGGAATCCGCGCGGCGCGGCGGAAGGGGAAGCGCGTTCGCGATCTCGCTGGCGATCATCATCCTGTACTACGTCCTGCTCTCCGCGGGAGAGACGTGGGGCCAGAGGGGTGTCCTTCCTCCCGGGCTGGCGATCTGGCTTCCCAACGTCGTCGTGCTCGCCGCCGGAGCCGCCGCGATCGCGCGGTCCGGCAGGGAGCGGGCGAGGTGGCGCTGGACTCTGCCGCTGCCGGGCCGCAGAATCCCGGGCCGGCGGGCCTCCCCCGCCGCGGCGCGGCCCCGCTTCGGGAGCTTCGTGAGGTTTCCCGGGATCCTCGACCGCTACGTGCTTCAGCGGTTCTTCACCGTGCTCTTCTTCGCGGCGGTCTCGGTCCTCCTCCTCGCCGTCATCGTGGACTACGCGGAGCGCGTGGACCGCATCGCGAGGAACCACCCGCCGACCTCGGCGGTGCTCGGCTACTACCGGGCGTTCCTCCTCGGGATCGGGGCGCAGATCGCGCCGTTCGTCGCCCTGATCTCCACCCTCGTCTGCCTCGGCATCCTCTCGAAGAACAACGAGGACACGGCCTTCCGGGCGAGCGGCGTCTCTCTCCACCGGATCGCGGCGCCGATCCTCGCGGCGGCCGCCGTCTGTGCGCTCGTCCTTTTCGCGATGGGCGAGTACATCCTGCCCTACGCCGCGCAGCAGGAGGCACGCTGCTACAACATCATCAACGGCCGGCCCGAGGACTACGGCACGGCCCGCACCCCGGCGGAGCGCAACTGGAGGCGCGCGGCCGACGGGAGCATCTGGCACAAGGAGGAGAGCGACCCGGCGCGCGGGATGCTCGTCTCCCCTTCCGTCTTCCGGTTCGACGAGCGCTTCGACCTGGTGCGCCGCGACAGCGCGCGCCTGGCCTCCTGGAACGGAAACGACTGGACGTTCCGGCAGGGCTGGTCGAGGACGTTCGACGCGGACTCGGAGACCGGCTACCGGACGTACCTTGAGGACCGCGTGGCCGGCGATCCCCCGCCGGCGTTCACGCGGGAGCGGCGCACTCCCGAGCAGATGCGGTGGCGGGAGCTCCAGCGCTACGCGGCGCGGCTCAAGGCGGGAGGCTACGCGACGGCGGACCTGGAGACGGCGATGTACGCGAAGTTCGCGGCGCCGGCGCTCGTGCCGCTGATGGCGCTGCTGGGGGTCCCCTTCGCCTTCCGGATCGGGCGCCGGGGAGCGCTGGCGGGGATCGGGATCGGGCTGGCGCTGGGCATGGGATTCCTGATCGCGACGGCGTTCTTCACCAAGCTCGGCGACGTGGGCGCGCTGCCGGCGGCGCTGGCGGCGTGGTCGCCCAACGTCCTCGCGACGACGCTGGCGGTCTACCTCCTTCTCCGCCTTCGGACGTGAGGCCAGGAGGCCGCGAGGCCCTCCCCTACGGCACCGAATCCCGCCTTCCATCGCGCTCAACTGTCGACTGTTGATTGTCGACTGTCGACTTCTCCTAAAACACCTGCCCGCTAGAGAAGGAGACCAACCAGCCTTTGCGGCCGAACGGATCGGGGTTCAGGGCGTAGGCGAAGTCCACGCGGAGGATCGGGTTTCCCGCGGCCCGCGAGACCGCGACGCGGATTCCCACGCCGACGTCGCTCTTGAATTCCGAGAAGGTGAGGGGGCGGCCCTCGGGGACGGCCGTCCCGGTGTCGAAGAAGGCGACCGCGCCGAAGGAGGCGAGCTGGAGGATCTCCTTGCCCGAGAAGATCCGGTGCTCGACGTTCCAGACCACCCGCCGGTTGCCCTCGAAGGAGTAGAGGCGGTACCCGCGCAGGCCGTTGCCCCCGTCGGCGAAGAACTGGACGTCGCGGTCGAGGTTCCAGCCGAGGTCGAACTCGAAGTGGGAGACGAACGTCTGGAGCGGCGCGGTGTTGAACTTGCGGACGTAGGTCGCCGTCCCCGAGAGGATCTCGTTCTTCGGGCCATGGTCCAGCCGCGTCTCGTAGGAGAGCCCGGTGACGAGGAAGCTCGACTGGGAAAGCCGGCCGCCCAGGGAGCCGTTGAACCGGACGAGGCCGGTCGTGCTCGGCAACCCGAAGGCCGACGGGGACACTCCCAGGGTCACCGCGTACGAGGTCGCGAGGTTGATGTCCTCGTAGCGGGCGTCGCGGTTGACGTAGTTGACCTTGAGGAAGTCGTTCCCGGTGTCCTCGTAGCGCACGAAGAGGTAGCGGAAGTTCCGGTCGTCCGGGATGACGTCGTCGGGACGGTCGTCCCGGTGCTGGAAGAGGTCCTCGACCGCCTGGAACCCCCCGGAGAGCCGCCTCGCCCGCACGTCGCTCGCGACGAGCGCCCGGCCATAGGAGATCTCGTAATGGCGGTGGTCTCCCCGGACGATGGAGGACTCGACGCCGTCGGTGTAGATCCGGTCGTCCTCGGTCGTGCGGAGGACAGCCAGGTCCGCAGCCCACGGGGTCAGGAACGAATAGAACGGCCGGCCGACATGGATCCCCTTCTGGTCTCCGTCGGAGTTGTTGGCATAGATGGCGTCGACGGACCAGTAGGGATTGAGTAGGCAGGGGTCCTTGTACTGGACGGACCGGATGATGCGGTTGACGTCCTGCCCGTAGCGCAGGCTGACCTGGCGGCCCAGGCCGAGGAGGTCCTTCTCCTCGAGCGAGAAGGAGTACGTCGTGACTCCCCCCTTCTTGCCGAAGGAGACTCCCGGCTGCGTCGTCCAGGCGTCCTGTGTGCGCACGTCCACGTCCACGAGGCCGTCTTTCGGGGAGTGCGCCAGGACCGACGCGGACTTGATGAACGGGAGGCTGCGCAGGTTCCGCTCCGTCTCGGTCAGGCGGTTGGGATCGTACGGATCGCCCTCCTTGAACAGGAGGAAGTTGCGGATCACGGAGACGCGCGTCGAGATGTGCAGCGCGTTGGCGGCGCGGTAGAGCCACCCGTTGGCGGCCTCCTCGTCGCTGAAGACGTCCAGCGCCTCGATGTGGATGACGCCGACCCGGAGGCCGTCCTGCTGGGCCTGCGAAGGATCTGCGAGGCAGAGAAAGGGAGGCGCCGCGGCGGCCAGCGCCACCAGGAGCGCCGTCCGCCTCGCCAGCCCTTTCATGTCGAAGGTGCGGGACCCGGGGAGAAACCGCCCCTCTTAGGTTCCCTCCTCCCAGGAGGACATGTACCGGACCTGCTCGGGGGTGGGGACGTCGATCGCGACGCTCATCGCCGCGAGCTTCAACTTCGCGATCTCGCGGTCGATCTCGTCGGGCACCGTGTAGACCTTCTTCTCCAGCGTGGCGTGGTTCTCGACCATGTACTCGGCGGCGAGCGCCTGGTTGGCGAAGGACATGTCCATGACCGAGGCCGGATGCCCCTCGGCCGCCGCGAGGTTGATCAGCCTCCCGTCGGCCAGCAGGTGGACCCGCCGCCCGTCCTCGAGCGTGAACTCCTCGACGAACTCGCGGATCGTCCGGCGCCGCTTCGAGAGCGCCTCGAGCGCCGGGATGTCGATCTCGACGTTGAAGTGGCCGGAGTTGCAGACGAGCGCGCCGTCCTTCATGGCCCGGAAGTGCTCGCCGCGCAGGACGGCCTTGTTGCCGGTGACCGTGACGAAGATGTCGCCGGCGGAGGCGGCCTCGTCCATCGTCATGACCCTGTAGCCGTCGAGGACCGCCTCGATCGCCTTGGTCGGGTCGATCTCGGTGACGATGACGTGGGCCCCGAGGCCGCGCGCCCGCATCGCGACTCCCCGCCCGCACCAGCCGTATCCCGCGACGACGACGTTCATGCCCGCGACCAGCAGGTTGGTCGCGCGGACGATGCCGTCGAGCGTGGACTGGCCGGTCCCGTACCGGTTGTCGAAGAGGTGCTTGGTGCGCGCCTCGTTGACCGCGACGACCGGGAACTTGAGCACTCCCGCCTTCTCCATGGCGCGCAGCCGGATGACGCCGGTCGTCGTCTCCTCGGTTCCCCCGAGGATCCCCCCGGTCAGGTCCCGGCGCTCCTGCGCGGAGAGGCGCCCGGCCCATGCCCGGATGACCGGGTCCACGTCGGCGTCCTTCCCGAGCGCCAGGAACAGAAGCGAGGAGACGAGATCCGCGCCGTCGTCCATCGTGATGTTGGGCCGGTGCGCGAGGGCCGCGCGGATGTGCTCGTAGTACGTCTCGTGGTCCTCGCCCTTGATCGCGAAGACCGAGATGCCGTCGTCGGCGGCGAGCGAGGCGGCGACGTCGTCCTGGGTCGAGAGGGGATTGGAGGCGCAGAGCACCAGGTCCGCTCCCCCGGCGACCAGGGTCTTCGCGAGGTTGGCTGTCTCGCTCGTCACGTGGAGGCAAGCGGACAGGCGCACGCCGGCGAGCGGCTTCTCCCGCGCGAAGCGCTCGCGGATCTGGGCGAGGACCGGCATGCTCTGCCCGGCCCACTCGATCCGGAGCCTTCCCTTCGCCGCCAGGCCGGGGTCCTTGACGTCGTAGCGTGCCTGGAGGGTTTCGGCCATGGCGCCTCCCCGCCTAACGCCCGGCCGCCACGGCCGGCTCGATGCCCGCCGCCCGCGCCAGGAGGGGCGCCACGTCGGTGCGCTCCCACGTGAAATCCGGGAGGCTCCTGCCGAAGTGGCCGAACGCCGCCGTAGCCTTGTAGATCGGGCGCCGCAGGTCCAGCTTCTCGATGATGCCGCGCGGCGTCAGCGGGAAGTGGTCGCGGATCAGGTCCACCAGCTTCTCCTCGGGGAGCTTGCCGGTGCCGTGGGTCTCGACGTGGACGGAGACCGGGTCGGCGACGCCGATCGCGTAGGCGAGCTGGATGAGCGCCCGCTCCGCCAGCCCGGCCGCCACGAGGTTCTTGGCGACGTAGCGGGCCATGTAGGCCGCGGAGCGGTCCACCTTCGTCGGGTCCTTGCCGGAGAACGCGCCGCCGCCGTGCGGGGCGCTCCCGCCGTAGCTGTCCACGATGATCTTGCGGCCGGTCAGGCCGGAGTCCCCCTGGGGGCCGCCGATGACGAACCGACCGGTCGGATTGACGTGGAACTTCGTGGACTTGGAGAGCAGGTGCGCCGGGATGACCGGCTTGATGATCTCCTCGATGATCGCTTCCTTCAGGTCGCCGTGCTTGATCGCCTCGGCGTGCTGGGTCGAGACGACGATCGCCTCGACGCCGATCGCGCGCCTGCCCTCGTACTCGACGGTGACCTGGGACTTTCCGTCGGGACGCAGGAAGTCCATCTGTCCCTTCCGGCGCGCCTCCGAGAGCCGCATGACCAGCTTGTGCGCGAGGGTCAGGGGCAGCGGCATCAGCTCCTCGGTCTCCCGGACGGCGTAGCCGAACATCAGGCCCTGGTCCCCCGCTCCCCCGGTGTCCACTCCCTGCGCGATGTCGGCGGACTGCGGGTCGATCGAGGAGATGACCGCGCAGGTCTCGTAGTCGAACCCGAACTTGGCGCGGGTGTAGCCGATCTCCTTGATCGTGTGGCGAACGACCGAGGGGAAATCCACGTAGATCTTGGTGGAGATCTCGCCGGCGATGAACGCCAGGCCGGTCGTCACGAGCGTCTCGCAGGCGACCCGCCCCGTGGGATCGCCCCTCAGGACCTCGTCCAGGATGGCGTCGGAGATCTGGTCGGCGATCTTGTCGGGATGACCCTCGGTGACGGACTCGGAGGGGAAAAAGTGCCTGCCGTTCTGAACCATCAAGCGACTCCTTTTAGGCGGGTTGGGGGGAGACTCAAGGCGCCGCAGACTAACATCTCGAGCGGGAAGGGTCAAAGACCCGCGCCCGGAAGCTTGCTCGGGCGAGCCTCCGGATTCCTCGAGAAGAAGAAGAAGAGGTTCCGGCCGTAGTCGCGCGTCTCGACCAGCGTCAGTCCCTCGATCGCGGGGCAAGCCGCGCCCCGGTCTGCCTGGAAGACGAGGATCCCGCCCTCCTCCAGGACGCTCTTTCCCCGGGACCGGAGCGCCCGGGTCTCGGTTCCGTAGGGGGGATCGGCGAACACCAGGTCGAAACGCACGCCCTTTCGGGAGAGAGCGTCGAGCGCGGAGCCGGCGTCCTCTCCGGAAATCTCGACCCCCTCATGCGGGGCGGGAAGCCTCGCCAGGTTCTCGCGCAGGACCGGCGCGCTCCTCTCGACCAGCATCGCGCGGGCCGCGCCGCGGGAGACCGCTTCGAGGCCGACCGCTCCGCTGCCCGCGTACAGGTCGAGGACCTTCGCCCCGGGGATCCGTTTCTGGAGAATGCTGAAGAGCGCCTCCCGCGCGCGGTCGGAAGTCGGGCGCGCTCCGTCGGGCACGACGAGGCGGCGTCCCTTCCAGCGCCCGGCGATGATCCGGACGGAAGGCCGGTTCTTCACGCGCGTCTCATTCGGGCGGCGAGAACTGGAAGCGCAGCTCCTCGATCTTCTTGAACTCGCTGAACGGCTCGTTGACGCCTTCGAGCTCGACGACTCCCTTCTCCGCGAGGAGCTGCTTGACGCGGAAGAGAGCGCCGTCGAACCTCTTGAGCAGCGTGCCGGGCGGCAGGTGCTCCGCCGTGAACCGGGAAGCCGGCGCGAGGGGGGCGAGCATCGAGAGGCGAAGGCCCTCCAGGGCCGAGCGGACCGCGGAGGCTTCGGGCGGCAGCGGCGAGAGGTCGTCGAAGCGGATCTTCTTTCGCGATCCGCCCGGGCGCGCGATCGTGAGGACCGACTGCGCCGCGAATTCCCCGGTCAGCCCGGTGCGGAGGTCTTCCTTCAGGTCCCAGACCTCCCGCCGACGGAAGTAGTCGCAGTAGAACGCCACCTCGTCGGCCTCGAGCTTCTGGCGCTTGATCTCGTCGTTGCCGCCGTGCGAGGTCTTCCAGACCAGCGTGCGGTCGGAAAAGAGGGTCAGCCGCTCGTAGCCCTGGCTGGACTGCCGGATCCACTCCGCGCAGTAGGTCGGCGGCGGGTCGGCCGGCGGCGTCGGCGAGGGCGCAAGCAGAATCGAGGCAAGGAGGAGAGCCGCGGTCACCGGGTCTGCCCCAGAGCCGCTTCGACGGCGAACTCGAGCTCCCTGCCCCGGGAGATCCGCCCCTCCCGAAGGGCGTCGAGCGTGGCCTCGAGCGCCTTCCCGATTCGCGGTCCGGCCGGCACTCCCGCGGCGAGGAGATCTCGCCCGCCGATCGACAGGGAAGTGTCGAGGGATCTCAGGAGAAGCTCCAGCCGCGGTCCCGCCGGGGGCCCGAGAAAAGCCGCCGCCGCGGCAATCTCTTCGGGAGAGAGCCGCTCCGCGCGCGCGATGGAAGGGCCGATCGAGCGAGCTTCGCGTCGAAGGCGCGCGAGGAGGGACGGCCAGCGAAGCATCCTCGAGAGGTCCCCGCGCGTCAGCGCAACCCGGCGGGCGATCCTCGCGGCGGCCTTCTCGGAGACGTCGCCGGCCCAGACGAGGAGGTAGAGGAACCAGCCGGTCTTTCCCGGGTGCCTCGACGCGATCCGTTCGGCGCGGGCCAGGCCCCGCCGGACCGCAAGCGGAGAGGTCAGGGCGGGATCCACGGCTCGATCGACACCGAGCCGCGAGAGCAGGCCCGCCGCCCGCGCACGGTTCTCCTCGGAGAAGAGAAGCCGGATCTCCCGCCGCATCCGGTCCCCGGAGATGGAGTCGAAAGCCCGCCGGCGGATCGCCTCCCGAATCCATGCCCGGGTCCTGCCCTCGACGGAGAAACCGAGGCGGTTGGCGTAGCGGGCGGCCCGGAAGGCCCGGGTCGGATCGTCGTGCGGCGACTTCTCGTGAAGCATCCGCACCGTGCCGCTCCGCAGGTCGCGTCGACCGCCGAAGGGATCGAGGAGGAACGGCCGGCCCGGAGCGATCCGGATCGCCATGGCGTTGATCGTGAAGTCGCGGCGGGCCAGGTCCTCTTCGATGCCGGCCGGCGCGACCTTCGGAAGAGCGCCGCTCGACGCGTAGGTTTCCTTTCGGGTCGAGGCGACGTCGAGGCGCGCGCCGCCCGGAAACTCCAGGACCACGGTGCCGAACCGTTCATGCGCGGAGATCCGGGCTCCCGCCGTCCGGGCCAGGGACTTCCCGAATCCGACGGCGTCGCCTTCGATCGCCAGGTCCACGTCCACGACCGGCCTCCGAAGCAGGAGGTCCCGCACGGCGCCGCCGACGAGATACAGCGGCGCCTTCTCCGCGATGGCCAGCTTCCGGGCCGCGCCGATCGGTCCGCGCAAGCCTCGGGGAATTCGCGCCAGGACCCTTCCGGCCTTTCGACTGTCGACTGTCGACTGTCGACTCTTCCCTCGCTCCGCCTTCCTACTCAAACACGTATTCGACCGAGTCTTCCCCCGTCAGCGCCCGGATCTCGTCGGTCAGGCGCTGCGAGCGGGCGACCCGCATGGAGTCGGCCGCCTTCAGCGTGGCCTCGAACTCGCCGGGGCGGAAGAGCCGGATCGAAACGGGAAGCGTCCCCGGGTGGGAGGCCAGGCTGTCCTTGAGGCGGGCGAGGAGCTTCTCGTCCGCCAGCGCCAGGTTCACGCGGATCTGGAGCGAGCGGGCGAGCCTCTCCTTGATGCCCTCGAGCGGGATGATGTCCTGGACCGTCATCTCGAAGGCGGGACCGGACTCCCGCACGGTGCCCGTGACGAGGACCGGCAGGTCCGCCGCGATCCACGACGCGATCTTCTCGTAGAGGCTGGCGAAGATCGCGACCGGGATCGAGCCGCTCATGTCCTCGAGGACCGCCTTGAGCATCGTCTTGCCCTCGTTGACGCCCTTCTTGATCTTCTGCTTCTTGAGGGCGACGAGGACGCCGCCGACCCGGACCGTCTTCTCGGCGTGCGAGGCGAGGTCCGAGATCTTCGCGTCGGCGAACCGCTCGACGGTCTCGGCGAAGCGCGCCAGCGGATGGCCGGTCACGTAGAAGCCGAGGACTTCCTTCTCCCCTTTCAGCCGCTCCTCGAGCGACCACTCCGGCAGGTCGGGGAAGGAATCCTCTTCGATCCCCCCGGACTCGATCGGGGTGCCGGAGAAGAGGCTCGACTGCCCGATCTCCTTTTCCTCTCGCGCGCGGCTGGCCTGCGCGAAGACCCTCTCCGAGGCCGAGGAGAGCGTCGCGCGGTTCCGGCCGAGCGAATCGAAGGCGCCGGCGGCGATCAGCGCGTCGAGCGTGCGCTTGTTGACCAGGTGCGAGTCCAGGCGCATCGCGAAGTCCGTGAAGGAGCGGAACGGGCCCTTCTCGCGCTCGCCGAGGATCGCCTCCGCCGCCGCGTCCCCGACGCCCTTGATCGCCGCGAGGCCGAAGCGGATCGCCGGCCCGACGCCGGTGAACTTCCGCTTGGACTCGTTGATGTCCGGCGGCAGGACCGGGATCCCGGACTCGACGCAGTCGCCGATGACCTTCACGATCCCGTCCGTCGAGCCGATCTCCGCCGAGAGGGTCGCCGCGAGAAAGTCCACCGGGTAGTGCGCCTTGAGAAACGCGGTCTTGTAGGCGACGAGCGCGTAGGCGACCGCGTGCGACTTGTTGAATCCGTAGCGGGCGAAGGGCTCGATCAGTCCCCAGAGCTCCCGGGCCTTCTTCGGGTCGGTCCCGTGCGCCGTGGCGCGCTTGATGAAGTTCTCCCCTTCCGCGACCATGATCTCCCGCTTCTTCTTGCCGATCGCCTTGCGAAGGAGGTCGGCGTCGGCGAGCGAGTAGCCGGCCACGCGCGAGGCGATCCGCATGACCTGCTCCTGGTAGACGAGGATCCCGAGCGTCTCTTCCAGGATGTCGGAGATCTCGCGCAGCGGGTAGCGGACGGCGCTCGTACCGTTGCGGCGGCGGACGTAATCCTCGACGGTCCCGGCGTCGAGCGCGCCCGGCCGGTAGAGCGCGTTCAAGGCCGCGAGGTCGGCGAAGACGCGCGGCTTGGCGCGCCGCAGCAGGTCGCGCATCCCGGAGGAGTCGAACTGGAAGACGCACGCGGTCCGGCCGGCCCGGAAGAGCTCGAAGGTCTTCTCGTCGTCGAGCGGCAGCCGCGCGAGGTCCGGCGCCGCGCCCTCGCGCGCCTGGATCGCGGCGAGGGTCTCGTCGATGACGTCGAGCGTGATGAGGCCGAGGAAGTCGATCTTGAGCAAGCCCATCTTCTCGACGGCGTTCATGTCGAACTGCGTCGTGATTTCGTCCTTGTTGGTCCGGTAGAGCGGCAGGTAGTCGGTGATCGGCCGCGGGGCGATCACGACGCCGGCCGCGTGCATCCCGGCGTGCCGCGAAAGGCCCTCGAGCCGCTCCGCGATCTTGACGACCTTCTGGACGGCCGGATCGGCCTCGATCGCCTCCCGCAGGAGCGCCGACTCCTCCATCGCCTTCTTGAAGGTGACGTCCGGCCCGTCCGGAACGAGCTTGGCGATGCGGTCGCCCAGCGCCACGGGGAGCGAGAGCACCCGCGCGACGTCCCGCACGGCGAGCTTGGGCTTCAACTGCGAGAACGTCACGATCTGGGCGACGTTCTCCCGGCCGTACTTGCGCGTGACGTAGTCGATGACCTCGCCGCGGCGGGCCTGGCAGAAGTCGATGTCGATGTCGGGCATGTTGATGCGCTCGGGGTTCAGGAACCGCTCGAAGAGGAGGTCGTACTTGAGCGGGTCGATCTCGGTGATGCCGAGCGACCACGCCACGATCGAACCGGCCGAGCTCCCCCGCCCCGGCCCCACGGAGATTCCGCGCTCGCGGGCGAAGCCGATGAAGTCCGAGACGATCAGGAAGTAGGAGGGGAACTCCATCTTCTCGACGACCTTGATCTCGTACTCCAGGCGCTCGCGGTACTTCTCCGGCGGGATCGTCGCGTCGGTCTCGCCCAGGGCGAGCTTGCGCTCGAGGCCCTCCCGGGCGACCGATCCGAAGTACTCGGCCGGCGCGCGGCCGGCCGGCGCCGAGAAGGTCGGAAGCTGCACCTTCTCGTTGCCCAGCGCGATCGCGCAGCGCTCCGCGACCGCGACCGTGTTGGAGACGGCCTCGGCCGACCACCGGGAGAAGCGCGCCTTCATCTCGTCGGGGTTCTTCACGTAGAACTCGTCGTTGTAGAACCGCATCCGCCGCTCGTCTTCGAGCGTCTTGCCCATGCCGATGCAGAGCAGGACCTCGTGCGCGTCGGCGTCGTCGCGGTTCAAGTAGTGGCTGTCGTTGGTCGCGACGGCGGGGGCGCCGGTCTCCTGCGAGAGCTTCAGGAGCTGCGGGACGATGGCGACCTGCTGCGGCAGGCCGTGGTCCATGATCTCGACGAAGAAGTTCCCCTTGCCGAAGATGTCCTGGTACTCCAGGAAGGCCTTCTTCGCCGCCTCGTAGTTGCCGCGGACGAGGGCCCCGGCCACCTCTCCCTTGAGACACCCGGAGAGGCCGATCAGCCCCTCGGCGTGCTCGCGCAGCAGCGCCTTGTCCATGCGAGGCCGGTGGTAGAAGCCGCTGAGATACGCCTCGGAGACGAGCCGGACCAGGTTCTTGTAGCCGGTCTGGTTGGCCGCGAGGATGGTCAGGTGGTAGGCGTAGCCCTCGCCGGACTCGCTGGCCGCCTGGATCTGCTTGTCCGCCCGGTCGCCCGGGGCGATGTACGCCTCGACGCCGACGATCGGCCGGACGCCGAGCTTGATCGCCTCGTTGTAGAAGCCGAGGGCGCCGAACATGTTGCCGTGGTCCGTGACCGCGACCGCGGGCATGCCGAGCTCGACGACCTTCTTGCACAGCTCCGGCAGGCGGTTGGCGCCGTCCAGGAGCGAGTACTGGCTGTGAAGGTGGAGATGGACGAAGTCGCCGGGCACGAGCCGATTCTAAGACACCTCGTCGACAAATGACGACCGACGGTATCCTCTCGGAAAATGTCTTTCCGCAAGGCGCTCGGTCCCTTCGACGCGACGATGGTGGTCGTCGGCGGGATCATCGGGAGCGGGATCTTCATCAATCCGTACATCGTGGCGCAGCGGCTCTCCTCGGGAGGGCTGGTGCTGGCCGCGTGGGTCGTGGGAGGAGCGATCGCGCTGTCGGGGGCCTTCGCGTTCGCCGAGCTCGGAGCGCTCTTTCCGAAGGCCGGCGGCGAGTACGTCTATCTGCGCGAGGCCTACCACCCGGGGGTGGCGTTTCTCTTCGGATGGGCTTCGCTCCTGATCATCCAGAGCGGAGGACTGGCGGCCGTGGCGATCACGTTCGCGCAGTACACGCTGCGGCTGTTCGGCGGCGACGACTCGCGGGCGACGCCGCTGGCCGTCGCCTCGATCGCGCTCGTCGCGGCGGTCAACTACTTCGGCGTCAAGCCGGGCAGCCGGCTCTTAAACGTCCTGGTCGTCGCCAAGATCGCGGCGCTCGCGGCGCTCATCGGGGGCGGCCTGTTCCTCTCGCGTCAGGTGCCGGCGCCGGCTTCCGCGGCTACGGCGCATCCGGCAGGCGCCGGCCTCATCGCGTTCGGAGCCGCGCTGATCCCGATCCTGTTCACGTACGGCGGCTGGCAGAGCGCCAACATCATCGCCGAGGAGATGCGCGACGCCCGCCGCACGCTCCCGCGGGCGCTCGTCGCGGGAACCCTGATCGTCATCGCGATCTACCTGCTGGCCAACGTCGTATACCTCGGCGCCCTGACCCGGGAAGGCCTGGCCGCGACGAAGACTCCGGCCGCCGACGCCGTCCGGCGCATCTTCGGGCCCGGAGCGGACCGCCTGATCTCCGCCACGATCGCCGTTTCCGGGTTCGGCTTCCTCGACCTGACGCTCCTGACCCAAACGCGGATCTACTACGCCATGGGCGCCGACCGGGTCTTCTTCGAAGGGCTCGGCCGCCTCCACCCTCGGTTCCAGACGCCGTCTCTCGCCATCATTCTCCAGGCGGCGTGGGGAATCGTCCTCGCGCTCACGGGGACCTACGCCGACCTGGTGGACTCCGTGGTCTTCGGGGACTGGATCTTCTTTACCCTGACCGTCGCCGCCGTCTTTCTCTTCCGGCGGCGCTACCCCGTCGCGTCTCGGCCGCCCGACGCGTTTCGAACACCCGGGTACCCCTGGTTTCCGGCCTTCTTCGTCGTGACCGGGATCGCCGCCGTCGCGAGCGCGATCGCGTCGAACCCCAGGCGGACCCTGATCGGAACGGCCCTGCTCGCGACGGGCATCCCCGTTTACGCCTTCTTCGCCGGGAGACGCCGGGCATGACCCGGGCACGGGCTCCCTACATGGAATGGGCGCGGCACAGGCCGGCGCCGGAGGTGGACCTGGCGGGTTCGAATCTCCTTCCCTGCGGCCTCGACGATCTTCCCGGCGCCCGGGAGGCTCTCGATATTGCCGGCGAGAGCCCGGACGGTTATGCCCCGCTCGTCGAGGCCATCGCGCGGCGGTACGGCGTCGCGGCCGATCGCGTCGCGACCGCGGGGGGCTGCTCCGGGGCCAACTTCCTGACCTGCGCTGCGCTTGTGGACGCCGGCGACCACGTGCTGCTCGAGCACCCCGTGTACGACCCCCTGGTCGCCGCGGCGAAGATGGTCGGCGCCGAAGTCTCCTTCTTCGAGAGGCGTTTCGAGGACGGCTACGCTCTCGACCCGGTCCGGATCGCTGCCGCCTTGAAGCCGAAGACCCGTCTCGTCGTCCTCTCGAGCCCGCACAACCCCTCGGGCGTCCTGGCGGAGGAGTCTGCGCTGCGGAACCTCGCGCGGGTCGCGGAGAAGGCCGACATCCGGGTCCTCGTGGACGAGGTCTACCTCGACGCCGCCCTGGGCTCGAAGCACCCGCCTGCGGCAGCTCTCTCGCCGGCCTTCATCTCCTCCAACAGCCTGACGAAGTCCTGGGGCCTCGCTTCGCTGCGATGCGGCTGGACCCTCGCGTCGGCGGAGATCACCGAGAGGATCCGCCGCGCCCGCGACATCGTGGACGTCTGGGCGCCGATCCCCGCCGACCGCCTCTCGGTCCTCGCCTTCCGGAACCTGGACCAACTCGCCGTCCGCGCCCGGGCCCTCATCGAGGCGAACTCCCGCTTGATCGGAGACTTCTTCGCCGGCCGCCGCGAGCTCGAATGCGTTCCCTCACGCTCGACCATCGCCTTCCCCCGGTTCCGCGACGGCCGCGACTCCGGCCCCTTCGCGGATCGCCTCTTCCGGGACCATCGCGTCGCCGTCGCCCCCGGCCGCTTCTTCGACTCCCCCGCCCATTTCCGCCTCTCCTTCGGAGGCGCCACCGAGAAGCTCCGCCGCGGCCTCGCCGCCATCGCCGCGTGCCTCGAAGCCTTCTGAATCACTCACAAATCACAAAATCACGGATCACAAATTCCTCTCATTCCCATTCGATCGTGGCAGGGGGCTTGGAGGTGATGTCGTAGACGACGCGGTTGACGCCGCGGACGGCCGAGACGACCCTGCGGGCGATCGCGTCGAGGACCTCGTGGGGCATTCGGAACCAGTCGGCGGTCATGAAGTCGGTCGTCTGGACGGCGCGGACCGCGAGCACGAGCTCGTGCGTGCGGTTGTCGCCCATGACGCCGACGGTCTTGACCGGCAGGAGCACCGCGAAGGCCTGCGAGATCGCGTCGTAGAGGCCTGCCGCCCGGATCTCCTCGAGCACGATCTCGTCGGCCTTCTGGAGGATCGCCACCTTCTCGCGAGTCACGGGGCCGGGAATCCGCACGGCGAGCCCGGGTCCGGGGAAGGGATGCCTCGCCAGGAACTCCTGCGGAAGTCCGAGCTCGGCGCCGAGCAGGCGAACTTCGTCTTTGAAGAGCTCCCGGACCGGCTCGATCAGCTCGAGGCCGAGCTTCTCGGGCAGCCCGCCGACGTTGTGATGCGTCTTGATGACCTGCGACGGGCCCTTGATCGAGACCGATTCGATGACGTCGGGATAGAGGGTGCCCTGCGCGAGGTACCGCGCGCCGGCGATGCTCCTGGCCTCGCGCTCGAAGACCTCGATGAAGCTCCTCCCGATGATCCGCCGCTTCTCCTCGGGATCCTCGACGCCGGAGAGGCGCTCGAGAAAGAGGTCCGAAGCGTCCACGGCGCGGATCGAGAGGCCGAACCGGCGGAACGCTTCCTCGACCTGGGAGCGCTCGTGAGCGCGCAGCAGGCCATGGTCCACGAGGATCGGATGGAGCCGCTCGCCGACCGCCTCGCGGAGAAGGAGAGCGGTGACGGAGGAATCCACTCCCCCCGAGAGCGCGCAGACGACAGAGCCCGACGGCGCCTGCCGGCGGATCGCCTCGACCTTCTCCCGGCGGAAGGAGTCCATCGTCCATTCCGGCTTCGCGCCGCAGACGCGGAAGAGGAAGTTCTGGAGGATCTCCGAGCCGTGGTCGGTGTGGCGGACCTCCGGGTGGAAGCAGACGGCGTAGATCTTCCGCGAGGGATCCTCGAAGGCTCCGACCGGGCTGTCCGGCGTCGAGCCCGTGACCCGGAAGCCCGGCGGGGGCGCAGCGATCGTGTCGCCGTGGCTCATCCAGACCGTCTGCTCGGAGTCGAGCCCGGAGAAGAGGACGGAGTCGGTCGAGAGCTTCGCCGCCGCCCGGCCGTACTCGCGGCCCCGGCCTCCGACGACTTCGCCCCCCTCGGCGCGCGCGAGCCACTGCATGCCGTAGCAGACGCCGAGAACCGGGACGCCGAAAGACGTCGGGTCGGCGGCCGGCGTCGGCGCGTCCTTCTCGTAAACGCTCTGCGGCCCGCCCGAGAGGATGATCCCGGCCGGCGACTGTCGCGAGATCTCCGCAGCCGAGGCGGAGGGCGGGAGAACCACCGAGAAAACCCGCGCCTCGCGCACCCGGCGGGCGATCAACTGGGTGTATTGCGATCCGAAATCCAGGATGACGATCGAGCCGGAGCTCATGTGCGCGTTCTCCTTCGAACGAGGGCCAGTGGCAGGGCCAGGACCGCCGCCGGAATCGCGGCCGCCGCCGCGCCGGCGAAGGGGGCGGCAGCGACGAGAAGCGGCGCGACGAGCGACCCGGGAGCGACGCGGGCCGCTACCTTCTCCCCTTCGAACACCGCGATGCCGCTCGCGATGAGAAACAGGACGGCGAAGAGCCCCCCGAAGGCGCGCCCGTAACTCGACTTCCGATCTTCGCCGCGGCGCTTTCCGAAGAGGCCCCGCTCCGCCAGCCAGATCCCGAGGATGAAGAGAAGGACCGCGGCGTAGGCGGGGAGGAAGAAGAGGAGCGACTGCTCGAGGAACCGGATCTCCGGCGAGGCGGGCGCGGGCTTTCCGGCCCGGAGCTGCTCGAAGAACGGGTACGTCCCGAACCCCGGGTCCTGGTGGCCGTGGGTCAGCAGGAAGAGCAGGACGGCGATGAGGAATGCGGAGGGCAAGAGCAGCGCCGCCTGTCGAAAGAAGGTCAAGTCCCCCCGGATTGTACGCGATGGAGGATCCGAGCCGGCCCGTTGCGCGATGCTATCGTTTGCGCCGCGTGACCCTCAGAAAATCGACGAAGATCTGGATCGCGGTCTTCGCGGTCTCGGCCGCGGCTACAGCGCTGATCCACTTCTTCCACTGGGACGCGGGATGCGTCAGCATCCTGGCCGGCGTCGTCGCGTTCGTCTCGGGGATCGTCCTGCTCTGCGTGGGGATCGCCGCCCTCTTCCGGGCGACGATTCGCCGCCTGACCCTGCGCCTCGCGTTCTCCTACTTCCTGATCGGGATCGTTCCCATCCCGCTCCTGATCATGCTCCTGTTCTCCGCGGCGTACATCCTCGCGCACCAGTTCGTCGCGACGCGAGTCCGGCGGGACGTCACGACGATCACCCGGGAGCTCACCTCCTCCGGGAACCCGCCCGTCTTTCGAGTCTCCGGCGAGGTGGTGGCTTCCTCCGGCGTGGCCTGGATCAAGGAAGGGGAAAAGGCGGGTTGGGTCAAGACGATCACGGAGCCGCGGCCGGTCCTCGAATCCAGCGGGCGCGTCTGGATGGCCGCTCCGAAGCCGCGCGCGGAGCCGGGAACGTTCGTCCTCGTGCCCGTGACGGACAGCCGCGATTTCATCCAGCGGCTCGCGGACCGAACGGGCTACATTGTCTGGATCGCGCAGGAGCACGCCAGGCGCCGGAAAGACGGCTGGCAGATGGACTCCGGTTCTACGATGGACGCGGGGTCGCAGGGGAAGGAAGCGGTGCGGCCGACCGGCTCGACGCGTCCCTCCGGAGGGGTCCTCGACCGGGAATGGGTCGCCGCCGTCTACGTCGAAAACGTCGCCTACCCGCCTTCGCCCTCGGAACAGGAGCGGGAGGTGGTCGTCTGGCTGGCGCGGACGTCTCCGCGAGTCCTGGCCTCGCAGCTCTTCGCCCAGGGAGTGCCGGCCCTGGGCAACATCTTCCGGGCGATCCTGTTCGGCCTCTCGGCGGTGCTGCTGCTCGTCTACCTGGTGGCCCTCGCCATCGCCTTCGTCCTGGTCGGAACGATCACCCGAAACGTCAACCGGCTCACGAGGGCGAGCGAGGCGATCGCCCGAGGCGACTTCTCCGTTCGCGTCAAGTCACGCTCGCGGGACCAGATCGGCGACCTGGCGCGGTCCTTCGACGGGATGGCCGGCTCGATCGAGAGGCTCCTCGAGGAGACCGCCGAGAAGAAACGCCTGGAAGGGGAAATCGGGATCGCCCGGACGATCCAGCAGAAGCTGCTGCCGGCGCCCGAGGCGGACCTTCCCGGCTTCTCGCTGGTCGCGCGTTTCGAGCCGGTCGAGGCGATCGGCGGCGACTACTACGACTACTACCGGCTTCCCGACGGCCGGTCCGCGGCCGCCATCGGGGACGTCTCGGGGCATGGGCTTCCGACCGGCCTCCTCGTCGCGATGGCCAAGGCGGCGCTCTCGACCCTGCTCGAGTCGGGGCTCACGGGGCCGGCCCTCTTCGCGAGGCTCAACGAGCTCATCTACCGGTCGACGGATTCGCGCAACTACATGACCCTCTCTTTCTTCGCGATGGAGCCGGCCACGAGGACGGCCAGGCTGACCAATGCCGGCCAGCTCGCGCCCTACCGGATCTCCGGCGCGTCGGTCGACGCGATCTCGCTTCCCTCGTTCCCGCTCGGGCTCTCCGAAGAGAAGGACTTTCCGATGCGCGAGATCACGCTCGACGCCGGCGACCGGCTGGTTTTCCTGACCGACGGCTTCGTCGAGGCGGCGGACGCGTCCGGGGAGCCGTTCGGGTTCGAGCGCATGGAAGCTCTTCTGCGCGCCGAGGCCGGCTCGGACGCTGCGCGTCTTCGCGACGTGATCCTCGCCGCCGTGGCCGCCCACACGGGCCCGGGCGCCGCGGGAGACGACCGCACCCTGGTCATCCTGACGATTCACTGATTTCCGGAACAGGAGGGGGAAAATGCGACGGTTCGTCTCCATTCTCTTGGCTGTGGGGGCTGCAGCCGCGTGCGCCCCGGCGCTCTCGGCCCAGACCTCGCCGTTCGTGGACGAGAAGACCGAGAGGGCGCTCGTCAACGAGCTCTCGGGCGACCTCGCCTTCGAACACCTGCGCTTGACGACGCAGTGGCACAAGCCTTCCGGGTCGGAGGGCTTCTTCGCGGTCGCGCGGTACGCCCTGGAGAAGGCGAAGGAGGCCGGGCTCGAAGACGTCCGGTGGATCGACCAGGTCAACGACTCCTCTTCCTGGACCTGCCGCCGCGCGGAGGCGTGGCTGCTGGAAGGGTCCGGCGCCGAATCGAAGGAGACCAAGCTCGGCTCCTACGCGGAGGTCGCGACCTCGATCGCCGACTACTCGCGCTCGGCCGACGTGACGGCGGAGCTGGTGGACGTCGGCGCCGGCGAACGGCCGGCGGACTACGAGGGGAAAGCCGTTCGCGGCAAGATCGTTCTCTCCTCCGGCTCCCTGGCCAACGTCACGGAACAGGCCGTCTGGAAACGCGGAGCGGCCGGGATCCTGTCCTGGTCCTCGACCCGGGCCAACCCGCTCGCCGACGCCCCGGACCAGATCGCCTGGCAGCGGGTCCCCGACCGCGACGGGCCCGGCGGCGAGAAGACGACCTTCGCGTTCATCCTCTCCGCGCGAGACGGGAAGGCGCTTTCCGACCGGATGAAGCGCGAGGCGCTCCATCGGGCGTCGGACCCGGGCATCCCTCCGATGCGCGCCCACATCGTGGTCGAGGCCGGGGCGCTCGCCGAGAAGAAGTCGGCGATGGTCGAGGGGCGCATCCGCGGGACCGATCCGTCCATTCCCGAGATCGTCCTGACGGCTCACCTCCAGGAGGAGAAGTTCTCGGCCAACGACGACCAGTCCGGCGTCGTGAACATCCTGGAGATCGCGCGGGCCCTGACGCGCCTGATCTCCGACGGGAAGATCGCCCGGCCGCGCCGGGGCATCCGGTTCTGGTGGTGTGACGAGATTCGCGCCGAGTACCGCTACTTCGCCGATCACCCGGGCGAGGAGAAGAAGCTCCTGGCCGACCTGAACCAGGACATGGTCGGCGCGAAGCAGTCGGTCGGCGGCCGCGTTCAGCACTTCACGCGGATGCCGTGGTCGCGCCCCTCGTTCCTGGCGGACGTCCAGGAGAGCGTCCTCGACATGGTCGTCGCGGGCAATAACGGCTACCTGCCCGCCGGGCAGGCCGGGTCGAACCCGCCGGGGCTCGTTTTCAGCAAGCCGATCTTCTCGAGGCTGGGAACCCGCGAGCCCTTCCACGCCCGGGCGGTCCCCTACTTCGATTCCACCGACCACCTCGTCTTCAACGACTCGTGGGTCGGCGTCCCGGGCACGACGCTGACGAACTGGCCGGACGAGTACATCCATTCCAGCGGCGACGACCTCTGGCAGATCGACGCGACGCAGTTGAAGCGCAACGCCTTCATCGTCGCGGCGACCGCCGTCTGGCTCGCCAACGCGGGCGCCGCAGAGGGAGCGGAGCTGGCGCCCTTCGTCGCGGCGCGGGGGCTGGAGAGGCTCGCCCGGGACGCCGCGACCGCCTCGGCGATCCTTCGCGGCGCGGCGGGGAGCGCGGCGGAACGGTCCCGCGCCGCGAGAAACCTCCTCGAATCGTCGGTCGAAAGAGAGGACGCCACGCTGGCCTCGATCGCAGCCCTTGCGCCCGGCGATTCGGCGCTCGCCGCGGGCCTCGAGGAGAGGCGCAAGGAGTTTCGCAAGGCCGCCGTCGCGATCCGGGACTCGATCGTGGCCGTCCCGGCGGGCGGGCAGTCGCCCTGGAATTCGCCGCCGGGCGAAGAAGAGAAGCGGATGGCGACGCGAACGCCGAAGCGCGGCGCGCCGAATCTTTCCGACTGGCTGGCGCTCGAGAGGAAAGTCGCGGACAAACGCTCCGCGGAGGCCCGGCGGCGCCGCGAGGAACGGGAGGCCCCCCAGGCCAGGCCGGCGAAGGGCAAGAGCGCCGCGGCCCCGGCGCCCGAGCCTCCGGAGGAGAAGAAGCTCACGCCGCTGATGCAATGGGAAGCGATGAACTGGGTGGACGGCAAGACCGACGCGGCGACGATCGCGCGGCGAGTCTGCGCGGAGGCCGCGTCGGCGGGAGCCTGGTACTACGGGGCGTGCACGCCCGCGCTCGTCGAGAAGTTTTTCGAGACGCAGGCGAAGGATGGATTGATCGGCTGGTAAACGGCGCGGGAGGGCACGACGCCTTCCCGCGGTTCCCCCGACGAATTCCAGCTCACTTCCAGTGGCCTTCGACCCAGTAATAGCCCTGGTGCGAATGGGCCCAGTGGCCGGCTGTCCAGTGGTGCTTGTGATGGGGCCTCACGACGTAGTGCCCGGGAACCCAGACGTAGGCTCCGCCGTCCCAGCGGTGGTAGCCCGCGATCCAGATGTGCTGCGGGCTCGGCGCGACGGCCACGACCTCCGCCACCGGCGGCGGGGGCGGCGCGGGAACGTAGACCCTGACCTTGACGTCCGCGAACACCGGGGAAGGCGCTGCCGAGAACGCGGCCAGGACGACGGACGCCAGCACGAGGGACAACCCGACTGTCTTCTTCAAGTGCTCCTCCTTCTCGATCGTTCCCGAATCTCTCGCCGTTACCGCGGCGCGCGAGTCCGCTACAGCTCGTTCGAGACGACGCGACGCAAAGTCTCCCGATCGATGTTGCCGCCCGAGAGAATGATGCCGACCTTCCGGTCGGCGAGCTCTCCCCGCAGCCGGATCAGGCCGGCCAGGCCCGCGGCCCCCGCCCCTTCGGCGAGGTTGTGCGTGGTCCTGAGCAGGATGCGCACGGCTTCCGCCATCTCACTTTCGGTTACCAGCACAAATCCTGCCAGCCCGTCCAGCAGCGCGGGGAAAGTCATGTCGTAGGCGTTGCGCGTCGCGAGTCCGTCCGCGAACGTATCCGCGGAAGAAGCCGCGATCGGGCGTCCCGCCTTCCAGGAGTCGTGCGTGGCGGGCGCTCTCTGCGCCTGGACCGCGTAAACGGGAAGCCCGGGCCGGACCGCCCGAGCGACCGTCATCGCGCCGACCGCCTGCGATCCCCCGCCGACGCTCACGACCATCGCCTCGAGGTCCGGCCGCTCCTCGAGGATCTCCAGCGTCGCCGTCGCTGCCCCGGCGATGACGTCCCGGTCGTTGGTGGAATGCACTATCGTCAGCCCGCGCTCGCGCACGTGCCCCAGCGCGACGGCGAGCGATTCGTCGTAGTCCCTGCCGCGCTCGATCAGGTCCGCGCCGAGCCCCCGCATCCCCTCGTTCTTCTCCGGGTTGTTTCCGACCGGGACGCAGATCGTCACCGGGACGCCGAGGAGCGCGCCCGCGTACGCGACCCCCAGCCCGTGGTTTCCCCGCGTGGCTGCGACGACGCCCCGCGACCGCATCGGCGCCGGCATCGCGGTCATGGTGGAGAGGGCGTTGCGGACCTTGAAGGAGTTGGTCGGGTTGTGGTTTTCGTGCTTGACCCAGACGGAGATCCCTTCGCCGACGGCCCGGTCCAGCGGAGCGTAGCGGCGAAGCGCCGTCGGCCGCAGATACGGCTCGATCCTCCGGCGGGCCGCGAGGACGTCTTCGAGGGTGATCGGCCAGGGACCCGGCTTTTCGGTCTCCATCGGCCCGTGACAATATAGCCGGGCCGTTTGAGACGATGCCTCCGCGCAGGAAGAAAGCCAAAGAAGCCTCGAGGGGATTGCCGGCGGGGGAAGTCGCCGCCGGTACGCCGCCGACCCCGGTCGAGGACCTGCGCGACAGGATCGCCGAGGACGGCGGAGCGGTCCTCTCGGTCTTCCGTGACCCGCTGGGAAGCCACTGGCAGGTGCTGTCGGCGCTGCCGGTGGACAAGGTCGCGCCGACGCCCTTCCAGCGCGATCTCTCCGACGCCCACGTCAAGCGGCTGACCAACGTCATCGACACGCTCGGGCGGTTCCTCGATCCGATCATCGTGGTGCGGACCGAGGAGGGCGCCTACTGGACGCCCAACGGCCACCACCGCCTCTCCGCGATGCGGCGGCTGGGCGCGAAGTCCATCGTGGCGCTCGTCCTGCCCGAGAGGGAGATCGCCTACAAGATCCTGGCGCTCAACACCGAGAAGGCGCACAACCTCCGCGAGAAGTCGCTGGAAGTCATCCGGATGGCGCGGGACCTAGCGGAGAAAGCTCCGCTGCCGGAGAAGGATTACGCGCTCGATTTCGAGGAGCCTGCGCTCCTGACGCTCGGCCTCTGCTACGAGAAGAACGGGCGCTTCCCGGGCGGCGCGTACAACCCGGTTTTGAAACGCGTGGACGAGTTCTTCGAGGAGAAGCTTCCGAAAGCGCTCCAGAAACGCGAGAAGCGCGCCGAGAAGGTCATGGAGCTGGAAGAGGCGGTCTCCGCCGCCATCAAGGCGCTCCAGGCGAAGGGATTCCAGAGCCCGTACCTGCGGGCGTTCGTCGTCGCGCGGATCAATCCGCTCCGCTTCCAGAAGAAGGGAGCGACGAAGCCCGAATTCGACGCGACGTTGGACAAGATGCTCGGCTCGGCGAAGAAGTTCAACGTGGATTCGGTCAAGGCGGACCAGCTCGCGGCGACCGGCGGAGCCCCGGACGAGTGAAGGAGGAGGTGAGGCCATGAGATCGAAGCCACTTTGGACCGTCCTCGCGGCGGCGGTCGCCGCCATCGCGGTGGCCGCGGCCACGCCGCCGTCCTCCTCGACGCTGCTCGATCTCTCAAAGGCGAAGGTCGTGGACCTGACGCACGCCTTCGACGAGAAGACGATCTACTGGCCCAACTCCCCTTCGACGTTCAAGCTCCAGAAGCTCGCCGACGGCGCGACCGAGGGCGGCTACTACTATCGGATGAACTCGTTCTGCGCGCCCGAGCACGGCGGGACACATCTGGACGCTCCGTCCCATTTCGCGAAGGACGGCTGGGCGGCGGACCAGATCCCGCTCGCCAAGCTCGTCTCGCGGGGCGTCGTCATCGACGTGACGAAGCAGGCGGCGGCGAATCCGGACTATCGGCTGACGGCCGCCGACCTGCGGGCTTGGGAAACAAAGCACGGCTCGGTGCCGGCAGGATCGATCGTCCTGCTTCGGACCGGATGGGGCTCGCGCTGGCCCGACCGCAAGAAATACCTCGGCGACGACACGCCGGGCGAGACTTCGAACCTGCACTTCCCTTCCTTCGGGAAAGAGGCAGCGGAGATCCTGGTCCGGGAGCGGAAGGTCGCGGCTCTGGGACTCGACACGGCGTCGATTGACTACGGCCCGTCGAAGGATTTCATCGTCCACCAGGTCGCCAACGGCGCGAACGTCCCGGGCCTGGAAAACCTCGCGAACCTCGACCAGTTGCCGGAGACCGGAGCCTGGATCGTGGCGCTCCCGATGAAGATCGCCGGAGGCTCGGGCGGACCGCTTCGCGCGATCGCCCTGATCCCTTAGGTGCCTGTATCAAAACCCTGACCGGGTGCGAGCCGCTGCTGTTCGTGGCCTCGTTCGAATAGCGACGTCACGCATCTCGTGGCCACGGAAGTGCGGTCCCGGCGGTTCGTCATTCGTATCGCAAAGCCACCATCGGGTCGATCCGCGCCGCCCGCCACGCCGGAAGATAACTTGCGGTCAGGGCCACGGCGGCGAGGAGAGCCGCCGCCGCCGCGAATGTCAGTGGATCCAGCGGAGCCGTTCCAAAGAGCAGCTTCGCGATCAGTCGTACCAGTCCCACCGACCCCGCGAGTCCGACACACGTACCGACACCGATCAGCGCCGCGGCCCGGCCGACCACCAGCGCAAGCACATCGGCTCGCGTCGCTCCCATGCTCACGCGGATCCCGAACTCGCGCGTCCGCTGAATCACCAGGTAGTTCATCACCCCGTAGATTCCGATCGCGGCCATCACCAGAGCGAGCAGCGAGAACGCGGCGAGGATCACCGTGCGGAAACGCGGCTGCGCCACGGATCCCGAGACCACCTGCTTCATCGTCTGGACCCGATCCAGGGGGATGGCCCGATCGATCTCCGCAACGGCTTCACGGAGATGCGCCGCGGCGGCGCCCGTGTCGAGCGCCGTTCGGATCACGATGGAGGGGCTGCTCTCGGTGTTCATCGACTGGTCCATCGGCACGTAGGTCTCCGGTTTCGTCTCCCCGTCCAGTCCCTCGTGCCGCACGTTGCCCACGATCCCGATCACCGTGCGCCAGTTCGCGCCCGCTCCAAATTGCAGCCGCCGGCCGATCGGGTCTTGTCCCCCCCAGTACTCGCGCGCCATCGAATCGTTGATCACCGTCACCCAGGGCGAGTCCGCCGTATCCGCCGGCGTGAAGGATCTGCCGCGCAGGAGCGGAATCCCGATCGTCTCGAAATAGCCCGCGCTCGCCGGCCGGTAGTTCGCGATGTTGTACGTTCCAACCGGCAAGGGCGGCCGGCCCTCGATGACAAACGCCCAATTGTTGTCCAGGCCGCCGAGCGGCAGGTACGTCGTCAGGCCGGCGGATTGCACGCCCGGCTTTCTCGCCAGTGTCTCCATCAGTTCTCGCTCGAAGGCGGCGATCTTCCGGTTATCGGGATACCGGGATTGCGGCAGAGACAGGCGCGCGGTCAGGATGCCGGCCTCGCGGAACCCCGGCGCGACGCGCGTCAGCGCCCAGAAGCTCTTCGCCAGCAGGCCGGCCCCGATCAGGAGAACGATCGCGATGGCGATCTGCGCCACGGCCAGTCCGTTCCGAAGGCGGCTGCGAGAGTCCCCGGCGACGCGAAGGCCCTGTTTGAGCGCTTCTCCGGCGCTGCCGCGGCCCGTTCCGGCCAACGGGACCAACCCGAAGAGAATCCCGGTCGTCAACGAGATCGCGGCGGTGAAGATCAGCAATCGCGCGTCGCCGGCCCTGGTCATCCCCGCCGCACGCGACAGGTCGGGAGGCAGATGCGGAGCGAGCGCGGCCGTCACGGCCAGCGCGACGAAAAAGCCCGCGGTCCCTCCGATGCCGGCCAGCAAGAGGCTCTCGGTCAGGAGCTGTCGCGCGAGCCGGGCGCGGCTGGCACCGAGCGCGACCCGGACCGCCATCTCCGTCTGGCGTGCCGCGGCCCGGCTCAACAGGAGGTTCGCCACGTTCGCGCAGGCGATCAGCAACACGAGTCCGACGGCTCCGAGAAGCGCCTCCAGCGGCGCGCGAACCGCGGCCGTGACGACCTCGGCCAGCGACACCACCGTGATTCCGTTGTCACGGTTGGACTCGGGATAGAGCCGGGCGAGGTTCGCGCCGATGACATCGAGCTCCGCCTGGGCCTGCGCCAGCCTCACATCCGGGCCGAGCCGCGCGATCACCCGGAACATATGCGCATTGCGCTGCAGTCGCTGGGGATCGAGCACGAGAGGAACCCAGATGTCGGGCTGACTGCGCGACTGGAACTCCGCCGCCTCGCACCCGAATTGAAAATCCGCCGGCAGCACGCCGACCACCATGTAGCTCTGGCCGTCCAAGGTGATGGCCTTGCCCGGGATGTCGCGGTCCGCGCCGAACCGCTCGGCCCATGTCGCGTAGCTCAAAATCGCGACGCGATTCCTGTCGGGCAGGTTCTCCTCCGGAAGAAAATTGCGGCCGAGCAGGAACCGGACACCCAGCACCGGAAAGAAGCTCGACGAGACGTCTCCTCCGATCAACCGCGCCGCCTCGCCCTGTCCGCCGAGAACGAAGCTGGACGCGAAGCTGGGCGCGCGCACCGCCCCCATTCCGGAAAACGACCGGCTGGCGTCGCGCCAATCGACAAAATTCGCCGGAGCCACGTCGCCGAGCTTTCCGTCTCGCTGCCGTTCCCAGAGCGTCACGATGCGACTCGGATCGGCATAGGGCAGCGGCTTGAACAATACGGCGTTGCACACGCTGAAGATCGCCGTGTTGGCGCCGATCCCGAGCGCCAGGGTCACCACGGCCGCCGCCGCGAAGCCCGGATTCTTTCGCAGCGTGCGGAGCGCGTAGGTCAGATCGGCACGGAGCGCCTCGATGGCCGGGAACCGCTGCATGTCCCTCCGGTCTTCCTCCAGCAACGTGGTGTTGCCGAACTGCCGCCGCGCCGCCAGCATGGCGGCCTCCGGCGCCAGGCCCTGCCCGCGATAGCGCTCCGACAGCAATCGGACGTGTTCCTCGATCTCGTCCTGAAACTCGAGGTCGCGCTGTCTATCGCGAACCGTGCCACGCATCCGCGTCCACAGTTTCCGCAGCCGGCGGATCATGGCTTCTCGCTCGCCAACCGCAGCACGCGGCCGATCACGGCGGAAATCCGCTCCCAGTCTTCGGTCTCCTTCGCCAGTTGTTTGACGCCGCTTTTCGTAATCGAGTAGAACTTCGCCTTGCGGTTGTTCTCCGAAGCACCCCACTCCGCGGCAATCCACCCCTCCTGCTGCAGCCTCAACAGGGACGTGTAAACGGTGCCTTCGTTCAGGCGGAGCACTTCTTCGCTCAACTGCTCGAGCCGACGAGCGATTCCGAATCCGTGCAATGGCCCCATCCCCTGGAGTGTCTTCAGGATCATCAGATCGAGCGTGCCCTGCAGCACTTCGGATTTCTTGCGGGCGTCGGCCCTTCCTTCGGACATCAAAGAGAAAACTACCAAGACTCCTTTGGGATGTCCATAGGTGAACGGTCTGAAGGGAGTCTGGACTTTCAGCTCGCACGCCCTATTCGGCGCTGACGCCGAAATCATTCTCCGAAATACCCATCGAGTCGTCGCGACCGGGCGAGAAGGGCAAGCCCCTCCCCCCACGATACGAGGGGACCCGGAGAGCTAAGAGGAGGCCTTGACGATAGGGCCCGCGCCGGCGGGAGCGGCGGCGACGGCGGGAGTCCACCAGGAGAGGATCCGCTTCACGTAGCCCTGGGTCTCGCGGTAAGGCGGGACTCCGCCATAGCTCTCGACGGCGTTTTCGCCGGCGTTGTAGGCGGCGAGGACCAGATCGGGACGGTGGTCGAAGCGGTCCATGAGCTCCTTGAGATACCGAACGCCGGCGCGGACGTTGGCGACCGGGTCGAAAGGACTGTCGAGAGACAGGCGCCGGGCCGTGGCGGGCATCAGCTGCATCAGGCCGCGGGCGCCCTTGCGGGAGACCGCGCGCGGCTCGTAGTTGGACTCGGCTCGGATCAGCGCGGAGACCATCGAGGCGTCCACGCCGTACCGGCGGGATTCGGCGGCGATGATCTGATCGTACGCGGTGTTGAAGAGGGGCTTGCGGTCGGCGCGGTAGGAGAGGTCGTAGTTCTGGGCGAGGCGCGGAAGAGTCGCGTCGGTCTGGTCGCAGGCCTCGGCGATCTCGTCCTCGACGATCCTCTCGACGCGGGAGAGGTCCACGCGGTAGCTGCCGCCGCCGGGCACCCCAATCTCCAGCTCCTCTTCGACCACCTTGTACGACGCGGCCTTGACCACCCGGCCGTCGTCGAACACGACCAGGTCGGCGAGGGCAGGCCGGGATGCGAGGGAGGCGGCCAGGCAGACGACCAGCAGGAAGAGGCGATTCATCTGTCGCGGGGAACGGTAAAAAGCCATTGCCTATTCCGTTTCTACGGAGCGGACCCTCATTGTGCCACGGCGCCTGGCCCGGGGGTGGAACTCGTCATATACCCGCCGGAGCCGCGTGGAGGAGACACGAGTGTAGATCTGGGTCGTCGAGATGTCGGCGTGCCCCAACATCATCTGGAGGGCCCGCAGGTCCGCGCCGTGCTCGAGCAGGTGCGTGGCGAAGCTGTGGCGCAGGCGATGCGGCGTCAGTCGCGATCGGATCCCGGCCCGGCGCCCGTAGCCTTCGATCAACTGCCAGAAGCGTTGCCGGGTCATCGGCCTTCCGCGTGGCGTCAGGAAGAGGTGCTCGGAGCCCTTCGTGTCGAGACCCGGCCGGACCTCGCCGAGGTACCGCGCGAGCCACTTCCCCGCCGAACGGCCGAAGGGGACGAGGCGCTCGCGATTGCCCTTGCCCGTCACGCGCAGAATCCCTGCCTGGATGTCCACGCGGTCGCGCTGGAGAAGGACGATCTCCGAGACGCGCAGGCCCGAGGCGTACATCAGCTCGAGCATCGCCCGGTCCCGCAGCCCGAGCGGCTTTCCGCAGTCCGGCGCCCGAAGCAGCGCCTCGACCTCTCCTTCCGAAAGGGTCTTCGGGAGCGAAAGCCCGGCCTTCGGATTGACGAGGTCCGCCGTCGGGTCGTTGCGGTAATCGAGGTGAACGCCCGCGAAGCCGTAGAAGCCGCGCAGCGCAGAAAGCGCTCTCGCCGTCGAGCGCGATGAGATCCCGCGAGCTTTGAGCTCGCGGAGGTACCGCGAGAGGTCCTCTCGCCCGATCCTCCCCGCGGCCAGCCGGGATTTCTCCAGCCACCACCCGAACCGCTCCAGGTCCGTGCGGTAGGCGATGACACTCGCCGGGGAAAGTCCCTTCTCAACCGCGAGGTGATCGAGATACGTCGGAAGGTGTCTCTGAAGGAAATCCCCGCTGTCCACTGTTGACTGTCGACTGTCGACTCGTTTCGACTGCCGACTGTCGACTCGTCTCAACGCGCCGCGACGGCGAACCGCGCCACGACCGCCAATATCTCTTCGTCGGAGAGGACCCGGTCGCTCTCCTTGGCGCGGCGGAAGATCTCGTCGACGAGCTCGGTCCGTGGCTCGATGCCGTGGTTCTCCAGCCAGCACTGGACGTTGGAGAGGCCGCTCATCGGCCCGATCTCGATGACCTGCGTTCGGCCGACCATTCCCGCGGGGACGCCGGAGTAGACCCGGTCGGCCAGCCACTCGTCCCCCTTCTTTCGGGCCTTGATGATCGCGGCGGCGTGGACGCCCGTCCCGGTGCGGAAGGCGTCCTTCCCCACCACCGGGTAGTTGTCGGGGATCGGGACCCCGGTCGCGCGCGAGACGGCCGAGCAGTAGTCGTGGAGGCTGGTCAGGTCGCGGTCGATCCAGCCCAGGAGCTGCAGGTTGACGAGGAGCTGGTCCATCGGCGTGTTGCCGACCCGCTCTCCGATCCCCAGCGCGCAGGCGTGGACGCGGTGCGCGCCGGCCTCGAGCGCCCAGAGCGCGTTGGTCACGCCGAAGCCGCGGTCCTGGTGGCCATGCCAGTCCACCTTGACCTCGGGGTTGACCTCGAGCACGAGCCGCGAAACATAGCGGATGACGTTGCGGACCCCGTCGGGGGTGGCGTGGCCGACCGTGTCACACACGCAGACGCGCTTCGCGCCCGCGCGGATGGCGGCCGTGTACATCTGCCGGATGTGGTCGGGATGCGCGCGGGTCGTGTCCTCGGTCACGTACATGACCGGCAGTCCCGCCCGGACCGCCAGCGAGACGGCCTCCTCGGTCATGCGGAGCATCCGGTCGAGGTCCCAGTCCTCGGCGTACTGGCGGATGGGCGAGGAGCCGATGAAGCAGGCGACCTCGATCGGCAGGCCGACCTTCTGCGAGATCTCGATGATCGGGAGGATGTCGGCGGCCACGGTCCGCGCCGCGCAGTTGGGCCGGATCTTCATCTTCGTGTCCACGATCTCCCGGGCGATGCGGGTGACGGTGCTGACCACGTGCGAGCCGGCGCCGGGAAGCCCGATGTCGGCCGAATCGATCCCGAGCGCCTCCATCAGGTGGAGGATCTGGAGCTTCTGCTCGACCGGAGGGCTCTTGACCGAGGGGGACTGGAGGCCGTCTCGGAGGGTTTCGTCGTCGATCTCGACGGTCCCGCGCGCGGGGAAAACGGCGCCCCCGGCTCGGTTCCAGTCGTAGATCAGGTCGGATTCCGGAGGATGCATTGCCAGCGAAATTCTAGACCAAACCTCCCAAACGCGCCAACGGCGCGGCGAGCGACGGCTCGCCGACGTGTCACCGGCCCGTGAACTTCGCGGGCCGTTTCTCCAGGAAGGCGTTCATCCCCTCGCGCATGTCCTCGGTGGCCGCGCAGAGGCCGAAGAGCGTGGCCTCGTAGGAGAGTCCCTCCCACAGAGGCATCTCGACTCCCTCGCGGATGGCTTCGAGGGCGTACCGCACCGCCGCGGGACCGTTGCGCGAGATGGCGCGGGCCAGCTCCAGGGCTCCGGCAAGCGCCCCGCCGGCCGGGAACACGCGGTTGACGAGGCCCAGCCGATGAGCTTCCGCGGCCGTGATTCCCTTCTCGGCCGTCAGGATCAGCTCCGCGGCCCTGGCCGTGCCGAGGAGCCGCGCCATGCGCTGCGTGCCGCCGTAGCCGGGGAGAATTCCCAGGCCCGTCTCGGGGAGGCCCATCTTCGCGTTCTCCGAGGCGACCCGCAGCGTGCACGCCATGGCGATCTCCAGGCCGCCTCCGTAAGCGTAGCCGTTGATCGCGGCGATCGTCGGAACCGGAAGGCGCTCGATCCGATTGAGCAGCGCCTGCCCGCGCCGAGCGTGTTCCCGCCCTTCGACCGGCGTCAGCTTCGCCAGCTCCCCGATGTCGGCGCCGGCGATGAAAGCTTTCTCCCCCGCTCCCGTCAGAATCAGGCACCGAAGTCCCGGGTCGGTCTCGGCCTCGGCGATCCGGGCGGAGAGCTCGGCCTGGACCGCCGCGTTCAACGCGTTGAGCTTCTCCGGCCGGTCGACGGTCAGCGTGCGGATCCCCTCCGCCGTCTCGACCCGGATGAGCTGGCCGCTCATCGGCCTTCTCCGTACTCGTAGAAGCCGCGGCCGGATTTCTTGCCGTAGCGCCCCGCCAGCACCATGCGCTTCAAGAGGGGCGGCGGCGCGAAGCGCTTCTCCCGGTACTCGTTGAACATGATCTCGGCGATCGCGTAAGTCGTGTCGAGCCCGACGAAATCGAGCAGGCGCAGCGGCCCCATCGGGTGGCCGCAGCCCAGCTCCATTCCCTTGTCGATGTCCTCGCGGGTCCCGACGCCCTCTTCGAGCGCCCGGACCGCGTCGAGGAGATACGGAACGAGAAGCCGGTTGACCACGAAGCCCGAGTTGTCGTGCGCGCGGATCGGCTGTTTGCCGAGCGAGGTCGCGAAATCGAAGACGGTCTTCTCGGTCGCCTCGGAGGTCGCGATCGTGCGGACGACCTCGACGAGCTTCATGACCGGCACCGGGTTGAAGAAGTGGAGGCCGGCGAATCGGTCCGGACGGCCGGTCGCCGCCGAGATCTCCGTGATCGTCAGCGACGAGGTGTTCGAGCAGAAGATCGCGTGCGGCGCGCAGGCCCGGTCGAGGATGGAGAAGGCTTCCTTCTTGGCGTCGAGGTTCTCGACGATCGCCTCGATGACGAGGTCGCATCCGGCGAGGTCCTCGAGCCTGGTGGTCGTCGAGAGCTTCGACCGGGCGGCGTCGCGCGCGCCGGCCTCGAGCTTGCCCTTCTCGACCGCTTTCCCCATCGAGCCCTCGATCCGAGAGAGCCCCTTCTTCGCGAGATCGTCGCTGACCTCGCGGATGACCGTCTCGTACCCCGCCTTCGCGCAGACTTCGGCGATACCCGAGCCCATCAGGCCCGCGCCGAGGACCCCGACTCTTCCGATCTTCATCACCTCTCCGCTTCGACGACGACCGCGATCCCCTGGCCTCCACCGATGCACGCTCCGGCGACGCCGTAGCGGGCGCCGCGCCGGCGAAGCTCCTTCAAGAGCGTCAGCGTGCAGCGCGTCCCGGTGGCGGCGAGAGGGTGGCCGAGCGCGATCGCTCCGCCGTTGACGTTCAGCTTCTCCGTGTCGAGGTCAAGCTCGCGGACGACGCCGAGGATCTGCCCGGCGAAGGCCTCGTTGATCTCCCAGAGGTCGATGTCGGCCATCCTCAGGCCCGCCTTCTCGAGGGCGGCCCGCGCGGCGGGCGCCGGGCCCAGGCCCATCAACTCGGGCTCGCACCCGACGACGGCGGAGGCGACCAGGCGGCCGAGCGGCTTCCTGCCGAGCTGCCGGGCTTTCCCGCCCGACGCGACAACCACCGCCGCCGCGGCGTCCACGATCCCCGAGGCGTTGCCCGCCGTGACCTGCCCGCCCTCGCCGAAGGAGGGCGGCAAAGCGGCGAGGCCCTCGAGCGTGGTTTCGGGCCGGAGGTGATCGTCTTTCTCGACCCGGACGGTCTTTCTTCCGGCCTTCAGCTCGACCGGGACGACTTCCTCCGACAGGCGGCACGCTGCCCAGGCGGCGGCGGCCCGTTTCTGCGAAGACAGGGCGTAGGCGTCCTGCTCCTCGCGTGTGATGCCGTACTTCGCGGCGACCCGGTCCGACGTCTGGGCCATGTAGAGCCCGGCGTAGGTGTCCAGAAGCGCCACCATCAGCGAATCCTCGAGCTTGCCCTGGCCGAGCTTGAGGCCCTTGCGCGCCCCGCGGATCACGTGGGGCGCCTGGGACATGTTCTCCATCCCACCCGCGAGAACCGCCTCCGCCTCCCCAAGGAGGATGCGGTGAGACGCCTGGACGATGGACTCGAACCCGGACCCGCAGAGGCGGTTGACCGTCAGCGCCGGGACCTCCCTGGGGATGCCGGACTTGAGGCCGACATGGCGAGCGCCGTAGATCGCGTCTCCCGAAGTCTGGAGAGCGTTGCCGAAGATGACGTGGTCGATCTCCCGCGGCTCGACGCCGGAACGCTTCATCGCCTCGCGGGAGGCGTGGACCCCCAGATCGATGGCCGAGATTTCGGCGAAGGAACCGTTGTACTCCGCCATGGGCGTCCGCGCCCCGTCGAGAATGACGATGTCTTCGGTGGTTTGCATGGAAACTCCCAACCCCGGAATTTACAACAGATAAATAGCCTTCCGGGCGCGCCGGAGGTTCAGGAAGGGCGGCTCCACGCGAGGGCGTGGAAGCGGCGGCGGACCTCGTTGAACCTGGAGTCCCGGACGGTCGGGTGGACCCGGTTCGTCAGCAGGATCGCGATGCGGCGAGCGTCCGGATCGATCCAGAGCGAGGTCCCCGTGAAGCCCGTGTGGCCGAAGGACCTCGACGGCATTTCCGGAATCGCCGAGCCGGCGCCGCGCGCCGCCTGCCACGAAAGGCCGCGGCCTTCGGGCAGCTGCGGGGTCCGATCTGCGCAGAAATCCTCGCGGAAGTTGAGGAGCCAGGCTCGGGCGAGAGCCCGGACGTCGCAGGCGGTCCCGAAGAGGCCCGCGTTTCCGGCGACTCCGCCGCGCCGGCTCGCGTTGCCGTCGTGGACCTCGCCCCACACGACGCCGCTCCGGAACCGCGGGTAGGACAGGCCGAGCTCCGCCGTCATGCGCCGCTCCGTCTCGTCCCCCTTCTCGGTCGCCGCCGTCGCCCGCGCCTCCGGAGGAAGGAACCGGGCTCCCGATCCGGCCGGCGCGGCGACAAGATCGCGGAACGCCGCGTCGAGCGGGGCCGCGAAGTGGGCCTCCAGCACGTCGCCGAAGAGGAGGAAGTTCAGGTCGCTGTAGATCACCGCGGAGCCCGGCGCGGCGGCCGGCTCGATCTCCGCGAGGGTCCTGGCGTACTGCCGCGCCCCCTCGCCCCGGGCGTAGAGCGGGTACCAGGCCGGCAGCCCGGAAGTGTGGGTCAGGAGCGAACGCAGCGTGATGCCTTCGTAACGGGTCTTCTTCCATGCCGGAAAGAAAGCGCCCGGCGGCCGGTCGAGGTCCAGGCCGCCTTCCGAGGCGATCCGGGCGAGGGCTCCGCAGCAGAGCGGCTTGGTCAGGCTCGCCAGGTCCCAGAGTGTGTCGTCCGAGACGGCCGCCGTCTCCGGCTCGACGGCCGCGTTTCCGGCGATCGCGGCCTGCTCGATTCCGTCGGCGCCGGCCAGCAGGGCCGAGGCGCCGGGAAAGGAGCCCGAGGCGATCTCCTCTTCGAGCCAGGCGGAAAGAGCCGTCACTTCGGCGGCGCCTGGATCTCGGCGCGGCGCGGGGCGATCTTCCGCGCGTTGGCCACGACGGCCGGGGGCGCCGGATCGGGCGCCTTGAAGCCCTGCCGCTCCCTCTCGAGCGCCGCGATCTGCTCGTCGAGCTTGCGAGCGGTTTCCCGGTCCTTCGCCCCTTCCCTGGCCTGGCGCAGCGCCGCGATTGTGCGCGAGTAGGTCCCTTCCGCCGCCCCGCGGACCTGCGCCGTTTCGAGCTGGACGATCGCCTCGAGGATCCGGGCGCGAGACCACGCGTATTCCTCGGGATCCACGCCGACCCCCGTGGTCGCCTCCTCGTCGGTGCGTCCGCGCGAGGCCCGGCGGACGCGGATGTAGTGATCGATATGCGCGTCGGTCAGGAGCCCGTCCGCCGGCGGCCGGAAACGGACGACAACGGGGACCTTCGGAAGCGAGGGCGCCTTCCGGCCCTGCTCCTGTCCCGCGCGAGGAGCCTCCCGACCGCAGGACACCAAAGTGCAAAGCGCGGCGAGAACGACGGCCGATTTCGGGGCGGAGCGCACCGGCGCGAGTGTAATTTAGGTGCTGACATCGCTCCCTTCGTCCCTGTTAGAATCCGGCAGGGAAAATCTGCGTGGGCATACCGGAAAAGATCGGGAAATACGAGATTTCCGAGCAGATCGGCGTCGGCGGGTTCGGTGCCGTCTACCGGGGGAGAGATCCGTTCATCAAACGGACCGTCGCGGTCAAGACCTGCCAGTTGAACGACCCGGAAATCAAGAGCCGGTTCTTCCGCGAGGCCGAGCTCGCCGGCAACCTCCACCACCGCAACATCACCACGATCTACGACTTCGGCGTCGAGAACGACGTCCCCTACATCGTCCAGGAGTTCCTGACCGGCGAGGACCTCGACAAGATCATCAAGCGCGGGGAGAAGCTCCCCCTCGCGCGCAAGATCGAGATCCTGATCGCGATCGCCGAGGGGCTCCACTTCGCGCACGAGGCCCACGTCATCCACCGGGACATCAAGCCGGCAAACATCCGGATCCTGGAGAACGGCGCGGTCAAGATCATGGACTTCGGGATCGCCAAGTCCCTCCAATCCGAATCGAGCCTGACCCAGACCGGCATCACGCTGGGGACCTCCGCGTACCTCGCCCCCGAGCAGATCCGCGGCGAGACGCTGGACCGGCGGACCGACGTGTTCGCCCTGGGCGTCCTGGCGTACGAGGTCCTCGCCTACCAGAAGCCGTTCCGAGGCGAGCACCTCTCGACGATCCTCTACCGCATCCTGAACGAGGCGCCGGAGCCGATCGAATCGGTCGCGCCGGACGTGCCGCCCGCGCTCGCCGCGATCGTCAGCAAGGCGATCGAGAAGAACATCCAGAACCGCTACCCCTCCATGGAGGCGATGCGGCAGGACCTGATCGCGGTCTATCGCCAGGTCGCCGGCGGCAGCGGCGCGATCGCGACCCGGCCGACGACCCAGTTCGGCCCGACCCCGTTCGACCCGGACGAGACGATCAAGACCCCGAGCAAGGGGATGGAGACCAGCAACATCACGCCGCCGTCCGGGGCGCTGGCCCGCCAGCCGGCGCCGGAGGACCCGACGGTGATCTCGGCCGCCACGCCCGCGCCCGTTCCCGTAGCGCCGACTCCCAAGTCGGGAGGGCTCGAGCTCGTCAACTTCCGCGATCCGACGCAGCGCACCGGGGACGCGAAGCCCGCCGAGGCCGCGGAAGCCGCCGCGGCCGCTCCGCCCGCCGGCACGGGGCGCGGCGTGATGATCGGCGCCGGCCTCGCCGCCGCGGCGGTCATCGCGATCGGGGTCTTCTTGCTCACGCGCACCCACAAGCCCGAAGCGCCGGCCGCCGCGCCTCCCGAGGCCCCGGCCAAGGCCGTTACCGCTCCCATCGTGTTTCCCGCCCCGCAGGTGGGTAAGGACAGCGCGAACGTCCCGAAGCCTCCGGCGCCCGCGGCGGCTCCGGCGGCCAAGGCCAAGCCCGCCGAGAAGCCGCCCGAGGAAGCCGTCGCCGAGAAGCCCGCTCCCAGGAAGGAGAAGGAAGCGCCGGCGAAGGTGAAATCGTTCAAGGTCCAGTTCAGCTCGATCCCCGTCGCCACGCTTTTCGTGGACGGAAAGAAGATCGGTCCGTCCATCCCGGCCCAGGTCGTGGATCTTCCCGAAGGCAAGCACACGTTGCGCTTCGAGACGCCGGACTTTCCTCCCTACGAGAAGCCCTTCACGGTCTCCTCCTCCGGCACTCCCCCGATCGCCTACCGCTTCCCGGTCGGAGTGCTCGTGATCAATTCGCCGGCGTGGGCCGGGGCGAACGTGCTCATCGACTCGAAGTTCAAGGGAATCCTGATCGGCGAGAAGACCTTCCAGCTCACCTCCGGATCGCACAAGGTCACGCTCTCCCGCGAAGGCGTCAACCCGTACACCGCCGAGGTCACGGTTTCCGAGGGAGAGAAGAAGGTCCTGACGCCGCCCGCCCCGACCTCGGCGCAGGAGGGATCCTCTTGAGGCGAGCCTTTCCGGTCTTCGCCGTTCTCTTCTTCGCCGCGGCCGCCGCGGTCTTCGCCCAGGAGGCGGACAAGATGGAGGCGGACGCGAAGAAGGCGTTCGACGCCGGGCGCTTCCAGGAGGCCGCCGAGAAGTTCGCGAAAGCCGCCGAGGCACCGGACCTCTCGGCCGAGCGCAAATCGGACCTCTACTTCCAGGGCGCGTGGGCCTACTTCATCGGCGGCAATTCGAAGGCGTCGCGCGAGAACCTGAAAGCCGCCTTCACCGCGCGGCCCAATCTGGACATCGTCGCCGATTTCTACAGCCCCGATTTCGTCCGCCTCGCGCAGACGGTCCGGGCGGAAGTCTCCGGCGCCAACGCGCCGTCGGCGGACCTCTCGGAGCTGAAGCGCATGGCCCGCGAGAAGCTCGCGGACAACAAGGCGGAAGAGGCGCTTTACGACCTGAAGCGCGCCGAGAAGACCTCGGACCCGCAGGTCCACCGCCTCATGGCCGAGGCGTACGACAAGCTCGGGCGAGCCACGGAGGCGGACGCCGAGCGCCGCAAGGCCGCCGACCTGGAGAAGACGGCCGTGACGGCCGCTCCCCTTCCCGGCTCGGCGCCCGCGGCCCCGGCTCCCGCCGCTCCGGCCGCAGCCCCCGGCGTGGCCGGAGGAGGCGGCGCCGTCAGCGTGGCACCTCTCCTCGAGTCGGCGGAGACCTCGCTCAAGAAAAACGACTTCCGCAACGCGCAGGTCATCGCCAGCCGCGCTCTCGACGTGGATCCGAAGAACTCCGAGGCGCACCGCATCATCGCGGACGCCGCCTTCGGCATGGGACGCGAGGCCGACGCGGAGCGCGAGTACACCGCCGCGATCACTTCCGACACCTCCAACGCCAGGGCCGAGCTGGGCCTCGGGGCACTTGCCGAGACGCAGAGGAAGTGGAGCACGGCGGCCAGTCACTATCGGCGCGCGCTGGAATTGAACGGCAAGAGTGTTCCCGCGGCGCTGGGCCTGGGCCGCTCGATGGAGGAGCTGAAGGAGAGACCCTCGGCGCGCATCGCCTTCGGCCGGGCCGTCGAGACCGATCCGACCGACGCGGCCGCGCGCAACGACTACGGGGTCTTCCTCTCGCGCGCCGACGAGAACGACGCGGCCGTCGAGCAGCTCTCCGAGGCGGTCCGCCTCTCGCCGCAGACGGCGGTCTTTCACGCGAATCTTGGACGGGCTTATCGCAAGAAAGGGATGGTCAAGGAGGCCGAGCGAGAGCTCGCCGAGGCCGCGCGCCTCTCGCCGAGGGATGCCGAGGTCTCGATCGCGCTCGGCCATCTCCTCAGGGATCAGAAGCGCTTCGACGAGGCGGCGTCGGCCTACCGCTCCGCCTGCCAGATCGATCCCTCGAGCGAGGAGGCGGCGAGCGGCCTCTCCGTCGTCCTGATCGAGGCCGGCAAGCCGGAGGAGGCCGAGACGGTCCTCGTCAAGGCAGTCGAGACGGACCCCAAGGGCGCCTCTCTCTGGAACAATCTCGGCGTGGCGCGCACGAAGCGCGGCAACTACGCCGGCGCAGTCCAGGCCTTCCAGAAGGCGATCGACCTGGACGGGAACTTCGAGATCGCCCGCGCCAACCTCGCCCGGGCCGAGCAGCTCGCCGGCCTCGAGCGCGCTGCTTCCTGACCTCGTGATCCTGGGCGGCCTCCTCTTCGCGGCGCTGTTCGCCGCGGGTCCTTCCCCCGACGCGCACCGGGCCGAGATCGAGAGCTGGCGCGCGAGGAGGATGGCGAGCCTGAAGAAGGACGACGGCTGGCTCACGCTGGTCGGTCTCTTCTGGCTCGAACAGGGAGAGAACCGTTTCGGCGGCGGGAAGAAAGGCAACCGGATCGTCTTTCCGGAGGGGTCGGCGCCCGCGTCGGCGGGATCGCTCGACCTGGCCGGGGAGACCGTCACGATTCACGCGAAGCCCGAGGCGAACTTGACCGCCGGCG
>DATFWF010000012.1:0-17637 GCA_035259605.1 Thermoanaerobaculia bacterium
CCGGCCCTCGTAGTAGTGGATCCGCCCCGAAAGGACGACCACCGGAGTCGCTCCGACGCTTCCGAGAACGACCTCGCCCGCGTGGCCGACCACTCCGCTCGAAACCGGGAAGTTCGCGATCTCGCCGAAGGGGATCGCTACCCGGGATGCCAGCTCCCCCGCGAACGCGCCCAGGCCGGACCCGAGGACCAGGCCGACCTTCGGCTGAGACCTTGCCTTCTTCCGGATCGCGTCGGCGGCCTGGTCGATCCGTGCCAGCACGGCCGCCTCGCTCACTTGATGACCCCCAGCTCCCAGATCAGGCCGGCGATCGCCGCCGTCATGAACGAAACGAGCGACCCGGCGAGCAGCGCCCGGAAGCCCAGCCTGGCCAGGTCGGACTTGCGCGTCGGAGCGAGGCCGCCGATGCCGCCGATCTGGATGCCGATCGAGGAGAAATTGGCGAACCCGCAGAGCGCGAAGGTCGCGATCAGCTTCCCCTTCTCCGAGAGCTGCCCGACGACGTCCTTCATCATCGAGAAGGCGAAGAACTCGTTGATGACGGTCTTGTTGGCGATGAGGTTCCCGACGATCGCGGCGTCCTCCTTCGGGGCGCCGAGCAGGATCGCGAGCGGGCCCAGGACCCAGCCGAAGATCGTCTGCAGGGAGAACTCCGGGTTCCCCCAGAAGTGCCCGACCCAGCCGAGGAAGCCGTTGAACATCGCGATCAGCGCGACGAAGGCGATCAGCATCGCCGAGATGTTCAGGACGAGCGTCATCCCCTGCGTCGCGCCGCTGGCGGTCGCGTCGATGAAGTTGGCGCTGGTCTTCTCGACCTGCATCTTGACGGTCCCCATGGTCGTCGGGACCTCGGTCTCGGGCCACAGGATCTTGGCGATCAGGAAGGTTCCCGGCGCGGCCATGACCGACGCCGTGATCAGGTACTTCAGCGGCGCGCCCATCGTCACGTAGGCCAGCATGACGGCACCCGAGACGTGCGCCATCCCGCCCGTCATCATCGTCAGCAGCTCCGAGGTCGTCATCGACGGGATGTAGGGCGCGATCAGGACCGGGGCCTCCGTCTGGCCGATGAAGACGTTGGCGGCGACGCAGAGCGCCTCCGCGCCGGAGACCCGCATCGTCTTCTGCATCACCCAGGCCATCGCCTTGACCAGGACCTGGATGACGCCGAAGTAGTAGAGCAGCGAGAAGAACGCGCAGATGAAGATGATGATCGGGAGGACCTTGAAGGCGAAGATGAAGCCGCGCAGCGGCACTCCCGTCTTCGCGCCGAGGTCGTCCATCGGCCCGGCGAGCCAGCCGAAGAGGAAGGACGAGCCCTTGTCCGCGTAGCCGATCGCGCTCGAGACCTTGTTGGAGAACGCCTCGAGCCCCTCCTTCCCCTTGTCCCAGTAGAGGACGACCGCGGCGAAGGCGAGCTGGAGCAGGAACGCCCAGCCGATCGTCCTCCATCGGATCGCGGCCCGGTTGCGCGACAGGAGTAGCGCGACCCCCACGATGACGACCATCCCGACGAGGCCGATCCAGCGCATCCTTCCTCCCCGCTCTCAAAAGCGCGCGGCGCGCGCGTCGAACTCCCGGCCCCGCCAGGTCAGTGTCCGCCGAACGATTCGATAGTAGAGAGAGCGGCCGATCATACCTGCCCACGCCACCGCCATGAAAGGGTGGAAGAGCGCGGGCCACACCGGATCGCGAAGCGCGAGGGCCAGCAGGACGCGGGCGGCCAGGAGCAGTCCCGCGGCGCCGGCGGCGATCCCGATGTCCGCACGGGGCACCGGAATCCCCGCGGCGGCGGCGAGGAGCACGGCCGGCGGCAGGATCGCGGTGGCGAACAGGACGGCCGTCAGGAGGAGCAGAAGCACCCCCACGAGGCCGTTGAAGACGTAGGCGGTGTTCTTGGAGAACCCGTTCCAGACCTCCCGGAACCCGCGGTACATCCGGACGCAGACGCGGTCCTCGGCGCGCGCGGCCCGCGTGCGGAAACCGGCGGCGCGCGCCGCGAAGGCCAGGCGCACGTCGTCCACGACCGAGTTTTTCAACGCCTCGTGCCCTCCGAGGCGGTCGTAGGCCTCCCGGCGGATCAGGTTGCCCGCGCCGCCGCCGACCGCGAACCAGCGCGGCCAGTCGGTGTTGGCCAGAAAGCCCGTGCCCAGGAAGAAGGATCCGATGACGTACGGCATCAGGACGTTTTCCCAGAAGCCGCGGCCTTCCAGGCGCGGCAACAGGCAGAGAAAGTCCGCCTGGAGCTCCCGAATCGTCGCCGCGGCTTGCGCGAGGGCGAGGGGATGGTAGTGGACGTCGGCGTCCACGAAGAGGAGGAGCTCCCCGGTCGCCTCGCGAGCGCCCAGGGCCAGGGCGTGGGGCTTTCCGAGCCACCCGGACGGCGGCTCGGAGCCGGCGACGACGCGCAGCCGCCGTTGAGGATCCGGCAGCGCCGCGAGGATCTCCCCCGTCCGGTCGGTGGAGCGGTCGTTGACGACGATGACCTCGTAGTCGGGATAGTCCTGCGAAAGAAGCGAGCCGACCGCCGCGCCGATCTCCCGCTCCTCGTCGCGCGCGGGAACGACGATCGACACCCGGGGCGCCGCTGCGCCGACGGGCGCCGCGCTCCGGGAGAGGCGAGGCGTGACGAGGAGGTTGACGATCACGTTGGCCAGGCAAACCGCCCAGCAGGCCAGGGAGAGCAGCAGGAGGAGGTGGATCAGAGGAAGCTTTCGCCGCGGGGGGACGGGACTCCCATCCACTCTCCCGCCGTCGCGGCGAGGTCGGCGAACCCTCGCCGGATGCCCAGGTCGCGCTCGCCGCCGGCCGGGCCTCCCGCGGCGAGCAGCGGAACGTATTCGCGCGTGTGGTCGGTCGAGGCGTCGGTCGCCTCGCAGCCGTGGTCCGCGGTCACGATGAGGAGGTCCTCCGGCTCCATCGCCGCAAGGAGGTCCGGGATCAGGGCGTCGAGCGAGGCGAGGTTCTTCGCGTAGCCGGCCGGATCGTTTCGGTGGCCGTACTTGCTGTCGAAGTCCACGAGGTTGGTGAAGACGACGTCGGAACGCCCGCCGCGCAGCGCCTGCGCGGTCACGCGCATCCCCTCGGCGTCGGAGCCGGTGTGGACCGAGTCGGAGATTCCGCGCCCCGAAAAAATGTCCACGATCTTCCCGACCCCGAAGACCGACTTTCCGGCCGCGACGACGCGATCGAGCCAGGTCTCCCCGAGAGGCTCGACGGTGAAGTCGCGCCGGTTGGCGGTGCGGACGAACGCTCCTGGCGGGCCCGTGAAAGGGCGGGCGATGACTCGCCCGACCGCGTGATTTCCGGTCAGGATCCCGCGCGCGTACCGGCAGAGCTCCCAGAGCTTCTCGGGCGGCCAGACGTCCTCGTGAGCGGCGACCTGAAAGACCGAGTCGCCCGACGTGTAGAGGATCGGCGACCCCGTCGCCAGATGCTCGGGCCCCAGGTCCTTCAAGATCTCCGTTCCGGAGGCCGCCTTGTTGCCGAGGACCTTCTTCCCGGCGTAGCGCTCGAAGGGCTCCACGATCTCCCGGGGAAAACCGTCGGGATAGAGCGGAAACGGTTGCTCGACGACGAGGCCCATCATTTCCCAGTGGCCGGTCGTCGTGTCCTTGCCGGCGGAAAGCTCCATCGCCTTGCCGCGGCACCCCGCGGCCCGCCCTTTTCCGACGAGGGAGAGCAGGCCGAGCTTCTCGAGGTTCGGAAGCGGCGTCGGATGCCTGTCGAGGACGTGCGCGAGGGTGTTGCTCCCCGCGTCTCCGTAGGTGTCGGCGTCCGGGGCCGCGCCGACCCCGAGGCCGTCGCAGACGAGGATGACCGCTCTCCTGGTCATCGGAGCCGGAAACCGGAAATCGGAAAACGGGAATCGAGGAGACGGCTTCGGCTATCGGTCGATTCCCGATTGACGATTGCCGACTCCCGACGCATTACGACCCGGGGATCTTCTGCCGGGCGTCGTTGCGGTAGGGAGAGTTCGGATAGTCGCTGACGAGCCGCTGGAAAGTCGCCTTCGCGTCCGAGGCCGAGCCGGCGTCTTCGTAGATCTCTCCAAGCGCGAAGAGCAGGGCGTCCTTGGGGGCCGGAGACGCCGGCGACTCGATCGCGCGCTTCAAGCGCTCGATCGCCTCCGTCTTCTTCCCCTGCGAGGCGAGCAGCCGCGCCGCGTCGAGCTCCGCCGAGGCCGCGACCTCCGCCTTCCCCTCGCGAGCCGTCCTGGAGAACGTCTCGGCCGACGTGGCGGACGGGGTGCGCGCGGCGAGGATCAGGCCCGCGGCGCGGCCCGCGGCCGTCGAGGAATGTCCCGCCGCTTTCTGCAGGTGCCCGAGAGCCGCCTTCTCCCTCTCGGCGTCGCTCGAAAACGTTTTCTGCGCTCCGGCAGCCGCGGGGGTCCCGGCGATCGGGACGTCCAGCGCGGCCAGCCCGGCCGACAGCTCGTTTCCGGCCTGGCCTTCGCGCCAGGCTCGGAAGAGGAAGAATCCGGCGGCCAGGGCGAGCGCGACGGCGCCGGCCACGGCCGCCTCGGTCACGCCGCGGCGATGGTGCGAGACATAGTCCACCGTCTTGCCCATCGTCTCGACGAGCTCGTTGCGCTTCAATTCCTTGCGTGTAATCTTTTTGGTCATTGCGGGGGCGGATTATAGCGGGACCGCCTCGTTCCTCCGCCCGGGCATCCGACCCGCGCGGCCAAGGGCGAGACCCGCGGCCACTTCGATCGGAAGAACGACGAGGTACCAGGCGGCGGAGACGATCGCGAGCCTCCCCGGCCAGCCGTGGAGACTCGAGTCCCCCAGGTACCGGATGGCCCCCGCCAGGATCAGGTTCGCGGCGGCCGCGGCGATGGAGAGCTGCAAACCGGCCCTCCGTGGCCTCCGGATCCTCGGTGTTTCGGGAATCCGCCGGTAGCGTCCGGAGAACCACGCCCCGAGAAGAAGAAGGAAGGCCAGCAGGCAGGTTCCGACAGCGACCCGGACCTCCGAGGCCGCGAGCGGCTCGAAGGTCGCCGTCTCTCCCAGAAGCAGCTCCATCCACGGGAGGACGTTGGTCGCCGCGACCAGCGAAAGGAAGGCTGTGCCCGTCCGGCGGTCGTACTGCTTCCGCTCGACGTGCTCGCGAACCCGCTCAGCCATGGATCAGTCCGCCCATTTCCACGGCGGTGGCACGTAGTTGGTTTCCCCGGGGTTGCCGCCCTCGGACTCCGGAAGCCACTTGAGGATCGTGACGCGGCCCGTCGGACCGAAGTCGTTGACGCTGATGCGGAAGGTGTTGCGTCTTTCCTCCTTCCCGCCGTCGGGGCGGTCGCTGATGTAGACGCCCCGGCAGGAGTTGTCGGGATTGCAGTCGATCGAGCCGAAGGGGACCCTCGCGGTGACCCTGGCCGGACGCCGCGGGGGCTTGCTGTTGGCGCTCTGGGCAGGAAAGAGGGTTCCATCCGGGCGGAAGACGAGGCGGTCGGCGAGCTCGGGGTCGCCCTCGTAGCCGTCGAAGGAGACCGCGCCGGGACCGTTGACGGCGCCGCCGGGCGAGTAGCGAAGGTGAACGCCGGACCGCAGGCGGAACCGGAGGAGAGTTCGTTCTCCGGGATCCTGGCGGAAGTTGTACGGAGGGCGGTCGGCCCATGCCGTCGCGACATGGCCGGCCGGATCGATCCAGAGGACGATCTGCTCGTTGAACTTCAGGGAGGCCAGCCGCGCGGCCAGGACCATCGTCGAGATCTCCTGAGCGGCCATGCGCAGGCGCTCGCGCCTGTACAGCCGGTAGAGATAGGGGCCCGAGAGAAGGCAGACGATGCTCGCCACGATGATTGCGACCATCGCTTCTACAGCGCGCTTCGAGAGCCGGCTACGCGGTCGTCGGGGCATTTTCTGATTCTGAGGGGCTGCCGGACGGGGTTGGATCCCCCGCTATCATCTCAGGATCCGTGGCCGGCTGCGTGCTCGGCCGTCCCGGATGGAGGGGCTCTGCCCGGTATACTGAACGGCGATGGACGAGATCAAGATCACCGGGGAGCCTTCCACCGGGGGCGACCGGTGCAAATTCGCCGTGGACCGTCCGCTGTTGAAGGACGAGTCCGCCTTCTTCGCCAATCCCGAGGACGCGCGCCTCTCGCCGCTCGCCTCAGATCTCCTGTCGCTGCCCGGAATCGAATCGGTCCTCATCGCCGACAACGCGGTGACGGTCAGCTCCTTCCATCCCGTCGACTGGCCGGCGCTCGGGATCGGCAACGTCATCCGCAAGCACATCCGGTCGGGCGAGCCGATCGTCCCGGCGAGCTATTTCGACGACATCCCCTCGGAGAAGGACCTGAAGTGGGCGATCGGCGATCTGCTCGAGCGGGAGATCAACCCGGCGGTCGCCTCGCACGGAGGCTACGTCGAGTTGATCGACGTGCGCCGGAACAACGTCTACCTCCGCCTGGGAGGCGGCTGCCAGGGCTGCGGCGCCGCCGACGTCACGCTGAAGCAGGGAATCGAGAAGGCGATCCGCGACCTGGTCCCCCGGGTCGGAGAGATCCTCGACACCACCGACCACGCCGCCGGAAGGAATCCTTACTATTCGCCCGCCAAGTGACAGCGCGAGCGGTAACGCCCGCGCTGTCATCCCGAGCGCAGCGAGGGATCTTCTCCAACGAGCCGCGTGACGCCAACCCGAGCCGGTGATCATCCGCGCGGGGGACCGACCCCTTCCGCCTGGCTCTCAGTCGAGTCCGAGATGACGAACCGCAGGCGCGAGTGCGCCTGGCGAAGCGCCTCTTCCGCGCGCTCGGGCGACTCGGCGCGGCTGAAGAGGAACCCGAGGTAGCGGGAGCCTTCCGGCAGCGGGACCACGCGCTGGCCTCGGTGAATCGAGATCGTGATGTCCTCGACGCCGGCGACGGCGCGGGCCTCCTCCAGCCCCCGGACTTCCTCGAGGACTCCCGCACCGGGAATCGGAATCATCATGACGCCGGCCGCGCGCTTCTCCCGCTCCGGCTCGGGCATCTCCATCCGGAGCGCGTGCCGGAGGATCACTTCCTCCAGCGACATCCCGGTGCCGAACCGTAGCGTCCTCGAGCAGAGCCCCCCGATCGAGCGGGCCGCGATCTCGATCAGCCACGCGCCGCCGGCGTGGACGCGCAGCTCGGCGTGTACCGGCCCATCCCGCAGGCCCAAAGCGAGCGCCCCGTGCGACGCGACCTGCGCGACGCGCTCCTGGATCTCCACCGAAAGCCGGGACGGCGTGACGTAGATCGTCTCCTCGAAGAACGGGCCGTCGAGCGGATCCGGCTTGTCGAACAGCGCGAGGACTTTCAGCTCCCCTTCGCGCAGCAATCCTTCGAGCGCGACCTCGCGCCCCTCGACGAAGTCCTCGACCAGGATCTCGCCGGCGGCGTCGCCTCCCTTCGCGGCCACCTCCGGCTCCTCCAGAATCGCCTCGATCCGCCGCCACGCGGCGGCGAACTCCTCCCGGCCGTCGGCCCGGATCACCCCTCGGCTTGCCGCGAGGAACGTCGGCTTAAGGACGCAGGGGAACCGGACCTGCTTCGAAGCCGACTCCGGTCCCTCCGAGCGCCGGTCGAACACCCGGCTCGCGGGAGACGGCACGCCGGCCTCGGCGAGGAGCCCGCGCATCGTCGGCTTGTGCCGCGCCGCGGCGACGGCCTGGACGGGATTGCTCGGCAGCCCGAGCTCCCTCGCGATTACCGCGGCGGCGACCGCGGTGTCCTCATCCACCCCCACGACCGCCCGGATCGGATGCTTCCCCGCGAATTCCGCCGCTCGCCGCGCCGCCCCCGCCGGGTCCCGAAAATCGAGCGTCAGCAGTCCCTCGGGATGGAGCCCCTCGACCGCGCTGGCCTCCTCCGACGCCACCGTGACCTCGACCCCCAGCTTCCCCGCCGCCTCCAGGAAATCCGGAATCCGATAGCTCCTCGTCGGCAAGAGGAGCAACACTCGCGGCATCGGACGATGCTAACGCGGCGACGCCCGTTCCCGCGGGAAACCGTTATTGCTGGATTTCCTCGAAGTACCCGTGGAGATCGCGGAGGGCCTGACGGTTGATCTGGCGCTGGCGGATGGACTCGCGAAGAAGCGAAAGAGCGGCCAATCCCTCGGGAACCATTCTCTCTTCCTCGATGATCGGGAGCGCGGCGAGGATCTCGATCGTCGCCGCCGTCTCCTGGCCGGCATCGAGCAGCAGGTCTCCGAGAATCAGGTGCAGTGCGGCGACGTCCGAGCGCATCCCGATGTCGGCGAACTCCGCCAGGGCCGAACGGTACGCCTCGATCGCCGCGGAGATCTGACCCTGAGTCCGGAAGAGAGTTCCGATGCCCCACTGGAGCTTCGCGATCCCGACGCGGTTGTCCAGGCGCCGAAAGACCAGGAGGGTCTCCTCGGCGTCCGCCAGGGCGTCGCCGGATTGGCCCAGCAATCCGTGGATCTGAACGAGGTTGTTCGTGGCGATGGCGAGGAGCTTCTCGTTCTTGGATTTCCGAGCCTCCTCGCAGATGGCCCGAAAGACGTTCGCGGCCTCGGACAGCCGATCCGTGTTGATGAGCGCCACGCCTTCGAGAAACCTCGTCTTGAGGGCGTCCTCCGCCATCCCGAGCTTCCGGAAGTTCGCGATCAGCGACGGAACGAGCTCGAGGACTTCCTCAAATTCGCGCTCCTCGAGCTTCAACGCCAATCGCTGGTAGCTGACCCTGGACCAGTCCGCGATCGCGTTGATCGTGTGGCGGAAGGCGGAGTCGGCACGGTCCAGCCATCTCCCGGCTTCCGTCCGCCGGAAGAGCATCCGGCAGGCGGCACCCGCCAGGAGCGCCGTCTCACCGAGGAAGTAATGACGCTCGTCGAAGAGCCCGATCCGGCGCTCGTTCTTGTTCAGGAACTCGTAGAGAAACCGGGCTTCGAGCCGAACGGTGCGCGGAGAGGTTTCCCCCTGCTCCCGGAGAAGGTCACAGACCGCGAGCAGAACGTCGGGTGACTCGAGCGAGAGCTCGGCAGCCTTCGACTCGCGCTCCTCGAGCGGCGTTTCGAGGACCTTGCACGCCGCGGCATGACTTTCCACGGACAAAGTCGGCGGACGACGAAAATGGAGGACTCTTCCCGTCATCGGTTGACTTTGACGATCGTCATCGGGTTTTGTTTCTGAACAACCGATTCTACCTCCGGGGATCCGGCTCTCTTTAAAACGGAACCTGGCCGATGACTTTGATGACGAAACGGGCCGGCTTTCTTGCCGGACGAGGCCAGCTTGCGCGAGGTTGAGTTGGCGGTTCGGGCAGACGTTCCGGGGCTCGGGCCGGGAGTTGGGCAGACGTCATGGGAGTTTCTCCTTTCGCTGAAAAAAAATCAAAACCCGGTGGCAGCCGGGCAAAGAAAGATGCATGTATGAGAACCCCGCCTGCTACCAAAGTCAAGGGTCTTTCAACCCCGGCCGGAGGACCCGGGGATGGGCCGGGTTCTCGTTTACCATCACGAAGATAGAATCCGCAGGTTTGAGCATCGGAGAGGAGAATTCATGACGCGATTTCGCGCTCTAATCGTTATTCTGCTGGCCCTCGCGCCGGCCGTTGCCATGGCCCAAAAGAAGAGTTCGACGAAAGCCGCTCCCAAGGCCGCCCCCCGGAAGCCGGCGGCCGCCGCCGCGCCTGCCGCGGCCGGGGAAATTTTCCCCTTCCCGGTCACCGAGAAGACCCTCGGCAACGGGCTGAAGATCATCGTCGTCCAGACGGGTTTCCCCAATATCGTCTCGATCCAGATCCCGGTCCAGACCGGATCCCGCAACGAGGTCGAGCCCGGCAAGTCGGGTTTCGCCCATTTCTTCGAGCACATGATGTTCCGCGGGACGAAGGCCTACCCGCCCGAGAAGTACCAGGAGATCCTGACGAAGGTCGGCGCCCGCCAGAACGCCTACACCACCAACGACTTCACGAACTACCACACGACCTTCTCCAAGGAGGACCTCGATCTGATGCTCAAGGTCGAGGCCGACCGGTTCCTGAACCTGGACTACTCGCCCGAGGGGTTCAAGACCGAGGCGCGGGCGGTCCTGGGCGAGTACAACAAGAACAGCGCGACCCCGATCTTCAAGCTCGACGAGGTCCAGCACGAGAAGGCCTTCACCACCCACACCTACAAGCACACCACGATGGGCTTCATCAAGGACATCGAGGACATGCCCAACCAGCTCGAGTACTCGAAGACCTTTTTCTCCCGCTGGTACCGACCCGAGAACACCACGATCATCGTCGCCGGCGACGTCAAGCCGGCCGAGGTCATCCCGCTCGTCGAGAAGTACTGGTCCGGCTGGAAGCGCGGAAACTACGCGGTCGAGATCCCCCAGGAGCCGCCGGCGCAGAAGGCCGTCTACGCGCACGTCCCGTGGTCGAGCCCGACACTCCCCTGGGTCACGGCCGCGTTCCACGGCCCCGCCTTCTCCGACACGAACAAGGACTTCGCGGCGATGGACCTCCTCTTCGACCTCTACTTCGGGGAGACCTCGGACCTCCACAAGAAGCTCGTCGAGGACGAGCAGAAAGTGGACCAGATGTTCGCCGACGCCGTCGGGCACCAGGACCCCGACCTTTCGACGGTGTACGCCCGCGTCAAGAAGGCCGAGGATGCCGTCTACGTCCGCGACGAGATCCTCAGGACGTACGCGAAGGCGATGGCCGAGCCGGCCGACGCCAGGAGGCTCGCCGACGCGAAGTCCAACGCCCGCTACGGCCTCGCCCGCCGCTTCGACAACACGGAGACCATCGCCGCCATCTTCGCGCGCTTCGTCCGCTACGGCCGCTCGGCGGACACTCTCAACCGGCTGTACCACGTCTACAGCTCGGTCACTCCGGCGGATGTCCAGGCGGTCGCGAAGAAGTACTTCGTGGATTCGGGGATGGTCGTGACGACCCTGTCGAAGGACCCCCTGCCCGAGAAGGTCGCGCTGCTGCCCGGCCTCGCCTCGCTCGCTCCGGCCGTTCCTTCCGCGGCGGAAGCCGGAACCTTGAACGTCCTTCTCCAGAAGAACGCGCTCCCGCAGGTCAACGTCAAGCTCGTCTTCGCGGCCGGATCCGCACACGACCCGAAGGGCAAGGAGGGCCTCGCGGCCCTCTCCGCCTCGATGATCGCCGACGCGGGCTCGAAGGAGCGGCGCATCGACGAGATCAACAAGGCGCTCTTCCCGATGGCGGGAGTCTTTCGCGCCCAGACCGACAAGGAAGTCACGACGTTCACCGCCTCCATCCACCGCGACAACTGGAAAGCCTTCCTCGACATCGTCCTTCCGATGCTGACGGACCCGGGCCTGCGGGACGACGACTTCAAGCGCGTCAAGGACGCGCAGTTGAACGCCCTGAAGGAAGACCTGCGCTCGAGCAACGAGGAGGAGCTCGGCAAGGAGCGCCTGCAGACGAACATCTTCGCCGGCACGCCCTACGGGCATCCGGTCCTGGGAACGGTGGCGGGGATCGAGGCGATCGCGCTCGACGACGTCCGCAATTTCATCCGCTCCGGCTACACCCGCGGCGCGCTGACGGTCGGCGTCTCCGGCGACGCTCCCGAGCCGATGCTCGCGGCGCTCAAGACCGAGATCGCCAGGCTTCCCGCCGGGATGGGGCTCGCCGCGTCCCAGAACATCGCCGGCCGGCGGCCCTCCGGGATCGAAGTCGAGATCCTCGAGAAGGAGACCCGCGCGACGGCCATCTCCTTGGGCCTCCCGATCGCCGTGACCCGCTCGCATCCCGACTTCGCGGCGCTCTCGGTCGCCCGCGCGTGGCTGGGCGAGCACCGCTCCTCCGTCTCGCACCTCTACCAGCGCATCCGCGAGGTCCGCGGGATGAACTACGGCGACTACGCCTACATCGAGGCCTTCCCCCGCGGGATGTTCCAGTTCTTTCCGGACCCCAACATTCCCCGCCGCGCCCAGATCTTCGAGGTCTGGATCCGGCCGGTCGTTCCCGTCAACGCGCACATGGCGCTGCGCATCGCGATCTTCGAGGTCGACAAGCTGATCCGCGACGGCATGTCGAAGGAGGAGTTCGAAGGCACGCGCGATTACCTGATGAAGAACGTCTTCGTCATGACCGCCACGCAGAACCAGCAGCTCGGCTACGCGCTGGATTCGAAGTGGTACGGCATCGGCGAGTTCACGGGCGCCATGCGGGAGGCCCTGAAGAAGCTGACGCTCGAAGACGTCAACGCCGCGATAAGAAAGCACCTTTCGGCCACGGACCTGTCCGTCGTCATCATCACGAAGGACGCGAAGGGCCTGAAGGACAGGCTCGCTTCCGACGAAGCCTCGGCCATCAAGTACGACGCGGAGAAGCCGCCGGCCCTCCTCGAGGAGGACAAGGTCATCGGGTCCCGCAAGCTCGGGATCAAGGCGGAGAGCATCCGGATCACACCGGTGGAAGAGGTCTTCGCGAAGTAGGCCCTTTCGGCATGGATCTGGCAGAGCAAGCCTCGGGGGCGCGGGAAGTCCGCCGCCCGGGGCTCCCGCTCCTCATTCAATCCTGGAGGTACCGATGTCCAAGCACCCGATTCGCCTGCTCGCCGCTGTCGTTCTCCTGGCCACCGGCGCGACTGCCGCGCAGGCCCAGACGATCACGGCGGGAAGCATCCCGTCCAGCGTGAACTTCGGCTTCAACCCGTCGCCGGTCGCGCTGACCGCGGTGGACCTGGCGTTTCCGGCCACGGGAACGGGCCAGATGACCTCGGCGTCTTTCGTCTGGTCGAGCGCCCCGTGCGCCACGACCGTGAAGATCAAGTTCTTCCGCCGCAACGGAGACACGCTCGTCTTCCTCTCGGAGCGGGGCCCCTTCAACGTCACCAACACCTCCAACGCGGTGGCGCTCGCTCCCGCGGTCCCGGTGCAGGCCGGCGATCTCGTCGGGATCGCCCGAGTGGCCAACTGCGGGAGCCCGGTCGGTTTGAACCCCGGCGCGTCGGCGGGTCTCGTCGCCTTCGGCGCCGACATCTCCACCAACGTCTCGATCTCCTCGGGAACGACCGCCCCGATCAGCACACTGGCGGTGCAGGCGAGCGGGACCGGCAGCGTGACGCCGGGACAGGAGCCCGACGCGATCATCCCGGTCGTTATCTCCAGCCCCGGCCAGCAGGGAGCGAACTTCCGCGTCGCGGTTCAGCTCCACAACCCGGGAGCGACCGCGGCGGCGGGCAAGCTCGTCTTCCATCCGCAGAACGTGGCCGGCAGCTCCTCGGATCCGTCGCTTCAGTTCGCACTGGCGCCGGGCCAGACGTCGTTCCTGGGCGACGCCCTGGCCACGATGGGCCAGACCGGAGTCGGCAGCATGGACGTCGTCGTCGCGAGCGGGCCGACTCCGTTCGCCTCGGTGCGCGTCTACAACGACCTAGGGCTCCTGGGGACGGCGGGCTTCACCGAGCAGTCCTTCCGGCCGACGGATGCACTCTCGGCCGGGATGCGGGGAATCATCCTCTCTCCCTTCGACCTGCTTCAATTCCGCCTGAACATCGGTGTGCGGACGCTCTCGACCGGCGCGTCGATCGTCATCACGGTGAAGGATTCCAGCGGGACCGTGTTGCGCACGGTCCCCCGGACCTACGCGGCCAACTTCTTCCAGCAGACCGACGTCGCGTCGTTTCTGGGCGGGGTCGACATCGGAGCCAATCAGTCGATCACCGTGGACGTCGTCTCCGGGACCCTGTTTCTCTATGGAGCCACGGCGGACAACCGCACCAACGACCCCGCGGTCGCTTTCGTGCAGAACATCCTGTAGGACGGGTCAGCGTCCAGAGGAGAGGCGGCCGCGCAGCTTTTCGAGCCGGCTCAAGAGGCCTCGCCGCCCGCCCTCTTCGACCTCGCGCTTGGCGCTGGAGACCCGGGCCTCGCCCACGCCGAACGCTTCGCCGATCTCCCGGTTGGACAGGGGCGTCAGCTTTCGGGCGAGGTAGAGGCCGGCCACCTTCGCCTCGCCGCCGTGCCGCTGGAGGCGCGCGACGGAGACGCCCCACTCTCCCGCGACGACCCTCTGGATGCGGGCGAGCGAAGTGTCCCCGGCTCCGCGCCGGCGCCTCTGGACACGCTGTCCCGAATCGCGCGAAGAGAGCAGCGATTGCGCGCGTTCGACGAACCGGTTGTCTCCGAGGTAGGCCTGACGGCGTACGTTCTCGAGCGGAGAGGGCGCGCTCTTCCCCGCGGCGACGAATCGCGCCCAGGCCTTGCGCCCGGAGGCTCCCCCGCCGAGTCGCGACAGGGTCCATCCCGTCTCGAGCCAGGCCGGTGCCGGGGCTTTCCCCGACATGGCCTGATCATGGCTCCACGGAAAGGCCTCGGGCTTCCGCGCTAAACCCTCGCGAACAGGACTCCATGCGACATACCGTGACAAATCGAGAAGAAAGACGTCTTTCTGCATGAAGATCGCCTTGAATCTCGAGTCGTAGAGCGCGCCATCGCGGCCGTGCCGGCGGTTGTACCACTGGGTGTATCTCCCTGTCAGAGACCGCATCCCGTGGGAGAGGCCTCCCACCGGCATCTCGACTAACAGCTCATATCGCCCGCGCAGCAGGGCGTATCCGTGAATCCTCCAGCGCTCCTCCTCGGCTACTGTCCCGAGAAGCGACAGAAACCGCTTCCGATCGGCGGCATCGCGGAACACAGCGCTCCGGCCCTTCCCCCGCCCGGTGACGAGAGCGGTGGCTCCGGGGTAATCCAGCCTCAGGGGACGAGTCATGCGCTCCACTCCTTCAAGCTCTGGCCCTTCAAGTCTTCAACCCTCCGTTTCAATTCACTGAAGGAGCGTAGGTTATCAGGAAAGGCGAGCGGAAGGCGACCCCCCTGGGTGAGCGGGAGGAGGCTCGGCGGATCTCCAGAGGTCCGGATCGGCGAGAGGGTCCGTCCGGTTGGGACGGAGGATCTGCCCCTCGGGCCGCGTCCAGTCGATACCGGCCGCGAGCCGTCGCCCGAAGTCATCCAGGAATTCCAGGGCGTCGGCACGGTCGAGCTCGATCGGCAGGTCCGGCGTGGGAACCGGAACCCGAAGCGCCGAAACCGTCTCCGGCGTGATCGTCGCCTGGTATCGGCGGAACCGGATCTCGCGCTGCCGGGCCATCCGCATCGCGCCGAAGATCTGGTCCGCCTCGGCGTCGCTCTGGATGTCGGAATAGAGCCTGGCCGCCCACTGCCACGGAAACAAGTCATCTGCTGACCATTTACGAAATTCGGAGGCGAAAGCCGCCGAGCCGAAGCTCCAGACTACGGTCCGGCCCGGGTCGAAGGCCGGAGAAGCGCAGAAGTCCAGGGCCTCGATCGCGGCCTGCCGGGCCGGGGTGTTGAAGATCGAGATCCCGCCGTCGATGAACCTCCCCTGGTAAGGCCCGAAGTACCAGGGCGCGGAGAAGGCGCTCGCGGCGACCGCGTCGCGGACCGTCCAGGTCGGCCCGTAGTTGACCGCGCCCGTCTGGAAGGGGTAGTTCGACAGGAAGATCTCCTCGTTTCGGACCAGGTCGTGCGTCGTCAGCAGGATCGCCTGGGGGTTGCCGGGCCGGAGCGCCCCGAGGTCCGCGAGACGCTGGTCCCCGAAGAACTCCTCCAGGATCTCCAGCGCGAGGTCGGTCGAATAGATGCGCTGCACGAAAGGCCGGAAGAGCTTTCTCCACCCCGGCCGGAAGACCCGTGGAATCAGGCGCCGGTAGAGCTCGAGGACCTCTTCCGCGCTCATCCGGCGAAACGCCAGGAGGGCGGCGATGATGGCCCCGGTGCTGGTCCCGGCGAACATGTCGAAGAACTCGCAGGCCGGCTTCCCCAGGTGCGCTTCGAGCGAGGCGATCAGGTGGAGCGTGACGACGCCCCGCACGCCTCCCCCATCCAGCGCCAGGATGTGCCGCTCGGTCGGTTCTTCAGCCATCTTCCGTGCGGCCGAGAGCCTACAACGCCGGGAACCGGGGATTCGTTGCGGTGTCCCAGGAAAACGGAGGAAAACGAGCGTGTCCAGAAAAACGACCCTCGCCGCCGCCGTCGCCCTTCTCTTCCCGGCCTTCGGGCTCTTCGCCGCCCAACGGGAGCGTTTCGAGCTCTCCGTGATCGTGGACGGCCATCCGACCGCCGAATACCCGTCTCGGGACAAGACGTACATCGAGGCCCTGCGCGGGCGAAGCTTCACTCTCCGGCTTCACAATCCGACATCCGAGCGGATCGCCGTCGCCCTGTCGGTGGACGGGTTGAACGTCATCGACGCGAAGCGCACGACCGCACTCAAGGCGACCAAGTGGGTCCTTTCCCCCTACCAGACGGTCGAGATCCCGGGCTGGCAGGTCTCGGGCGAGACCGCTCGGAAGTTCTTCTTCACCGAAACGGAGCGCTCGTACGCGAAATGGATCGGCGACACGCGCAACGTCGGCACGATCGAGGCCGTTTTCTACCGCGAGAAGGTCCGGGCCCCTGACCCGCCGACGAGGGAAGCCAGGCCGTACTCGCGCCAGGAGGAACCTCGGACCGGCAACTCGCCTCCTTCCGCCCGGCAGGAATCCTCGGCCGATGCGCAGGCCGGCGCTGCCGCGAGAGGCGAGGCTCCGCTCCTGGAGGGCTACGCGGCCACCGGAATCGGAGAACGGACGAGCTTCCCGGTGCGGTGGGTCGAGTTCGACGAGGACCCCGCTTCGGCCGCCTCGATCTCGCTGCGTTACGAATATCGCCGGGAGTTGATTCGGCTGGGAGTTCTTTCCGGCGAGGGAGACCTGTATGCCCGAGACCGGGGACGCGGCTTCGAGCGCGAGTACGCTCCCGACCCGGACCGCCGGAAGTAGCGGAGGGAGGGCGAGGGGGCTCGGGGGACCGCAAGGTCCCCCGCCGGGGGAAGCTAGAATCGCGCCGCCAACCCCGACGAGGCGACGCGACCTGCACTCGAGCCTGACGGAGCTGCCCGACGAAGAGCTGATCCTCCTCGCCCAGGAGGGGGAGGAAGACGCCTTCGGGGAGTTCGTGAGGCGCCACACCGCGGCCGTCCACCGCTGGATGGCCCGGGCCGTCGGCGAGCAGGAGGCCGACGACATGGCGCAGGAAGTCTTCCTGAAGGCGTATCGCGGGCTGGCGCGCTTCCGCGGCGAGGCGCCGCCCCGGGCCTGGCTGGCGTCGATCGCGGACAACGCGGTGAAGAACCGTTATCGCGCGCGCGGAAGGTTCCGCAGGATCTTCGCGGGCTCGACCGACGCGCCGGAAAGCCCCGAGCCGGCCGGCGACGCGCGGGGACCGGAGGAGGACGCGACGGCCGGCGAAGCGCGGCGGTTCGTGGCGGAGGCCCTGAAGCTGCTGCCGGCGGAGTTTCGGATGCCGGTCGTTCTGAGAGACCTGGAGGAATGGAGTTACGAGGAGATCGCGGCGTCTCTCGACCTGCCCGTCGGGACCGTCAAATCGAGAATCTCGCGGGGGCGCGGGCAGCTCAAAGTCATCCTGACACCCCTGATGGATTCCGGAAAGATCATCGTATGAAAGACAGCAACAACCATCCGGCGCGCTCCGCCGAGTTCCTCTCCCGCCTTCACGACGGGGAGCTGGCCGCGGCGGAGCGGGCGCACTTCGAATCCCATCGAGCCCACTGCGCGGAATGCCGCCGCTCGGCGTCGGAGTTCGAGGCGGCGCTTTCGATGTTCCGCGCCAGCCGGACTTCCCCGGCGGCCTCGGACCTCT
>DATFWF010000013.1:0-3083 GCA_035259605.1 Thermoanaerobaculia bacterium
CCTCCCGCCGCGAGCATAACGACCGCTATGGCTTCGAAGGGTTCTTGGTCTTCGTGCCGTAGGGGAGGGGCTTGCCCTCCCGCCCGGTCATAACGGGCTATTGCTAGACTCCGCGCCATGAACAGAAGAGATTTTCTCCAGGGCGCGGCCGCCGGGGCCGCGACGCTCGCGCTGCCGAAGAGTCTGAGAGCCGCCGCCTCGCCCCCGCCGCCGGCGCTTTCGCCGGTCCTGGCCCAAGCGGACAAGAGGCACGACGAGGCGATCAAGCGTTTGCAGGAATGGATCCACCAGCCCTCAATCGCCGCGGAGAACCGCGGGATGACGGAGGGCTGCGACCTGATGATCCGGCTGCTCAAGGACGCCGGGTTCCAGCGCGCGGAGAAAGTCTCGACCGACGGGCAGCCGGGCGTCTTCGCCACGCTCGACGCCGGCGCGCCGAAGAGCCTCGCCATCTACTTCATGTACGACGTCAAGCAGGTGGACCCGTCGGAATGGTCCTCGCCGCCGTGGGACGCCGCGATCGTGGATAAGCCGGGCATCGGGAAATGCATCGTCGGGCGCGGCGCCGTCAACCAGAAGGGGCCCGAGGCGGCGTTCCTCGCCGCGCTGCACGCCTACCGCGCCGCCAACCAGAAGCTCCCGGTCAACCTCGTCTTCGTCGCGGAGGGGGAAGAGGAGATCGGCTCGCCGCACTTCCCGCAGATCGTCCGGCGGCCCGAGATCCAGGCGGCTCTCTCGCGATGCATCGGGGTCTTCATGCCGTCGGCGTCGCAGGGTCTCGACGGCAACGTCATGATGACGCTCGGCGCCAAGGGCGTCGTGGAGCTCGAGCTGACCTCGTCGGGAGAGAAGTGGGGCCGCGGGCCGAAGGTCGACACCCACTCCTCCAACAGGGCGCGGCTCGACAGCCCGGCCTGGCACCTCGTCCAGGCGCTCAACACGCTCGTCGGCCCCGACGGGAACACGATCGCGATCGAGGGCTACCTGGACCACGTCCGCCCGATCTCGGCCGCGGAGAAGGCGATGGTCGCCGAGGGGGCCAGGCGGCTCGACGAGGCGGTGCTCAAGAAATCCATGGGCGTCTCGCGCTGGATCAACGACGTGAGCTTTCTCGATTCGCTCGAGCGGCTGGTCTCGCAGCCGACCGTCAACATCGAGGGGCTCGTCGGCGGCTACACCGGGCCGGGAGGCAAGACGATCCTTCCGCACAAGGCGGTCGCCAAGCTCGACCTGCGGCTCGTGCCCGACATGAAGGCCTCCGAAGCGCTCGCCGCGCTTCAGAAGCACCTCGCCAACAAGGGCTACGGCGACATCGAGGTGAAGATGACCGGGGGGTACGACCCGACGAGCACTCCGGCCAACGCCGCCGTCATTCGCGCTCAGACCTCCGTCTACAAGCGGGCGGGGATCGACCCGATCCTCTGGCCTCGCAACGCGGGCTCCTGGCCGGGCTACGTCTTAACGGGCGAGCCGTTGAAGCTGCCGGCCGGCCACTTCGGCCTGGGGCACGGGTCCGGGGCCCACGCTCCCGACGAGTACTACATCGTCGAGTCCGCCAACCCGAAGGTCCAGGGCTTCGACGGAGCGGTCCGCTCCTTCGTCGAGTACCTCTCGGAGGTCGCGGCGACCTCCTGATCGCGCAATAGAATTTCTCCATCTTGGGACTCTCGACGGGCAGCCGGCTCGGGCCCTACGAGATCCTCGCCCCGCTCGGCGCGGGCGGGATGGGAGAGGTTTACCGGGCGCGGGACCCGCGGTTAAAGCGCGACGTCGCGATCAAGGTCCTGCCGCCCGCTTTCTCCGCCGACGCGGACAGCCCGTCGAGCTGTCCGGTTCGAACCGGGATGTCCCGCCCGCAGTGGACCGTGTCGTGCGGCATTGCCTGGAGAAGCAACCGGACGACCGTTTCCAGTCGGCCAGGGACATCGTTTTCGCCCTCTCCGAGGTTTCGACTTCGTCGCCGTCGAGCGGCCGCGGCGGGAGAAGCCGTCATCTCCCCTGGCGGCAACCGCCCGTTGACGGCGCCGCCGGGATCACGACGGACGACGACTTCCGTTTCTTCAGGTACTCGCGGATCCAGAAATCTCGCTTGAAGGACTCGCGTTGGTGAGGCTCCGCCAGCTCGCCGCCGCGTAGGCGAGGCGGTTCACGGGATCGGGCCCACGGACTCCTCGGCGATCTTCCAGAGCCTGGCCGCATCATGGTCACTGGAGCCCGCGGGGCTCGGCGCGACTTCCTTCAGCTTGTTGACGTAACGGCCGGTCACTCCCTCGAGCGCGGGATCGGAGGCGACGCGGACGACCGGCCGGGCGCCTTTCTCCGGCGGCGGAAGGACGACGTTCAGGATCGCGCGGGCGAAGGCGGGAGCGGCGCGCCAGATCCCCGTCGCGATCGCCCCGGGGTGGAGCGCGTTGACGGCGATCCCGGGCTCTCGGCGTGCCAGCTCGCGCGTGAAGAGCACCTGGGCGAGCTTCGTGTTCGCGTAAGCGAAGAAGCCGCGGTAACCCTGCTCGAGCTCCAGGTCCTCCCACTTCATCCTTCCCGAGCGGTGGGCCTCCGAGCTGACGTTGACGATTCGCGGCGAAGGGGCGGCCCGCAGCGACGGAAGCAGCAGCCTCGTCAGGAGAAAGTGCGAGAGGAAGTTCGTCTGCCATGTCCGTTCGTGGCCGTCGGCCGTGAGCTGCCTCTCTCGAACGACGATCCCGGCGTTGTTGATGAGCACGTCGAGGGCCCGTCCCTTCCAGGCGGGCGCGGCCTTCCGGACGGATTCGAAGGAGAGCATGTCGATCTCGAGGAGATCGGCGTGCCCTCCCGCCCGGACGATCTCCTCGACGGCGGCCCGGCCCCGGACCGGGTCCCTGGCTCCGACGACGACCCGCGCTCCCTTCCGGGCGAGGATCCGCGCGGTTTCGAGGCCGATGCCGCCGGTCGCTCCCGTGACCAGCACGGTCTTCCCGGCGACCCACTCCGATCCGGCGGCCATTGCCCGGGATCTTACCGGCCTCCGATGACCCCCCGGGCGGGCCGTTCTCGCTTGAGTCAAGAGGGAGAAGCGCCATGTCCACTCGGTCCGGGATCGCGAT
>DATFWF010000014.1:0-13244 GCA_035259605.1 Thermoanaerobaculia bacterium
CCGCCTCTCCCACCGGAAGGAAGAGAGCGAGCTGTCTTCGGGGATGCTCTATTCGACGGGCCTCGTCGCGGGCGGCTCCCTGGGAGGAGTGTTGATCGCGCTCGTCGCCTTCATCGGCGACTTCTTCCTCCACATGGAGAAACCGACCCTGCTCGAGGTCCTCGACCTCGGAAACCGTTTCTATCCCGACGTCAAGAACGGCCTGGTGAGCGGCGGAATCCTCGGCGCCGCCGTCTTCGCCGTCCTCTGCTACCTCCTCGTCAGCAACGCCCGCAAGAAACTCGAGTCCTGACCCTCGGCGTTCCCGGTGTCGCGGGGAGGGCTCGGCCCCTCCCGCCCGGTCGGGCTCCTTGCGGGGTTGGCGAAAAGGTCGGGCGGGCGGGTCCTGGCGCCGCACACCCCCCGGCAGTGCTCGGGCCGGTGAAACGGGTTCGCTGACGATCGCCTCTTACGCCGGCCCTGCGCGCTGGCGGTGGGGCCTCGTGCGTCGCCACCCACCCGCCCTCACATCCTGGTGAATCGAGACACCGTGAGGGCGCTCCCATATGCGCCCGAGGATTCCTCGGTTCCTTGTCGTGTCGTAGAGAGGGGCCCTCCCGCCCGGTCGTGCCGGCCCTACGAGAGATGCGCCAGGGCTAGATGACTTCGAACTTCCTGCCGACTTTGCGGAAGGCTTCGATGGCGCGGTCGAGGTCGGTGGTTTCGTGGGCCGCGGAGACCTGGCAGCGCAGGCGGGCCTGGCCGTGGGGAACGACGGGGTAGCCGAAGCCGGAGACGTAGATGCCCTCGTCGAGGAGCGCCTTGCCCATCGCCAGGGCCTTCGCGGTATCGCCCACGATGACAGGCACGATGGGATGGTTTCCGTGGGGGATCTTGAACCCCGATTCCGAGATCGCCTTGCGGAAGTAGGCCGTGTTGGCGGCGAGCTTGCGGACGGGCGCGGGGTCCTCCCGAAGCATCCGGAAGGCTTCGAGTGATCCCGCGACGACCGATGGAGGCAGCGAGTTGGAGAAGAGGGACGGCCGGCTCCGCTGCCGGAGCGTCTCGACCAATGCCTTCGGCCCGGTCGTGAACCCTCCCGCGGCGGAGCCCATCGCCTTGCCGAGCGTCCCGGTGAAGACATCGATCCTGTTCATGACGCCCTGGGCTTCGGCGGTCCCTTTGCCGGTCGGACCGAGGACTCCGGTGGCGTGCGAGTCGTCCACGACCAGGAGGACGTCCCTCTCGCCGCAGATCCGGACGAGCTCGCGCAGATGGGCTTCCTCCCCCTCCATGGAGAAGACGCCGTCGGTCATCATCAGTCGGAAGCGCGACGTTTTATCCTCGGCGAGCATCTTCTCGAACGCCGCCATGTCGGAGTGCGGCACGCGGTAGCGCTTCGCCTTGCAGAGCCGCACGCCGTCGATGATCGAGGCGTGGTTCAGCTCGTCGGAGTAGAGGCCGTCCGGCTCTTCGAGGATCGCCGGGAAGAGGCCCTCGTTGGCGTTCCAGCAGGACATGTAGAGGATCGCGTCGTCTTTCCCGAAGAAGGAAGCGATCTCCGCTTCCAGCTCCTTGTGAAGCGGCTCGGTGCCGCAGATGAACCTCACCGAGGCCATGCCGGCGCCCCACCGGTCGATCGCCTTCTTCTGCGCCTCGCGCACCCGCGGGTGATTGGCGAACCCGAGGTAGTTGTTCGAGGTCAGCATGACGACCTCGCGCCCTCCGACGTTCACGCGCGCGTCCTGCGGCGACTGGAGGACGAGCTCCTCCTTGTAGGTTCCCGCCTCCCGGAGCTTTGTCATCTCTCCGGCCAGGTGATCGATGAGTTTCATTTCGCTACTCTTCGGAGAGGATTTTTCCGGCGACCCGGCCTCCGGGGAAGGCGGCGTCGAGCGCGGCGAGCGCCCTGTCGAAGGCGGCGGTGGACGGCGCGGTCACCTCGGCGCAGAGAGTCGGGCGGTTGGCGATCTCGGAGGTGCCGGAGGGATTGCGCACGATGACGGCCTGCGCCGGCTGCTCGACGTAGAAGAGGACGTCGTCCACGTCCTCGAGCGCGCGGACGGCCGCGCGGTGCGCGCCGGCGACCTCATCGCGATGGAGGCAGACGCCGGCGAGGCCGAGGAGGCGGAAGTTGTTGGGCTCGAACTCGGTGCGGTCCCAGTTCTTCCAGACGCGGTCGCGGGGCGCGAGCTTGAAGCGGTAGGCGAGGTTCGAGAGACGCGACTCTTCCAGCGCGAACTCCGCGATCTTCCGATCGGTTATCTCGTGATGCGAGGGGAAGGGCTGGGCGGGCTTATTGGTCGGCATAACGCCTCGATTCTATCGGCTCAATCCAGAATCCAGAGTCCAAAATTCGAAAATCAAGAGGGTTTGCCGTTGGGGTAAAACACGACCTTCATCGCCTGGCGGTTCTCGAGCAGGCCCATCGCCTCGTGGAAGTCTTCCAGGCCGACGAACTCGTTGGTCACGAGGTCGTCCACCTTCAGCCCCGCGGCGAGAAGGTCGAGCATCTTGATCCAGGTGTCGAAGATCCGGCGGCCGATGATCGCGTGGAGGTTGAGCCCCTTGAAGATCAGGTCGTTGGTGTAGTCGCGGATCGTGACCGCGTGGTCGCGGGGTATGCCCAGGAGCGAGATCGTGGCTCCGGGGCGAGCGGCGGCGAGACCCAGGTTGATCGAGGCCTCGGCCCCGGAGAGCTCCAGCACGACGTCGGCGCCGCCGCCCGTCGCGTCGCGCAGGCTTCCCGCCGGATCCTTCGTGCGGTTCGGGTCGAGCACCGTGACGTTGGAGAGTCGGCGCGACTTCGCCCACCTCCGGGCGTGCGCGGTCGCGTGGGAGTTGACGTCGGTGATCGCGATCTTCGACGCGCCGGAAACCCGCGCGATCTCGGCGCACATCGCGCCGATGGGGCCGTAGCCGAGCACGACGACTGATTTGCCCGAGAGGTCCGCGATCTGGGTCGTGTGAACGGCATTGCCGAGGGCGTCGAGAAACGCGCCGACCTTCGGCGGGACGACGTCGGGATCGAGCGGCACCACGTTGAAGGCGGGAACCACGACGTACTGCGCGAAGCAGCCGTCTCCGTGGACGCCGAGGATGCGCGTGTTGTCGCAGATGTGGCGCTGGCCGGTTCGGCAGGGGCGGCAGTGCCCGCAGGTGACGTGCATCTCGGCCGAGACGTACTGCCCTTGCGCCAGGTGCGGGCGCGCGCCTCCCGGACCGAACGCGACGATCTCGCCGCAGAACTCGTGGCCGTAGATGCGCGGCGGCTCGACGATCGCCGCCATCGAAGGGTCCCACTGGTAGATGTGCTTGTCGGTGCCGCAGACCGCCGTCGCGAGCACCCGGATCAGGACCTCCGCCTGGCCGGGCGTGGGCACCGGGACCTGTTTGACCTTCGTCGCTTCGGGTCCCGGCGCGGGCCGGGTCTTGACCACCGCAGTCATGGAAGCCGGCAATCGGGAATCGGAAATCGGGAATCGATGGCGCCCGGACCCTGCTCTTGGAGCTTTGCGGTTTCCGATTGCCGGTTTCCGATTTCCGGCCCCGGTTCGGCTCCTCAATCGCCCGCCTGGTCGTCGCGAACGAAACGGTCGCCGGCGGCGGCCGCGGGGGCCCCGGAGAGCACGTTCACGGGCTTGATGTAGCGGGCGACCGTCGCCCGCGTGCCGGGGACGCGGAGCTTCTCGAACAGGAACCGGAACTTCTTCTCGAGCGAATCGCCGATCGCCGCGCGCGTGCCGACGGGCAGGTTCCAGAACTGCTCCTTGAAGGGACCGATCGCGAACTTGCGGTTCTTGTAGAGGAACTGGCTCTCCGTCTCGCCGCCCTTCCTCTCCGCGGCCTTGTTCTCGAAAAGCCAGCGCTCGGTCTCGCGTTTGAGGGGGAGCGGGAGCGAGGGATGGTCGTAGGTCATGTTCTGGAACTCGGTCGCGAGGTGGATCTCGGCGCAGTCGTGATCCGGGAAGTGTCCGAAGAACTCGGGCGGAAGCGTCGAGGCGCCGTGCTGGACCGCGCCCGCCATCCGGTACTCCTCGCGGGCGACGCGCGAGATCTTCTTGAGCGTCTCGAAGTCGATCGCGACACGCTGGACCGTGCCGTCCGGGCCGACCACGCCTCCGTGCGAGGAGCCGGTCTGGATCGAGACCTTGGCGATTCCCTCGCTTCCGCCGAGCTCTTTCAGGTAGCCGTCCATGTACGCGCGCAGCTCCTCGGGCGTCGAGTTCTCCTTGCCGACCTCCCCGATCTCTCCCCCGACGGAGATCGGCATCGGCTTGGGCTCGCGCGACCGGATGAACTTCGTGAAGCGCGCGCAGAGCTCGTAGTTCTTCCGCTGCTGCTCGGAGAGCGTCGGCTTCGACAGGTCCACGAGCGTCGAGGTGTCGATGTCGATCTGGAAGAACCCCGCCGGGATCGCCTCTTCGATCAACGCCTCGATGGCCGCGACCTCCTTGTCCGGGGCTTCCTTCATCTTCTTCGGGTTGGTCTGGAAGTGGTCGCCCTGGAGGAAGACCGGGCCCTCCCAACCCTCCCGAATCGCGGCTCCGATCACGACCGCCGCGTACTCCGCGGGACGCTGGTCGGTGTAGCCGATCTCGCTCCGCGCGATCTCGAAGAGGACGATTCCGGTGTCGGTCCCCTTCGCCGCGCGAAAGGCGGCGCGGGCGGCGTCGTACGTCAGCATCCGGAGATTGATCGCGGGCACCGTGAATCCCGACACCTCGCCCGCTCCGCGCGCCTTGTAGAGCGGCAGCACCGACGCCGGAAGGATGCCGAGGGAAGCGGCGGCCTCGCGGATCCTCCGCCGGGCGTGGTCGCGCGCCTCGCCCTTTCCGAAAACCGCCGTCCAGACGAGGCTGTCCACGGCGCCGGCGCGGAATCCGGCCGCGTGGGTGACCGAGACGCCGCCGTCGACGCGGGCCGTCTCCGACTCTCCGAGAAAACGGTCGAGGTCCCGGGCCGTCGCGAACAACTCCATGGCGGGCGGGGATTCTAGCCGAGGTGGTCGGTGAAAGGTCGTAGGTGGTAGGGTGAAGCCCGTGGTCGTGACCTCGCCCGTCCTGCCCTGCCACCTGCCACCGAACACCTGACACCACTTATGGTTCGTCTTTCTCGGCGGATCCATTTCAACGCGGGGCGAAGCCTGTGGCGGCCCGACCGCACCGCGGAAGAAAACCGCGCGCTCTATGGCGAGGAGACCCCCCACGGCTATGGTCACAACTACGATCTCGAGGTCGCCGTCGAAGGGGAGATCGACCCCGTGACCTCGATGGTCGTCAACCTCACGGACCTCGATCGCGTGCTCAAGGAGGAAGTGGACCTGCCGCTCGACCACAAGAACTTGAACCGCGACGTGCCGGGCTTTCCGTTTCCGCCGACCGCCGAGAACGTCGCCGCGTGGATCTGGAAGCGCCTGGCCGCCCGGATCGCCCGCGAGGGGTGGCCGTGCCAGCTCGCGTTCCTGCGGCTCCGGCTGACGCCCGGTTTTGCCGTCGAGATCGAGGGCGCATGAACTTCGCCTTCGTCATCGACAACCGCCGCTGCATCGGGTGCCACGCGTGCTCGACGGCGTGCAAGGCGGAGAACTCCGTTCCTCTCGGCGTTCACCGGACCTGGGTCAAGTACGTCGAGAAGGGGGTCTTCCCCGAGACCCGCCGCTATTTCCAGGTCACGCGCTGCAACCACTGCGCGAGCCCGCCGTGCGTGCCGATCTGCCCGACCGCGGCGATGTTCCGCAGGGACGACGGCATCGTCGAGTTCGACCGCGAGGCGTGCATCGGCTGCAAGGCCTGCCTCCAGGCCTGCCCCTACGACGCCATCCACATCGACCCGGAATCGGGCACGGCGGCGAAGTGCCACTTCTGCGCGCACCGCACCGACGTGGGCCTCGAGCCTGCGTGCGTCGTCGTCTGCCCCGTGCACGCGATCCTCGCCGGTGACCTCGACGATCCTTCCTCGGAAGTCGCGCGCGCCGTCTCGACGGAGCGGGTCTCGGTCCGAAAGCCCGAGCAGGGGACGCGGCCCAAGCTCTTCTACGTCGAGGGCGAAGAGTCGGCGCTTCTTCCGATGCTCGCCGCGCAGACCTCCGGCTACCTCTGGGGCGAGGGACCCTCCGGACGGGCCGGGGGTTATTCCGACTGGCGCGGCCCGATCCAGATCTCGGAGGGCCGGATGGCAGGCGCGCTGATGCGTTCGGCCGCCGCGCCGCGAGAGACGTACAGCGTCACCCACCGCGTTCCGTGGCACTGGCAGGTGCCGGCGTACCTCGTGACCAAGGCGCTCGGCTCGGGCATGCTCTTAATCGCCGCGGCCGGGATTGCCCTCGGATGGCTGCCGGATTCGCCGCTCTTCACGTCCGCCGCCCCGGCGATTTCGCTCCTGATGACCTTCCTCACGACCGTGCTCCTCGTCGGCGACCTCGACCGTCCCGAGCGCTTCTGGAAGATCCTCGCGCGGCCGCAGTGGCGCTCGTGGCTGACGCGCGGAGCGCTGGTGCTCATGGCTTTTTCCGCCTTCACGGCCCTGTGGTGGATCGCGCACGCCGCCGGAAGGGCCGACCTCGCGAAGACCCTCGCGTGGCCCGCGTCGGCGCTCGCGGTCCTCGCCGCGATCTACACGGCGTTCCTCTTCGCGCAGGCGGAGGGGAGAGACCTGTGGCAGAGCCCGCTCCTCTCGACCCACCTGCTGGTCCAGTCGGTCCTGGCCGGAGCCGCCGGATTTCTCCTCCTGGGCCCGTTCTTCGGGATCGAGGAGTCTTCCGCGCGCCTCGTCGCGATCCTCTTTGCCGTGAGCCTCGCCGCGGACCTGCTCGTCACCGCCCTCGGGGAGTTCGGCCTCCCGCACGCGAGCGCCGTGGCGTCCGCCGCGGCCCGCATGATCACGAAGGGCCGCTACGCCGGCCACTACTGGTCGAGCCTCGGGATCGGGATCGCGCTGCCCCTCCTGATCGTGATCTTCGAGTGGCACTCCGGGATCGCGCTCGCCGCCGCCGGCGCCCTGGCCATCGTCGGCCTCTTCCTCTACGAATGGGCGTTCGTCTTCGCGCCCCAGCAGATCCCCAACAGCTGACCGCATGAGCGATCCGTTCAAGCTCCCGCCGCAGCAGACCGACGCCGGAACCCGGCTCCAGCAATACCCGCCCCCCGACCGCTGGGACGACTGGACGGAGTGGGATCCGAAGGCGTGGCCCCGGCGGGTCGCCAGGCATTACCGCCTCGTCCCGACCGTGTGCTTCAACTGCGAGTCGGCGTGCGGGCTGCTGGCGTGGGTGGACCGCGACACGATGGAGATCCGGAAGTTCGAGGGGAACCCCGCGCATCCCGGCAGCCGCGGCCGCAACTGCGCCAAGGGGCCGGCGACGCTGAACCAGGTCAACGACCCGGACCGCATCCTCTACCCGATGAAGCGCGCCGGCAAGCGCGGCGAGGGAAAGTGGACTCGTGTGTCCTGGGCCGAGGCGCTCTCGGACATCGGCGGGCGCATCCGCAAGGCGTTCCAGGAAGGGCGGCAGGACGAGGTCATGTACCACGTCGGCCGGCCCGGTCACGACGGGCTGATGGAGTGGATCCTCCCGGCGTGGGGAGTGGACGGCCACAACTCCCACACCAACATCTGCTCCTCCGGCGCGCGCGCCGGCTACGCCTTCTGGATGGGATACGACCGCCCGAGCCCCGACCACGCCAACGCGAAGGTCATCCTCCTGATCAGCAGCCACCTCGAGACGGGCCACTACTTCAACCCGCACGCGCAGAGAATCGTCGAGGGCAAGGCGGCGGGCGCGAAGCTGATCGTCTGGGACACGCGCCTCTCCAACACCGCATCCATGGCGGACACCTGGATCTCCCCCTGGCCCGGCTCCGAGGCCGCGATTCTCCTCGCCATGGCGCGCCACCTGGTCGCCACGAAACGCTACGACCGGGAGTTCGTCCGCCGGTGGGTGAACTGGGAGGACTACTTGAGGAGCCTTCCCCCGCTCCCCGCGGGAGAGGGCAGGGGTGAGGGGCGCTCCTCCTTCGAAGACTTCGAAGCGGCGTTCCTGGAGACCTATAAGGACTTCACCTTCGACTTCGCGGCGCGGGAGTCCGGCGTGGACGCTCGGGTGATCGAAGGCATGGCCGAGGACGTCGCCGGCTGCGGCGGCCGCCTGGCCGCCCACAACTGGCGGAGCGCGGGCTCCGGCAACCTCGGCGGCTGGCAGGTCGCCCGCTGCCTCTGGCTCCTCAATGTCCTGACCGGCTCCGTCGGCCGCGAGGGCGGCACCTCCGCCAACGGATGGGACAAGTGGGTCCCGCGCCCTCCGCACCTGGCTCCCCACGTGACGCGCTGGAACGAGCTCTCCTGGCCGCGCGAGTACCCGCTCTCCTATTTCGAGATGAGCTTCCTGCTGCCGCACTTCCTGAAAGAGGGCCGCGGCAAGCTCGACGTCTATTTCACCCGCGTCTACAACCCGATGTGGACCAATCCCGACGGCTTCACGTGGCTCGAGGTGTTGCGCGACGAGTCGAAGATCGGGCTGCACGTCTCGCTGACGCCGACCTGGAGCGAGACCGCGTGGTGGGCCGACTACGTCCTGCCGATGGGCCACGGCTCGGAGCGCCACGACGTGATGAGCCAGGAGACGCACGCGGGGCAATGGATCGCCTTCCGCCAGCCGGTGCGCCGGGTCGCGATGGAGCGCTCCGGGAAGAAGGTCTCGCGCACGTGGGAGGCCAACCCGGGCCAGGTCTGGGAGGAGACGGAGTTCTGGATCGACTTGTCGTGGGAGATCGATCCGGACGGCTCGCTCGGGATCCGCCGCTACTTCGAATCGCCCTATCGCGCGGGCGAGCGGATCACCGTGGACGACTACTTCGGATGGATGTTCGAGAACTCGGTCCCCGGCCTGCCCGAGGCGGCCGCGAAGGAGGGACTCAAGCCGCTCGAATACATGCGCCGCTACGGCGCTTACGAGATCCGCGGCGGCGCCGAGCCGGAGTTCGAGCGCGCTCTCTCCGAGCAGGAAGCGGCCGCGGCGTCGGCGGACGACGCGACCGGGATCCTCTACACGAAGAGTCCGGCCGCTCCTCCGAAGAACATCGTCCCCAGCCCGATCCCGGTGACGAGCGAGAAGGGCCGCGCCGTCGGAATCCTCGTGGACGGCAAGCCGCGCTTCGGCTTCCGGACTCCTTCGCGCCGCCTCGAGTTCTACTCCCCGACCCTCGCGGATTTCGGCTGGCCGGAGTACGCGATCCCGACCTATATCCGCAGCCACGTTCACCCCGAGAAGGTGGACCGCGGCGCCGGCGAGTTCGTGCTGCTTTCGACCTATCGGCTCCCCACGCTGATCCACACCAGGAGCGGCAACGCGAAATGGCTGCTGGAGATCTCGCATTCGAACCCGACGTGGATCCATACCTCCGACGCCCGGCGGCTGCAGGTCGAAACCGGCGACCTCGTCCGGATCGAGACCGAGATCGGATACTTCGTGGACCGCGTCTGGGTCACCGAGGGCATTCGCCCGGGCGTCGTGGCGTGCTCGCACCACCTCGGGCGGTGGCGCCTGGCGGAAGGAGACGGGACGAGCCGCCTCGCCTCGGCGCTCGTGGACGTGAGGGAGCAGGCCGGCACGTGGCAGCTGACCCAGCTCCGCGGGATTGAGCCGTACGAATCGGCGGACCCGGATACGAAGCGGATCTGGTGGACGGACGCGGGGGTCCACCAGAACCTGACCTTCCCCGTTCAGCCGGATCCGGTGAGCGGGTGCCACTGCTGGCATCAGAAGGTCCGGATCGCTCGCGCGGCCTCGGGCGATCGCTACGGCGACGTCCGCGTGGACACGAAAAAGTCCCGCGAGGTCTTCCGCCGCTGGCTTTCCTTGACGCGCCCTCCGAAGGGAACCTGGCGCCGCCCCCACTGGATCCTCCGCCCCTTCCGCCCCGCCGAATCCGCCTACCGTCTCCCGGGGCAGAGGTGAGGGGAGTGCCTGCTCCGTCGCTGTCTCTCCTTTCCCGTCTATGGCTCCTGGAGCCGGACGCCGCGACGCTTGGCCTCGCAATCGACGCGGGCCTTCCCGGCGGCGAGGACCCCTCCGCGATTTCCCCCGCGTGGACCGATCTCTTCCTGCTCAACGTCTACCCGTACGGCAGCGCCTTTACCGATCCTTCCGGTGAGCTGAACGGACCATCCGCCGCGTGGGCGGAGGAACGATTCCACGCCGCCGCCTATGACCCTCCCGAGCTCGCCACGGCGGGCGCTCCGGACCACGCCGGCCTGTGCCTCGGCTACCTCGCGCATCTCGAAGGAACCGGCAGCGCCGATCCCGACTTCGCGGCCTGGATGCTCGACTGGCTCCCCGTCTGCGCGATCGCCGTCGAGCGCCAGCCCGCGCCGCATCCCTTCTACCGTGCATTGGCGGAGGCATCGCGCGAAACGCTGCTGGCAAGGGCGCCAGAAGGCCTTCCATCGGAGAAAAACGCTCTCCCCGCGGTCGCCTCGCAGGCCGGCGAAGACGAGCTGACCCTTTCGACGGTCGTCCGCCGCCTGCTCGCGCCCGCCGCCAGCGGCTTCTTCCTCTCTCGCTCGCGCCTCGGGGCGGTCGCGATGGCCGCCGGGATGCGCCTGCCCTTCGGCTCGCGCCACGACGTCGCCCGCGCTCTCTTCGAAGCGGCGGGGGAGTCCGGGCGCGTCGAACGGGTCCTCGAAGGCCTTCGGCTCGAGGCGGCGGCCTGGGAAGAGTCGTATTCCACGATCGCGCGCGCTCACCCCGCCTGGAGCGGCTGCGCGGAGAAATGGCAGGCCCGCCTGGCCGAAACCCGCTCACTCCTCTCCGGGATGGCGGGCATCCTGGACTCCCCGCTCGAAGTGGAGTATGGAAGCGAGGAGAAAATCGAATCCGGAGGCCCCTGATGTTCTTCAAGCAGTTCTACCTCGGCTGCCTCGCCCAGGCGTCCTACATGATCGGATCGGGCGGGATCGCGGCGGTCGTGGACCCGCGGCGCGACATCGACACGTACCTCGAGGAGGCCGAGAAGCAGGGCCTTCGCATCCGCCACGTCATCGAGACGCACCTCCACGCGGACTTCGTCTCGGGCCACCGCGAGCTCGCGCAGCGCACCCGCTCGAGGATCTACTTCGGCGGGAAGGCGAACGCGAAGTTCGACCATCAGTCGGTCCACGACGGCGACGAGATCTCTTTCGGCGACGTCACGCTGCGCTTCCTCGAGACGCCGGGACACACGCCCGAGTCCGTCTCGGTGCTGGTCTTCGACCGGTCGCTCGGCCCCGAGCCGCAGGCGGTCCTGACCGGCGACACGCTCTTCATCGGCGACGTCGGGCGGCCGGATCTCCTCGGCGCGAAGATGAGCGCGCAGGAGCTCGCCGGAATGCTCTACGACTCGCTCCACGGCAAGCTCCTGATGCTGCCGGACACGGTCGCGGTCTATCCGGCGCACGGCGCCGGGTCGCTCTGCGGGCGCAACATCTCCAGCGAGACCTCCTCGTCGATCGGCCAGCAGCGGCGGTTCAACTATGCCCTCCAGCCGATGCCCCGCGAGGAGTTCATCCGGATGATGACGGCGGACCTTCCCGAGGCGCCGGCGTATTTCTCGCGTGACGTGCAGATCAACCGTGAGGGCGCCGGAAGCCTCTCCGAGCTGCCGGAGCCGTCCGCCCTCCCGCCCGCGGCGGTCGAGGATCTCCAGAAGTCCGGCGCCGTCCTCCTCGACGTGCGCGCGAGCGCCAAGTACGGGACCGGCCATGTTCCGGGATCGCTCAACATCGGCCTGGGCGGGCAGTTCGCTTCGTGGTCCGGCGCGCTCATCGCGGCCGACAAGCCGATCGTGCTCGTCACGGACGACGACGACCAGGTCGCCGAGGCGCGCATGCGCCTGGCGCGCGTCGGGCTCGAGAACGTCGCCAGCTTCCTCGACGGCGGAGTCCTTGCGTGGCACGAGTCGGGCCGGCCCATCGCGACGACCGAGCAGATCAGCGTGGACGAGCTCCAGCACCGCCTCGACGAAGGGAAAGCCGGCCAGCTCCTCGACGTCCGGAGGCCGGGAGAGTGGCAGGCGGGACACATCGCGGCGGCCCGGCACCTGCCGTTGAACGACCTGCTTTCCCGGGCCCCGGAGCTCTCCCGGGAGGGCTCCATCACGGCGATCTGCGCGGGCGGCTACCGCTCCTCGATCGCGACCTCCGTCCTCGAGCAGCAGGGTTTCTCCCGAATCACGAACGTCGTCGGAGGCATGGCGGCCTGGCAGACTGCTGGTTTTACAACAGTTAGCTGACCAGCGTCTGTCCTGATCCTAGACTAAAGTCAAGTTACCGAACTGGTCCCGAAAACCACCAGAAACCGCTGAGACAGGTCCCGGACAGGACTCTTCAGTAATCCCTGAACATATTTTTGGCTTGACTTTCCAGATCGTGTATATGATTTGCACGGTAGTTCCCTGATTTCTGATCGTCATCCTGGAATCGATCGTCTCACCCCCGGTTGGTTCGGATTCGGTGGGCTTTCAACGGCGCTGCGTGAGCCGAAGGAAGGAATGTAGGAGGGAAGGCGTGATGGTCACCAGATTTCTCAGTAGGAAGAGAACTATCGTTTTTCTGGCGGGGAGTGTCGCCTTCCTGGCGGCCGGCATTCTTGCTCTCGCGCAGGGCGGAATCTCTTTCTTCCGTCCCCTGATTTCGCCGCCGGCGGCGGAAGCCGCTCAGGCTCCGGCGGCGCAGACCGTTCAGCAGTCGAAGCCGTCGAAGCCGGTCGCGGCTCCGGCGGCCCCGAAGGGACGAACGCCTCTGGTCATCGATCGACTCGCGGCCCTCGGCAATAACTTCGACCAGTGCGCCAATGGCAGCCCTGCCACGGGCACCTGCTCCTGGGTCAGCGGGAACCTGCAATCGAACAACTCGAGCTTGTTCGAAGGCATGGCCACGGCCCAGCGACTCCTCATCACGTCCGGTCTCGTCAACGGCGACAACACATTGATACTCGGTTACTCGTACACCCAGTCGAGCAAGCACTCCTACGACTACTACATGTCCTGGGAGAAAGCTTCTGCGGAAGCCCTCCTTCTCACCGGCCATGCCTATGACTTCGGCAACGGTGCCGGCGTCGTCAACAAACCTTCTTGCATCGACTACAACGGCGGGGATGTGACCTCCTGCGCAGCCCTCACCGCCGCCAACGGAGGGGCTGGATTCTTCGCCGATGCGAGTGTTCCGGACGATCACTTCATCAGCACGATCTTCGGCAATCTGAGCGGCAAGCTCGTGGCCCCCAATGCGTG
>DATFWF010000015.1:0-5650 GCA_035259605.1 Thermoanaerobaculia bacterium
GACGCCGCCGCGGAAACGAGCAGCGCCAGGGCGACACCCATCGCGGAGCGCTTCTTCATTTGGACCTCCGAAAACGGCCACAGCGTAACCCTTTGGGAATGCTGCCTCCAGCTTCCGGCAGGACCTTTCGGCCCGCGGCTCTCAACCGATGCATTTGCATCAGTCGCTCACCCGGCGGCGATTCCCATAATGAGGCCTTCTTTCGGGCGAGGTGAGATCCGTGTTTGAAATCCTGGTCAAGAAAACCCTGGGCGAAAGCGTCACGCTCTTCGAAGTGGACGCGCCCCGCGTCGCGAGGCGGCACCGGGCGGGCCAGTTCGTCATGGTCCGGCCGCTCGACCACTCCGAGCGCATTCCGCTGACGATCGCCGACGTGGACAAGGCGAAGGGAACGATCACCCTCGTCGTCCAGTCCGTCGGCAAGACGACCTTCGAGATGTGCGAGAAGCTGTCGCAGGGCGATTCCCTGGCCAACGTCGCCGGGCCGCTGGGCAACCCGACGCACATCACCGTACCGGGCAAGCCCGAGGATTTCCGCGGCACGGTCGCCTGCGTCGCCGGCGGGATCGGCGCGGCGCCGATGCTCCCGATCGCCCGGGCGTTCAAGGCCGCCGGCCACGAGGTGATCATGATCCTTGGGGCGCGCCGGAAGGACCTCCTGGTCTTCGAGGACCGCCTCAGCGAGGCCTCGACAGATCTGCTCGTCTGCACCGACGACGGAAGCTACGGCGTCAAGGGCTTCGTGACCGACGTCCTCAAGGGTCTCATCGAGCAGCGCCGCCACGCCGGCGGCGACGTGGACCTCGCGATCGCGATCGGCCCGCCGATCATGATGAAGTTCTGCGCGAAGACCACGAAGCCCTACAACGTGGCGACGCTCGTTTCCCTAAACACGATCATGGTGGACGGGACGGGGATGTGCGGCGGATGCCGCGTGATGGTGGATGGCGCCGCGAAGTACGTCTGCGTGGACGGGCCCGAGTTCGACGGCCACCGCGTGGACTTCGACGGGATGATGCGCCGCCAGGCGATGTACAAGGCCGAGGAGGCGGCGAGCCTCGACCGGTACCGCGAGAACGATCCGAGCTGCCAGCTCCAGCACGCCGTCTCGGCGGCGATCGCGGAGTCCGAGGGCAGCACAAAGCCTGCGCCGGCTCCGGCCGCGACGGGAGCTTGATCATGACCGAGCAGAAGAAGATCTCCTCCCCGGAAGAGCTGAGCGCGCGCATCGAGGGGCGTGCTTCGCTGACCAACAAGACGCGCGGCCAGCTTCCGAAGGTCTTCTGGGCCGAGCAGGACCCCGCCGAGCGGGTCCGGAACATCCGCGAGGTTCCCTTTGCATACACGCCTGCCGAGGCGCGGGCCGAGGCGCTGCGCTGCCTCTCCTGCCGCAACGAGCCCTGCGTCTCCGGCTGCCCCGTCGGCGTGGACGTCCCGCGCTTCCTGCGGCTCGTCGCCGAGGGGGACTTCCGCGGCGCGATCCGGGCGATCAAGGAAACGAATCTCCTGCCGGCGATCTGCGGGCGCGTCTGCCCGCAGGAGAGCCAGTGCCAGGAAAACTGCATGGTGGCGAAGGTCCACAAGGACCTGGGATTCGCGGTGTCGGTCGGAAAGATCGAGGCGTTCCTCGCCGACTGGGAGCGCGAGGAGGGAGGCGTCGAGCTGCCGCTCGTCGGAGCGTCCACGGGAAAGAAGGTCGCGGTCATCGGCGCCGGGCCGTCGGGCCTGACCTGCGCGGGAGATCTGAGGCGGTTCGGCCACGAGGCGGTCGTCTTCGAGGCGTTCCACAAGGCGGGCGGCGTCCTCGTGTACGGGATCCCGGAATTCCGGCTTCCCAAGGACATCGTCCAGGCTGAGGTGGACAACCTCTCGAAGATGGGAGTGCAGTTCGAGTTCGACACCGTCATCGGGCAGACGCTGACGGTGGACGACCTCTTCGACGAGGGCTTCGACGCGGTGTACGTCGCGACGGGCGCGGGGCTCCCCTACTTCGTCAACGTGCCGGGCGAGGATCTGAACGGCGTCTATTCGGCCAACGAGTACCTGACGCGGGCGAACCTCATGGGCGCCTACCGCTTCCCGGCGGAAGACACGCCGGTGCTGCGGCGTGACAACGTGGCGGTGCTGGGCGGGGGCAACGTGGCGATGGACGCCGCGCGGACGGCCCTGCGTCTGGGCACGAAGAACGTGTATCTCGTCTACCGCCGCTCGCGCGCCGAGATGCCGGCGCGCCTGGAGGAAGTCCACCACGCCGAGGAAGAGGGCGTGCAGTTCAGGATGCTGTACGCGCCCGTCGAGATCCTTCCGGATGAGAAGGGGTGGGTGCGCGCGCTGAAGGTCCAGCGATGCGAGCTCGGCGAGCCCGACGAGAAGGGGCGCCGCCGCCCGGTCCCGGTCGAAGGAGCCTACGAGGAGCTGCCGGTCGAGATCATCATCGAATCCATCGGCAACGGACCCAACCCGCTCATCCCCAAGACGACGCAGGGCCTCTCGGTCACGCGACACGGCACGCTCGTCGTGGACGAGGAGACGATGATGACGACCCGCAAGGGAGTCTTCGCCGGCGGAGACATCGTCGCCGGCGCCTCCACCGTCATCCTCGCCATGGGCCACGGCCGAAAGGCGGCCGCCGCGATAGACGAATACCTGCGTCCCGAAACCGGAGCCACCGTGGAGACCGCCGCCCCGACCAACTAACTCGCCGACGGGGAGGGTAAGCACGACCGGGCAGGAGGGGCAGATGAGTCCGGCCCTTAGGCGATCTGGATGGGCGAGGCTTGGTCCACGATCTCGGCGAGGCGCTCGAAGACCCCGATGCGACCTCGATCTCCTCGAAGAGATCAACCGCCCGAGCTGACCGGGATCACCGGCAGGCAGGCGGTCAGGAAGATGGGCGCACGCCACAAGGCTGGATGCCGTGGAGGATGTTCGAGAGGCTGTCGCCGGAGGGCTTCAGCCGCAGATCCTGCTCCACACGCCAGACGCCCTGCGCGTCCTTTCGAGCCGAGCGGATGAAGGCGAAGCGGCCGAGGCTGGCCGAGTGCTCCCTTTCGGAGCTCTTCAGGAAGGGGTCTCCTTCGAAGTTCAGCTCCGGGCCGGCCTGCGGCGTGTAGCCGCCGCCCCAGAGCTGGGTATGAACGTGGGCCGGGATCCGGCTTCCCGGATAGGAGGCCGGCTTGATCGTGCGGTACTCGTATCGGCCGTCCGGGCCGGATTTCATCCAGCCGTGGAGGCGGGGCGGCAGGCCCCGCTCGCTGTTGTAGTGGCCGGTCGCGTCGGTGTTGTAGACGTAGAGAAAGACTCCCGGCGCCGGTGTCACGCCGTCCGGCGCGAAGACCGTCCCGGTCACGACCAGCCTCTCGCCGGGCTCCTCCGGTCCCGCGAGAACGGCGACGGACGTCGCGCCCGCGCAGGGGTTGCTCGGAGCCGGTTCCGCGCTCGACGCGGTTACCCGCAGGAGCATCGCCGCGAGGATCACTCCCGACATTGCCGCGGGTTTGACGAACCACTGCATCTCTTCCTGCATGCGCCCTCCCCTCGAGGGTGAAGACGCTCGCTCAATCGGGACCGTTAACGAGAATCGAGGCGCTTCCAAAGGAGGTCCCATGCCTCGCGCCGCTCCGCGAAGCCGGTGATCTTCCCGTCGGGCCCGCGCTGGAAGACCTTCCGGTAGCGCGGCTTGCCCGGGACGAAGAGGACGTCGGGCGCCTCGACCTGAAGAACCTCCGCCTTGCGCCCGGTCTGCTGGCCTTCGAGCTTCTCGCCGGAACAGCGGATCTCGTAGGAGATCTCCGGGGCGAGCGAGTACCTCCCGCAGTACTCCTCTCGCTGCTTCGCCGTCAGCGCGATCGCCGGGGGATCCGTCCGCAGCGCCATGATCTGGCTCGCGATGAGACGCCAGCCCTCCGGCGTCTTCTTCCAGGTGTCGCTCGATCGGTACTGGCAGTGGAGCTTGTGGCCGTGGTAGTTCTCGTCCTCGTCGGCGATGTAGGTCGAGACGGCGGTGTCTCCGTGCACGGCGGCGTCGAAATCGAGGATCCGGATCGATCCCGAGACTCCCGGCGGAAGCCCCTTCGCTCCTTCGACCATCTCTTTCTTGCCGGCGACCTTCCCGCTCTCATCCACGAACCGGACCTCCGGGTCGAGGTAGCGCTCCCAGACCGAGGCCGCGCCGCTGGCGAGCGCGTCGAGGAGCTCCTGGGTCTGCCTCTGGAGCGTGGAGGCGACTTCACCCGAAGCGGGACCCGCGATCGCCGCGGCGCGCGCCAGAGGGACCTTCAGGATGACCGCCTCCCGCATGTCGGCCGCCGCGATCGGGTTCTTCGCGTTCTGGAATTTCTGCCCCTGGCTGTCCGCCGAGAGGTAGAAGGCGCGATCCACGACGACTCCCAGGGTCGGCTCATCGAAATCCGGATGGTTCATCTCGAGGATGCGGGCCTTCGCGATCCTCAGGCCGTCCGGCGTCAGGTCGAGGCGGATGACGCGGTGTGGAACGATGCCGTTCTGGACGGCGACCAGGCCGTGATCGAACCACGCGAGGCCGTCGATCCCGTTCAACGCCAGGTCCCGCGGCACGCCGATCAGCGCGACTCGACGCGACGCGAGATCGACCGCGTAGAGCTGCCGATAATCCGAAACGTAGAGCGTCCGCCCCTCGCCCGAGACGGCGAGCCCCTGCGTCCCGCCGAGCTGGTCCGACGTCAGGAAGACCTCGAGCGATCCGCCCGGTGAGATCTTCCAGATCCGCTGATTGGCGCCGTCGTTGACGTACACCGTGCCGTCCGGCGCGACCGTCAGGTCGTCGAATGCGGGCGCGTCGCCGCCCGCCGGCGGGACGTGCTCCTTTCGGAGCCGCCCGGTGTCCACGTCGTACTCGAAGACTCCGGGCGCGCCGGGATTTCCTTCCTGCCATCCGTCCATCGAGGGGCCGGCGAGGCTCGCCGCCCAGAGGGTCCGGCGTTTCGGGTCCACGTGAATCCCCAACGCGCCCCGGATCCCGTCCCGCCGCGAGGCGATGAAGTCCGAGACCTTCCCGCTCGCGTCGACCCGGAGGATCTTGCGGCGCCGCACGCTCGAGACGAAAAAGGACTTCGAGACGGGATCCCAGGCGACCCCCTCGGCGACGAGGCCCTTCTCGGGGATCGTGAACGCGCGCTCGGCGCCCGCGGTGACGCGCTCGCTCCGCAGGGCGTTCATCCGCGCCAGCACGGAGCGATACCCGTCGGTCTGCCGGATGGATTCGAAGTCGGTGTCCGCGTCGAGGTTCGACGCGACGCGATGCGCCACGAGATCCTCGAGCGTCCGGACCGCGGCGTCCCCTCTCCCGTTCAAGGACTGGGCGCAGGCCAGGTTGTAGAGCACGTAAACGTCTCCCGGCCGCCGCTGGACGAGCTCCTCGTAGATCGACAGGAAGACGGCCTTCTCGCCGCGGTCGTACGCCTGGCGGGCCTCCCGGACGAGCGCGGTGTTGCTCTTGCCCGCCATGGAGGCGCCGGCCTGCGGCGCGGGTCCCATCGCCAGGGCCAGGAGAAGAAAGAGAGTCATGCTCGCTCCTCGCTCTTACGTAGCGGCTGTCCTTCGGTTTTCGAGGGGCAGGTAAGACAAGAAGATAAGGGGAAGGCGCCCCGCGGCGCCTCCCCCTTTTGAAACA
>DATFWF010000016.1:0-11292 GCA_035259605.1 Thermoanaerobaculia bacterium
CATCGCCAGGGCCAGGAGAAGAAAGAGAGTCATGCTCGCTCCTCGCTCTTACGTAGCGGCTGTCCTTCGGTTTTCGAGGGGCAGGTAAGACAAGAAGATAAGGGGAAGGCGCCCCGCGGCGCCTCCCCCTTTTGAAACACCGGGGCAGGATTCTTCAGAAGCTGATCTTCAGAGCCGCCCTCAGGAAGCGCGCGGCCGTCCGATTGTTGGCCTTCCGATAGTCCGAGTTGTCAATAGATTTCTGGATGTTGCGGATTGTGCATTTCGCGGGACGACGGGCGGAGGATTCAAACCGCCGTGCGAGTCTTCAAAAATCCCGATCCGTCATTCCGCACGAAGATCCACCACGCCGAATCCAGAATCATGAACCGGGAAGAGATGCGAGAAGCGACTTCGTGGCGCCCGGAGGGAGGTGCGTACCGAGCGTCGTCGGCTGCGTCAGCAGCCGAGGGACGCGACATGCGGCGGGTCCGCCTGCCGCAAACCCCCTCCCCTACGACACGAAGAGCCGAGAATAGGGTCCGTAGGGATCGCGGTCGTTGCGCTCGCGGCGGGAGGGAGTCTCCCAATGCGCCAGCGAGGGCGGAGCCTTCCGCCGCGGGAGCGGAGCGCGGAGCGAGGGATCAGGCGAGCGGTCGAGCCCTCAGGCGAGCCGCTCGCCGATGCGCCGAAGGCGCAGATCACTCGCGCAGCGCGGAGCGACGGTCAGGCGAGGCGGCGGAATTCCTTCAGGCGCTTCCGGTAGGGCTCGCTCATCATCAGGCGGGTCCCGTCGGCGAGCGTCACGGCGTATTCGCCGTGGAACCAAGGATCGACCTTCCGGATCCGGTTGACGTTGACGATCGTCGAGCGGTGGATGCGGAAGAAGCTCGCGGGGTCCAGCCGCGCCGCGACGGAGGAGATCGGCTCGCGGTAGGAGTATTTCTCCTTGCCCGCGTGCAGGATCACGCTGTTGCGCGAGGCCTCGACCCAGTCGATGTCCTCGAGGCGAAGGAACAGGCTGTGGCTGTCCTTCTTGACGAGGAGCCAGCGGCTCTGCGCCTCCTCGCGCCGCACGTCGGCCAGGACCGCGCGAAGGGCGCTGCGCATCTCGTCGGTGTCGCCCTGGCGGGCGAGCTTGCGCGCCCGCTCGAGCGATTCGCGGAGCCTCTCGGGCCGGATCGGCTTCAACAGGTAGTCCACCGCGTGCGCCTCGAAGGCGCGCACGGCGTACTGCTCGAACGCCGTCGTGAAGATGACCTGCGGGCAGTCGCCGTCCGGGATCGAGTCGAGCACGCCGAACCCGTCCACGCCCGGCATCTGGACGTCGAGCAGGACGACGTCGGGCTTCAATCTCAGGATCGCGTCCACCGCGGCGCCGCCGTCGCCCGCCTCGCCGACGATCTCGAGGTTCTCCTCCGAGGAAAGGCCCTGCCGGAGCCATTCCCGGGCGTAAGGCTCGTCATCCACGATCAGGACCCTCAAGGGAGCGGCGCCCGCCGTCATCTCCGCGATTATCCCACCCCTCCCCGGAGAGGCCGACGGCCGGGGACGATCCGCCCGGAAAGCGGGACGTTCCGCCGATCCCGCAGGCGGAAAGACCGGTGGGTCCGTCAGGGATTTTCCGCGTTTCGTCCCCGGAGCGTTGACCGCCGGGGCCGGGGCGGCGAGCATCGGCCCGTCGATGAGCTCTCTGCGCGAAGACCGGAGCGAGCGCGGGATGGAAGCGTTCTTCGAAAACGAGCGCTCGCCCGGCCGGAAGGCCGACGCGCTCCGCCTGATCGACCAGGCCGAGGCGCTCGGCGTCCCCTGGAAGCAGGTCCTCGAGCGCGAGATCCTGGCCGAGGGAATGCTCCAGCGGTTCCTCGGCGCGCCGATCCGCGACCTGCCGCTCTGGCGCGCGCTCGCCGTCATCCCCGCCTCTCTCTTCCATTCCTGGCGGGTGCGGGAGACCGTGGACAAGCTCTGCCACGAGGCCTCGACGGAGGGATCCCGGGCCGCGCGAAAGGAGCTGGCGACGCTGATCGAGTCGGTGTCCGGACCGCACGCGCGCCGCGCGGCGCGGCGCATCGCGCTCTCCAAGCACTACCGTTTCGCGTATGACCGGATCCTGGAGCTGCAGGCCGTGGCGCTCGCCGCCGAAGAGGCCCGCGCCCCGGGATTCGAGCGCGTCGGCGAGGTCCGCGAGGCGACCGGCTGCTCGCGCGCCGACGCCGAGTGGGCCGTCGCGCGGCTGACGTCTCCCGAACGCACGCACGCGCTCGACAGCGCGGTGCGCCGGGCGCGGGACGAAGGATTCGAGATCCCGGCCGCTCCGAGCGAGATCCAGGCCTTCGCGAGGCTGAAGCGATTCGTCTCCCGCCACCAGCCCTTCTCCGGCCGCTTCTCCGGAAGGAGGCGCATCCCCGTCTCCCGGACCCGCGGCGCGGCGGCCGCCGGGGACGACCTCCGGGAAAACCGGGACCACGCCGGGTAGCCCCGGACCTTTTTTCCGCCGCCGGTCCGCCCTGCCTCGACAACGCCGGAGGCGCGGAGTACGTTGGTCCGCGATGCGGCTTCGAATCCCGGCGGCCCTGCTTCTCTTCGCCCTCGCGGGCGCCGGCCCGGCAGGGGCGACCGGGCCGGCCGAGCCTCCCTCCGCGCCCCCGCTCGGGCACCGGGCGTGGGACGCCGAGTCGGGCCTGCCGCAGAACTCCGTGCAGGCGATCGTGCAGGGCAGCGACGGCTTTCTCTGGATCGCCACGCAGAGCGGCCTCGCGCGCTTCGACGGCATCCGCTTCCAGGTCTTCGAGCCCGCGACTTCGCCGGGCCTCCCCGACCTCGACGTCCGCTCCCTCGCGCAGTCCGGCGACGGCACGCTGTGGATCGGCACCCTCTCGGGTCTCGCGAGCTACAGGGACGGCGTCTTTCGCCCCGCGGCCGTCGGCGGAAAAGAGGACTCGCCGATCTTCACGCTGAAGGCGGCGCCGGACGGGACCGTCTGGGGCGCGACCGAGGACGCGGCCCTGCGAGTCGGCGCCGGCGCGCCGCCCGTCTCGGTTCCGGTGGACGTCGAGCCGGGCGTCCGCGTCCGGGCGCTGGCGTGGGATGGAGAGGGACGGCTGCTGCTCGGGACCGCGGAAGGACTCCGGCGCCTGCGCTCGGACGACGCTTTCGCGCCGCCGGCGCTTCCGGACTCCGCGGGCTGGGTCACGGCGATCCTGACGGATCCCGACGGCTCCGTGTGGGTGGGAACCTCGACGGGCCTCTACCGGACCGCGGCCGGCAAACCGGGGCGCGCCGCGGAGGAGCAGGGATTCTCGGGCAACCCGATTCGGGCGCTGCTTCGGGCGCGAAACGGCGACCTGTGGGTCGGGACGCGCGCCGGCCTCTTCCGCCTGCGCCGCCACGGGACCGGCCGGTTCGAGAAGGCGGAATCGCTCGGCGAGGAACCCATCCTGTCGCTCCTGGAAGACCGCGAGGGGAGCATCTGGGCCGGCGCCGAACGGAGCGGCCTCCACCGCCTGAAGGAAGACCGCGTCGCGCTCTACGGCCGCAGGCACGGCCTCACGGATGAATTCGTGTGGACCGTTTTCGCGGACAGCCGCGGGCACCTCTGGGCGGGGACGGACGACGGGCTGCTCGCGCGCCGGGACCCGGGCGCCGGGCGTTTCACGGTCGTGGAATCGCTCGGGGCGCGCGTCATGGCGATCGCGGAAGATTCCCGCGGAGCCCTCTGGGTCGCGACCTCGGGCCGCGGCCTGCTCCGGATCGACCCGCGCGGAGGCAAGACGCGTTGGGGCACGCGCGAAGGGCTCGGCACCGATGCGATCAACGCCCTGCTGCCCGGGAAGGACGGGGGCCTCTGGGTCGGCACGGCCGGCGCGGGACTTCGGCGCTGGAACGGGAAGCGCTTCGAGCCGGCTGCTTCCGCCGGCGACATCCCCTACTCCTTCATCCGCGCTCTGGTCCCCGGAAGAAACGGCGGGGTCTGGATCGCTTCCTACGAGTGGGGCGTCGGCCTCTTCCATGACGGGAATCTGACGCCCTATCACCGTTCCGACGGCCTGGCTCAGGAGACGATCCTCTGCATGACCGCGGACTCCCGGGGAGACGTCTGGGCCGGAACGGGCGCGGGGCTCTCCCTCTTCCGCGGCGGCAAGTGGACGACCTGGCGAAGAGGCGACGGGCTCCTGGACGAGCAGATCTCCACGATCCTCGACGACCGGCGCGGCAACCTCTGGATGAGCACCAACCGGGGCGGCCTCTACCGCGTGTCCTTCGCGGAGCTCGACGCCTTCGCCCGCGGCGCCGCGCGCTCGATCCATCCGGCCTCCTTCAGCTCGGCCGACGGCCCGCGCTCGGGAGAAGGCAACAACGGTTCCCCCGGGAGCGTCACGACCCCGGACGGCCGGCTCTGGTTCGCGATGAGCCGCGGCGTCGCCTCGATCGATCCGGAGCGCCTGCCGAAGAACCCCGTCGCTCCGGCCGTCGCCATCGAATCCCTCCTGGCCGACGGGAAGCCGCTCGACGCCGGCGCGAGCGCGCCCGCGGGGCACGGCGCCCTCGAGGTCCACTACACGGGGCTCTCCTTCCGGATGCCCGAGCAGGTCCGTTTCCGCTACCGCCTGAACGGATTCGAAAAGAACTGGACCGAGGCCGGCACCCGCCGCACCGCCTACTACACGAACCTTCCGCCGGGGAAATTCACCTTCGAAGTCGCCGCGGTCAACGAGGACGGGATCGGGAGCGAGCGTCCGGCGTCGAGAAGCTTCGCCCTGACCCCGCACTTCACGCAGACGCCGTGGTTCTATCTCGCCGCCGCCGCCGCGGCGGCCGCGGCCATCTTCCTCACGCACCGGTACCGCGCCGCGCAATTGACGGCGCGCGAGCGGCTCCGTACGGCGCTGACCGAGGCGCAGCTCCACGCGCTGAGGCAGCAGCTTCGCCCCCACTTCCTCTTCAACACGTTGAACACGCTCCTGCCCCTGATCGAGGAGAACCCCGAGCTCGCCCGCAACACCGTCTACATGCTCGGGGACCTCCTGCGCTTGAACCTCAAGACCGAGCCGGAGCAGTCGATCGCGCTCGAGACCGAGATCGACATGCTCGAGCGGTATCTCGCGATCGAGCGGATGCGCTTCGGCGACCGCCTGAGCGTCTCCTTCGACGTCGATCCGGAGGTCCGCCAGGCGCGCGTCCCGACCTTCCTTCTCCAGCCGCTCGTCGAAAACGCGATCAAGCACGGCATCGGCAGGAACCCCGGCTCCGAGAGCATCTCGTTGAAGGCGCGCCGCGAGAACGGGAGCCTGAAGATCGAGATCGTGAACGACGGCATCGGGCCCGCCTCCTCGCGCTCCCCTGACACCCACGGCATCGGCCTGAAGAACACCCGCGAGCGCCTCGCCCTCCTCTACGGGTCCAACCACCTCTTCGACCTGGCCCTGACCAACGGGAGCGCGACCCTCTCCATCGCGATCCCCCTGACCTTCACCGCCCAAGCCCCCCGCGCCTCCATTCCCTGATACCCGCCAGCCGACGCCGGCGCGGATGTCGGAGAAACGCGAGGCGTCGGGCGGTGTCGCTCCACGCGTCGATCGCACCGAAGTGCTGATGCATCTGGCTCTTTCGCCGGAAGGGGCGGCGGACGATCCTTCGAGTGAGACCTATGGAAAATTTCACGATCACACAGGACGCCTGCGGCAAGCCCCGCCTGGAAGTCCCGTTCTGCGGCACGCGCCTGCTGCGCCACCCGATGTACACGAAGGGGACCGCTTTCACCCGAGGAGCGCGAGGCCTTCGGCCTGGAAGGGCTCCTCCCGCACGGGTCTCGACCCTGGACCAGCAGAGCCGGCGCGTGTACGCCAACATCACCCGCAAGACCGATCCGCTGGAGAAGTACATCGGCCTGGCGGCCCTCCAGGACCGCAACGAGCACCTCTTCTACCGGGTCCTCGTGGACCACGTCGAGGAGTTTCTGCCGATCGTCTACACGCCGACGGTCGGGCGCGCGTGCCAGGAGTTCTCGCACATCTACCGCCGGGCGCGCGGCCTCTGGATCACGCCCGGACACCGCGGCCATATCTCGGATCTCCTCGGCAACGCTCCGTTCGAGGACGTTCGCTTGATCGTCGTCACCGACAACGAGCGCATCCTGTGTCTCGGCGACCAGGGCGCCGGCGGGATGGGCATCCCGATCGGCAAGCTCGCGCTCTACACCGCCGCCGCCGGGATCCCGCCATGGCAGACGCTGCCGATTTCCCTCGACGTCGGGACCGACAACGAGGCGCTTCTCGCCGACGACCTGTACCTCGGGTGGCGGCAGCCGCGCCTGCACGGGCCGGAGTACGACTCGCTCGTCGAGGAGTTCGTCCAGGCCGTCAAGCGGCGCTTCCCGCGGGCCCTCCTTCAGTGGGAGGACTTCAAGAAGAACAACGCGTTCCGACTGCTCGACCGCTACCGGAAGGTCGTGACCTGCTTCAACGACGACATCCAGGGAACCGCCGCGGGCCGCGCGCTGATCGCAACGGGCAGTCCCTTCGACCCCGTCCCGCTCGAGGGCCGCACGATCACGATCGGACAGGGCAACAACGCCTTCATCTTCCCCGGCGTCGGGCTCGGAGTCCTGGTCTCCCGCGCCACCGAGGTGACCGACGGGATGTTCGCCGCCGCGTCGCAGCGGCTGGCCGACGAGGTCAAGCCCTCGGATCTCGCGTCGGGCAGCCTTTTCCCCTCGCAGAGCGAGATCCGCCGCGTCAGCGCCAGGATCGCCGAGGCGGTCGTGACCGAGGCGCGCGACTCGGGGGTCGGCCGCTTCCTGCCCGACGAGGGAATCCCGAAGGCGGTGTCCGAAGCGATGTGGGACCCCCGCTACCTGCCCGAGGTTGCCGCCGAAAGGGCGGCGGTCCTCGTGTAAAGCCGTTCGGTCCCGGAGGGACCAGGACAGTCCCCGCGTAGAGGTATCCTCCGCGCGGACTTTTCTTTTTGGAAAGGGATGCCATGAAAGCGATGCGCCTTTTCGCGCGCTCGATCCCCGTCCTCCTCCTTGCCGCCGCGCTCCCGGCCGGTCTGACGCTGGGACAGAAGCCGCCGGAGCCGGTCGTCCAGCCGACTCCTGCCCCCACACCCGCGCCGACGCCGGCGCCCGCGGCCTCCCCGGCTCCGGCCGATTCCGCCGACAGGGACAAGGACAAGGAGAAGGCGAAGAAGTGGAACGTTGAAGCCCCACCCTATCCCATGCCCGTCGAGGCGGTCATCGACACCGACGAGGGAACCTGGATGAGCCTCGATGTCTCCCCCGACGGAAAGGAGATCGTCTTCGATCTGCTCGGCGACATCTACTCGATCCCCATCACGGGCGGCGAAGCGAGGGCGCTGACCTTCGGCGTCGCGTGGGACATGCAGCCCCGCTTCTCCCCCGACGGGCGCCGCATCGCCTTCACGTCCGACCGCTCCGGCGGCGACAACATCTGGGTCATGGATCGCGACGGCACGCACGCCGCGCAGGTCACGAAGGAGGAGTTCCGCCTCACCAACAGCCCGGCCTGGGCCCCCGACGGCGACTTCCTCGCGGCGCGCAAGCACTTCACCGGCACGCGCTCGCTCGGCGCCGGGGAGATCTGGCTCTACCACCGCTCCGGGGGCGAAGGCGCGCAGATGGTGAAGCGCCCGACCGAGCAGAAGGACCTCGGCGAGCCGGCCTTCTCCCCCGACGGGCGCTACCTCTATTACAGCCAGGACGCCACGCCCGGGCGGATCTTCCAGTACAACAAGAATCCGCACGAGCAGATCTACGCGATCCAGCGCCTCGACCGCGTGACCGGCCGCGTCGAGCGCTTCGCCGGCGGCCCCGGCGGAGCGATCCGCCCCTCGCCCTCGCCCGACGGCAAGTGGCTCGCTTTCGTGCGGCGAGTCCGCTTCAAGACGGTCCTCTTCACGAAAGACCTCGCCTCCGGCCACGAGCGGCCGATCTTCGATGGCCTCGACCGGGACATGCAGGAGACCTGGGCGATCCACGGCGTCTATCCCGCAATGGGCTGGACGCCGGACAACCGATCGATCGTCGTCTGGGCCGGCGGAAAGATCCGACGCGTGGACCGCGAGACCGGCCAGTCCTCGGTCGTCCCGTTCCACGTCCGCTCGACGCGGAAGATGGCGCAGGCGGTGCGCTCCTCGCGGAAGGCCGCGCCGGAGCGCTTCCCGGTGAAGATGCTTCGCTGGGTCACGGTCAACCCGGCCGGAAACCAGGCCGCCTACCAGGCGCTCGGGCACATCTGGGTGCGCGATCTTCCCGAGGGAACACCCCGGCGGCTGACGAAGCAGACGGACCACTTCGAGATGTACCCGGCCTTCTCGCGCGACGGAAAGTGGATCGCCTACGCGACCTGGAACGACGAGAAGGCGGGAACGGTGCGGATCGCCCCGGCCCGCGGCGGCGAAGGGCGCGTCGTCACCGACCGTCCCGGCCTCTACCGCGAGCCGGTCTTCTCTCCCGACGGATCGAGAATCGCCTACCGGCGCGACCGAGGGGGCTTCCTCCTAACGCCCGACTGGGGCGCCGACACCGGCATCTACTGGTCTTCGTCGGCCGGCGGCGCCTCGACGCTCGTCTCTCGAGACGGCTTCTCGCCCCAGTTCGGCGCCGCGAATGACCGGGTCTATTTCACGAAGACCGAGGAGACCGAGGCCAGCCGCGAGCAGAAGGAAGACGAGAAGCGCGTCTTCGCCTCGGCCGCGCTCGACGGCGCGGAGCCGCGCGAGCACTACGTCTCCGACTACGCGACGGAGTTCGCGATCTCGCCCGACGAGAAGTGGCTCGCCTTCCGGGAGCGGTGGAACGCGTTCGTCACGCCGTTTGCCCGCACCGGCAAGCGCCTCGAGATCGGTCCGAAGGCGAAGTCCCTGCCGGTTGCGCGGGTCTCGCGCGACGCGGGCGAGTACCTGAACTGGTCCGGCGACTCCAAGAGCCTCTACTGGACCTACGGGCTGGAGCTCTTCCGGCGCGCCCTGCCCGACGCTTTCGCGTTCCTGCCGGGAGCCCCCGAGAAACTGCCCGAGGCGCCCGAGAAGGGCGTGGCGATCGGGTTCGAAGCGGCGGCCGACGTCCCGTCCGGCTCCGTCGCCTTCGTCGGCGGCCGTGTGGTCACGATGCGCGCCGGAGGCGACGAGATCCTCGAGGACGGTGTCGTGGTCGTCGAGGGCAACCGCATCCGCGCCGTCGGGCCGCGCGCCTCGGTCGCCGTTCCGCCCGGCGCGAAGGTCGTGGACGTCGCGGGCAAGACCGTCCTGCCGGGCCTCGTGGACGCGCACTGGCACGGCGCGCTCGGAAACGACGGCGTCATTCCCCAGCAGAACTGGTCCACCGACGCGGGGCTCGCCTTCGGCGTCACGACCGCGCACGACCCGTCGCACGACACCGGAGAGTTCTTCGCGGCGAGCGAGATGGCGCGCGCGGGGATGCTCCGCGCGCCGAGGCTCTTCTCGACGGGAACGATCCTCTACGGCGCGGCCGGCGACTTCAAGGTCGAGATCGACAGCCTGGACGACGCCCGCGCGAACCTGCGGCGCATGAAGGCCGCCGGCGCCTTCAGCGTCAAGAGCTACAACCAGCCGCGCCGCGAGCAGCGCCAGCAGATCCTCGCCGCCGCGCGGGAGCTCGAGATGCTCGTCGTCCCGGAAGGCGGCTCGCTCTTCGAGCACAACATGACGATGGTCGTGGACGGCCACACCGGCATCGAGCACACGATCCCGGTCGAGAAGATCTACAAGGACGTCCTCCAGCTCTGGCCGAAGGGCGGCGTCGGGTACACGCCGACGCTTCTCGTCGGCTACGGCGGGCTCTTCGGCGAGACGTACTGGTATCAGCACACCGACGTCTGGAACGACCCGAGGCTCTCGAAGTTCGTCCCGCCCGACGTCCTCGACGCGCGGGCGATGCGCCGCGTGATGGCGCCCGAAGAGGACTACAACCACTTCGCGATCGCGAAGATCGCCAGGCAGTTGAACGACGCGGGCGTGTCGGTCCAGGTCGGCGCGCACGGCCAGCGCGAGGGGCTCGGCGCGCACTGGGAGCTCTGGATGCTCGTCCAGGGCGGGATGACCCCGCACCAGGCGTTGAAGTGCGGGACCTGGAACGGCGCGCGCTATCTCGGCCTCGACGGCGACCTCGGGTCGCTCGAGGCGGGGAAGCTCGCCGACGTGATCGTCATCGACGGCAACCCGCTCTCCGACATCCGCCAGAGCCAGAAGGTCCTCTACACGATGGTCAACGGCCGCCTCTACGACTCCGCCACGATGAACGAGCTCGGCAACCACCCGTCCACCCGCGCGAAATACTGGTGGGAGCAACGTTAGTCTCTCGATGACATTCGAAAACGCTCGCTTCGAACGGGAGCGAAAAACCGTCGCGGCGATGATCGCGCTTTACTGCCGGCGCCATCACTCGCCCGCGAACGAATTCTGCGATGTCTGCCGGGACCTGGAGGCGTACACGCGGCTCCGATTGGAGAAATGTCCGTACGGCGAGACCAAGCCGACGTGCGCCAACTGTCCGATCCATTGTTACCAGCCGCATCGCCGCGAGGAGATCCGGAGCGTGATGGCCTTTTCGGGTCCCAGAATGCTTCTCAAGCATCCCATTCTTGCCGTGCGTCACATGCTCGATGGCTCTCGCAAGGCGCCGCCCCTCAAGAAGCCGGTCACGAAGTCTTCAGAGGCGGGCGGGCGTGAGGCCCGACCCTAGGCGGAGGGAACCGGGCGGCCCTCGAAGCGGGCCATGACCCGCGCGATGTCTTCGCGCGCGCCCACGAGGAAGAGGGTGTCGCCGGCCTTCAGGGGCTCGTCGTCCGGCGCGGGAGAATAGGGAGCGCCGCCGCGCATCATGGCGGGCACCGTGACGTGGTCGTCGGCGACGCGCAGGTCGCTCAACGACTTTCCCTCCGCCGGCGTGTCCGGCAGCACGAAGAAGGTGATCGCGGCGCCGGCCTCCAGCGCCGCGGCGAGCCGCCGGCCCTCGGCCGACCGCATCGCCGGGTCGCGCATCATGCGGTAGCCCTGGTCGCGCAGCTCGAGGATCCGGGTCGCGGCGACGTTGCCGGGGACCGCGAGCAGGCGCATCAGCCGGGAGACGATCTCGATCGAGGTCTCGAACTCCTCGGGGATCACCTCGTTGGCGCCGAGCTCCTTCAAGGCATCGACCTGGGCGACGTACCGGGTCCGGACGATGATGTGGGCCCGCGGGCTCTCCTTGCGGCAGAGCTTCACGATCCGGCGGGTGCCGTCCGGGTCGGAGATGGCGACCACCACCGCCTTCGCGCGCGCGACCGCGGCCGCGTG
>DATFWF010000017.1:0-4976 GCA_035259605.1 Thermoanaerobaculia bacterium
GCCGCCGCCAGGAGTTCCGATGGCGGGGGGATCGGGACCGCTGACGCGGACCGAGGATTCGAGGCTTAGAAGCGCTGGATTCGTTCCACCAGGCGGTCGGCCCGGTCGGGGCCGAGGAGCTGATCGGTCGCCGGGTAGAGCATTCTCTCTTCCTTGAAGTTGTGGTCGCCGAGGACGGCGTGGAGCTGGCGGCGGAGCGAATCGACGGGAGCCGCGGCATCTCCGATTCCTGCTTCGATGTCGGCGATCAGAGATTCGATCTCGCGGTGCTCCGCTCGCATGACCGCGGTGGGTCCGGCGTCGGAGGGCATCCCGGAGGACTCCTCGAAGGCCGGGAAGAGGATCTCCTCCTCGAAACCGATGTGGCGGCGCAGGCCGGCGGCGAACACGGCGTAGGTCTCGTAAGCCCCGACCAGGTCGCCTTCCGACCGCTTGCGGAAGGCCGCCGATTCGAGGGCGTCGAGCCGGTCGTGATCCCAGGCGAGAGCTTCGTTGACTCCGCGTCCGTGGTCCTGCTCCGGCGCCCGGCGGGCGACCTCGTACGTCCAGGAAGGCGGCCCGGCGCAGAGGAGCGACCACTCGAAGGCTCCCCGGCGCTCCTTCTGCAGGCAGCCGAGCAGGTCGGGCGCGGAGTCGCGCCCCCGGATCGTGAGGGTCTCCCCTGCCCCGAGTCGATCGAAGACCACCAGAAGGCGCGCGACGCGCTCCCCGTTTTCGAGCGAGTAGAGGTCGAGCTCTTGGGCGGACGCGGGCTGCGTTGTCATGCGTGGTTCCCCTTTCGCGAGGCAGGGTCCCACGACGGACACGGCACTCCTATGATCCCGATCATGGGACGCGCCGCGCCGCAGGCGGCTACTGGTCTTCGACCGGAGTCCAGGTGCTGTCGGGGTCGAAGCGCTCCATCATGCGGAAGGCTGCCAGGGTGTTGGGACCGAGGTCCTTTTCGTAGACGACGCCGTCGTTGCTCACCATGAACGTTTTGACGCCGGTCACTCGGTAATCCGCGGGGGCGGCGACGAGTCCAAAGCCGCCGATCATCACGCCGCGGACGACATAGTCGAGCTGGCCGAGAGGAGCGTGCGGTCCCTGCCCCTTGAGGATCTTGAAGTAGTAGCCGTGGTACGGCTCGTACTTGTTCGAGTAGCCCTCGGCGATTGCGCCGGCGATCTTCTGGCCGATCGGACCGCGCCATGTCCCGTCTTTGTCGCGCCAGGCGAGGCCGTCCTGTTGATCGGCGCTGCCGACGACGCGCTGGGCGTACTGCGTGACGCCGGAGCCGCCGCGCGGCTCGGACGCGTACTCCTGCTGCGCTTCGACATAGCCGTTGCAGACCTGAATCGCGTCGAGCTCGTTTCGGCCGATGCGCCGCACCAGAATCTCGCGCTTCCCCGCGGCCGTATCGAACCTCCAGGCTCCGGCGTTCTCCACGAGCGGAACCGGAAGCGGCCAGTCCTCGCCGCCGACGATCACCGTGGCCCGTTTCGGGTTCGCCTTGTCGGGGACGACGGCGAGCTTCTCCTTTGCCTGTTTCGCGAACTCCGCCGCCAGGTTCTTGTCCATGACGGCGTCGTCGCTCTGAACGAGATCTTTTCCGGCCGGACCGAGGATCGCGACCAGGGACGGAACGTCGTACTGTGCCGCCGCCGCGACCAGCGCCTCGGCCGCCTCTTTCGATGTCTTGAACGTGCGCTGCTTCGCCGCCGTCTCGGCACCGAACGCAGCGGACGAAAGGATGGCCGCGCCAAGGATGCCGGCAACGAGGCGGATTCGGTTCTGTCTCAACATGGCTTACCTCCTTCCTCCGCCTCGACCGCCGCCGCCGCCACGGCCGCCGCCGCCGCCGCCGCGGGACCCGCCGAAGCTCGACGATCCGCGCGAGCTGCTGGAGCGGGCGCTGCTGCCGCTGAAGCCGCCCGAGGAGCCTCCGCCGAGGCCGCTGGCTCCCCCACGAGATCCGCCGCCGCCAACGTCGCGGCTACCGATCCGGTCGCCGCCGCCGCTCCGATTGAACGACTGGTTGCCTCCGCCGCCGCCGCGTCCACCGCCCGCGGAGCGATCCGAGGCGCCGCCGCGGCCCCCGCCTCCCGCCGAGCGGTTGCCCGCCCGCGCCTCCGACTGCGAGAGCCCCTGCCGGGCGCTCGCCGCGCGATTGCTGCTTTGGCGGTTCGAGAGCGAATCACCGCGGGCGTTTCCGCCGAATTTGTTCGCGGTCGAGCGGTCTCCGTAGGGCGTCCCTCCGCGGTGCGAGGGATTGTGGCTCCAGTTTCCACCGCCGCCTCGCCCGCCGCCGCCTCGTCCGCCGTCGCCCCGGCCGCCCTGTCCCCGGTCACCGCGATTGCCCTGGCCGCGGTCCCCGCGGTTGCCCTCACCCCGGTTATGGCTGATCTCGTTGCGGTTGAAATTATTGTTGTTGTTGATGTTGATCTCGTTGTTTCCCCAGCCGCAGCCGCCCCACACGCCGCCCCAGAAGGCGCCCATGGCAAAGCCCATTCCGAACCCGACGAACGCCGCGCCCACCGGGTAGTAGGGGTAGTAGATCGGCGGGTACGGGTAAACCGCTGGGCCGTAAACGACGACCGGATCATAGGAAGGGACATAGATGACGTCCGGCTGCGATGGCTGGATGACGATGACTTCTTTCTTCTCGATGACCTGGGTCTCGACCTTCTGCTGCTCGTTGGACGTCAGCGTGCCCTTGTCTTTCGCCTTCTTCCTCATCCGTTGGACGGCATCCATGACGTCGGATTGCTGGGCGAGGAAGGCGTTGCCGAGATCGGTGGTCCACCGGACGTCGTCGCCGAGCCGCTTGACGAGATCGGGGAACGCCGCGAGCGACTGGACGGACGGGTCCCAGTCCTGCTTGGCGACCGCGTCCGCCAGGGCCTTGTCTTTCAGGCTGGAGTTCTTCGCCATCCACTGCTGGAGCTGGACGATCTCGAGCGGATACGTGGACGCGGCGAGCGTCTGCGCCAGCAGCGGGTCCGAGTAGAGGGCGATCGGCGCGACGAGCGCGTCGAGCTGGTCCGCCGGCAGGAGCTTCGGCTGGGCCGGCGCGGCCGCGGGAGCCGTCGTCTCCTGGGCGAGAACGACGACGTCCCCCGGAACGAGGAGGCCCGCGCTGACGAGGGCCGCCGCGCAGTGGAAGGTCCGGCGAACGAATTCCTTGCGAATTCTCAAACGACGCATCGAACGCCTCCGTGATGCCTGTGGTCCACCTGGATATCAGACGACCGTTCGCGAGAAGTGTATTACCCGAGATCCGCCGGCCCGAGTAGTCCTTTCGGGCATGGACACTGCGACGTGGGAGCGTCCTAGTTTCTGGACTGGTAGACGTAGATATTCGCGGACACCGGCGCTCCCGTCGTATTGAAGACGAGGACGCGGAAGCGGGAGAAGCCGGCTTCGGCGTACTTCGACTTGGACGTGAAGTAGCCGGAGTCGCCGGATGCGACGTTGGCCGCGAACTCGGCCGCGGAGAGAAGCACGTTTCGGTTGCGGTAGAGGTCCGTGAAGAACGGCAGATCGGGGATCAGCATGACGCCGATCTTCCCTTCGTGGGCCGCGCGGCCGCGCAACTCGCCCGCGACCGTCACGACGATGCCGCGAGCTCCGTCGACCGACACGAAGCCGGCGTCGACCAGGCGGGAGACCTCGACGTGGTCCGCCATCGGCACGGCGATGTTCTCGAACGCGGTCAACCCGAACTGCGGGCTCTGCTGCGCCCCGGCGGGCATGGCGATCCAGACCACTGCGGCGACCGAGAAAAAGACCTTTGAACGAGCCATCCCCTTCTCCTTTCGACGGCTTCCCACGCTGCGCCGGAAAAGTCTATCGGAGGGAGAGCCGGCGGCATTCCCGCCGCCGGAAGCAAGCTACATCGCGACCTTGAAACCGGTGGCGAGGAACTTGGCCATGTCGGAGCGCGAGACGTTGAGCCCCGGCTGGTAGGCATTTCCGGAGACGCCGGTGTTGACGTCCCGGGCCCAGAGGTAGTGCGTGTGGCGGCAGAACTGGTCGCCCGTCGCGACGTCGTTGAAGTGGAGAAGCGGGCTCGCCGGGTCGCAGCTGTAGCTGCGGCCGGTCGTCGGGTCCGGGCCATAGGCCAGCGGAATCGCCGAGTCGCTTCCCGCCATGGCCCGGGCGACGAACATCGCCATCTGGGCGCGGGAGACCAGGGGATCCGGCGAGAACTTTCCGGGCTCGGTCCCGGTGGTCACGCCGGTCGCGTAGATGGAATGGACGTGCCGGCAGAACGGGCTCGTCGGCGCCACGTCGGAGAAGAGCGAGATCCCGCCGGGCCCGCAGTTGTAGGACTGCCCCTGGGCAAGGCCCGAGGAAAGCACGCGGGAGTCGCCTCCCGACTGCGCGCGGGCCAGGAAGACCGACATCTGGAGCCGGAAGACGTTGTCGCCGGGGCAGTAGGCGGTCGGGGTGCAGCCGTTGGTGATGCCGGCGTTGGCGATCCCGAGAACGAAAGGACAGAGGCTCGAGTCGGTGATGTCGGTGAAGACGCCGCAAGTCACCCCGGTCACCGAGACCGGAATCGCAGCGCTGTAGGCGACCGTGCCGGGCCCGTCGGCGACCTTCGCGCGGACCGAGTGCGTGCCGAGCGTCGTCCACGTGCAGGAGAACGTGGCGCCGCCGGCGGTGAAGACCGGGTTGGCCGCGTCCGAGTCGCAGGTCCACGAGTAGTTGTATGGCGACGTTCCACCGGCCGCGGTCGCGGAGAAGGAAACCGACGTGTTCACCTGGCCCGCGGAGGGTCCCTGGGCCAAGATGGCCAGCGGCTGCGGCGGGCCCGAGACGGTCACCGGGAGCGTGACGGAGACGCCGTTGACCGTCAGGCGAAGCTGGCACGACGAGCAGGCCGTCGTCGGCGTCCACCCGACCCCGGCGTTGGCGTCGCTGGAGGTCGCGGCGGGGACGACGAGCGGCGTGACGAGGTCCCACTGCGCGGGCGGGTGCGGCGTCACCGG
>DATFWF010000018.1:0-14109 GCA_035259605.1 Thermoanaerobaculia bacterium
GATTCGGCCCTCTCCGAGGAGATGCGGGAGGAGGCGGAGACACTACAGGTAGATGCCTCCAGGCTGCGCGACCGGGCGCTCGGCCTCGCCCGCGGCCGGATGTAGTTCCCGGCGCTCTTTCATCTCGCTCTCCCCCAAGGATTTCTCAACAAACCCCGGGGCTTTTTTTTTCTTGTTGACAGGTCCGTGCCCGTTTGTTACTCTGCCTTTATTGATTCGCGCGACTCCGGCAACGGGTCGCGCGTTTCGTTTTCTGGGGGCCCGAAAGCGCCCCCACCCCGCCACATAGAATCGCCACGGTCATGCCGGAGACCCGGAAGAAGCTCTACCTGGTGGATGCGATGTCCAACATCCACCGCGCCTACCACGCGATCGCCCGCCTCTCGACCTCCGCCGGAAAGCCGACCAACGCCATCTACGGGTTCGTGACGATGCTCCGGAAGATGCTCCGCGAGCACACCCCGGACCTCCTGGCGATCGCCTGGGACGGGCCGCAGAAGACGATCCGGCACGAGACCTACAGCGAGTACAAGGCCAACCGCGTCCCCATGGCGCCGGACCTCGCCTCCCAGATCGCCGACGTTCGCGAGGTCATGGACGCCTACAAGATCCCGGTCCTCGAGCTGCCCGGCTACGAGGCCGACGACGTCATCGGCACCCTTTCGAAGAAGGCGTCGGAAAAGGGGCTCGACGTCGTCATCGTGACCGCGGACAAGGACATGCTCCAGCTCGTCTCCCCGGGCATCCGCGTCTACCACACGGGCCGCGAGAAGTTCATCGACGAGCCGGGCGTCGAGGAGTTCTTCGGCGTCAAGCCTTCGCAGGTCATCGACGTGCTGGCCCTGATGGGCGACAGCGTGGACAACGTGCCGGGGGTCCCGGGCGTCGGCCAGGTCACGGCCAGGAAGTGGATCTCCGCTTACGGCGACCTCGACACCCTTCTGGCCAGGGCCGGCGAGATCAAGGGAAAGGTCGGCGACAGCCTGCGCGAGCACAAGCAGGCCGCGATCCTCTCCAGGACTCTGGTGACGATCCCGACGGATCTTCCGATCCCCTTCGAGCCTGCCGCCTTCGAGCGGACGGCGCCCGACGCCCGGAGGTTGCGCGACCTCTTCGTCAAGCTGGAGTTCCACTCGCTTGCCGAGGAGCTCGGCGCCGAGGCCGCGGCCCCGCCGGAGATTCCGGCGTCGCGGCTTGCCGAGGGAGCCGCCTTCACGGCGCCCGGCGCGGGCCCGTTCGCGGCGGCGATGCTCCGCGCCAGGGAAAAGATTCTCCTCGGAGTCGCCGGCTCCGAAAGGGTCGAAGTCGCCGAGGAGGCCGAGCCGCAGATCCTCGAGCGCTGGCGCGCACTCGACCGGCCGGGCCGCAAGATCGCGATCGCCGACGCCAAGCCGATCGACACGATGCTCGAGCGGGCCGGCCAGGCGATCGAGGGCGAGGTCTTCGACGTCTGCCTCGCCCAGTACGTCCTCTCGCCCGGCGTCGGAAGCTCCGAGTTCGAGACGATGGCGTTCCAGCGGCTGGGCCAGCGCGTCACCGCGGACAAAGAGGCCGGCGTCGTCTCCTGCGCGCTGCCGGAGGGCTATGCCATCGAGACCGCCGACCGCTGGCTCGCCGAGCGCGCCGCCGGGGCCCGCGACCTCGCGGCGAGGCTCGAGCAGGAGCTCGGCAAGCACCCCCAGCTCGAGAAGATCTACCGCGAGATCGAGCGCCCGCTGACTCCCGTGCTCGCCCGGATGGAGATCGCGGGCGTCGCCATCGACATCCCGCTCCTGAAAACCATGTCGGAGCGGATGGAGAAGGAGCTTCGGGCCCTCGAGCAGAAGATCTGGGAAGAGGCCGGCGAGGAGTTCAACATCAACTCCCCCGTCAAGCTCGGCCAGATCCTCTTCGAGAAGCTCGGCTACCCGGTCCTGAAGAAGACCGCCAAGACGCGGACGTCCTCGACCGGCGTCGAGGTGCTGACCGATCTCGCCGAGCGCGGATATCCCGTCCCGCGGCTCACGCTCGAGTACCGCGAGATCGCGAAGCTCAAGGGGACGTACGTGGACGCCCTGCCGGCGCTCGCGGACGAGAACGGCCGGGTGCACACCTCCTTTCGCCAGACCGTCGCCGCGACGGGGCGTCTCTCCTCCTCCGACCCGAACCTCCAGAACATCCCGATCCGAACGGCGGCCGGCCGCGAGATCCGCCGCGCGTTCATCGCGCCGCCGGGACGCCGGCTCGTGGTCGCGGACTACTCGCAGATCGAGCTGCGCGTTCTCGCCCACCTGTCGGGCGACGAGAACCTGATCGCGGCGTTCGAGGAGGAGCAGGACATCCACCAGGCCACGGCGGCCCGGCTTTTCGGCGTGTCGGGGGACCTGGTCTCCCACGAGATGCGCAACGCCGCCAAGCGGATCAACTTCGCGCTGCTCTACGGCATGGCCGCCTTCACGCTCGGAAAGGAGCTGGGAGTCTCTACGGCGGAGGCGAAGAGCTACGTCGATTCCTACTTCGCCAAGTTCCCCAAGGTGCGGGCCTGCCTGGACGGCATCGTCGAAGGGGCGCGCCGCGACCGCGCGGTGACGACTCTTTTCGGACGAGTCCGTCCGATTCCCGACATCGCGGCGTCCAATCCCAACGTCCGCGGCAACGCCGAGCGGATGGCCTTGAACGCGCCGTTCCAGGGGTCGGCCGCCGACATCATCAAGATCGCGATGATCCGGCTCGATCGGGAGCTCGCGAGCCGCGGGGGCACGACGAAGCTCCTCCTCCAGGTCCATGACGAGCTCGTGCTCGAAGCGCAGGAGGAGGACGCCGAAGACGTCAAGGCGCTCATTCGGAGCGTGATGGAAGGCGCCGCGTCGCTCCGGGTCCGCATGTCGGTGCGGGTCGGCTCGGGCCGCGACTGGCTCTCCGCCAAGTGAGGAAAGCGAAGCGACCGAGGGATCTACGCCATAACGCCGCGTGATCCCACTTCCGGCTTCGCGGGTCGGCCGGAGGAGGCGGGCTATACTTCGGCAACCGTGATGAGACAAGCCCGGAGCGTCGTTCTCGCGGCGGCGCTGGCCGCCGCTGCCGGGACGTTCGCGCTGATCGCCCAAACCGCGCCGCCGCCCCCGCCGGCTCCGGCCGAGCCCGCCGCGCAGGCGCAGCCGCCCGCCGAGACTCCGACTCCCCCCGCGGCTCCGGCTCCCGCGGCCGCGCCTGCTCCCGCCGCTCCGCCGCCTCCGACCGCGGTGCCGCCGACCCCCGTTCCGATGTTCGCCGCTCCCCGCCGGCTGGTCGATCCCCCGGTGGTCTCGATCTCGAAGCTCCCGACCGACAACCCGTTCGGTCTGCTCGTCGAGGAGCCGGCCGCCGTCCCGCCGAAGCCGGCCTTTCCGGAGCTCGTTCTTCCCGCAGCGATGTACGCGGCGGTCCGGGTGGACCCGACCGGCCGCGTCGTCGGCTCGAGGATCGTCCGGGACCCGGTGCCGGTCCTCGCCGCCGAGTCGCGGCGCTCCTTCGAGCAGCGCTGGAGCTTCGACCCGGCGACTAAGGCGGGAGCGCCGGTCGAGACGTGGGCGAGCGAGCGCCTGGACCTCCAGATCGAAGTCCGGCCGCGCGAGGAGCAGGTGGTGATCACGCCGATCACGCCCGCGACGCCGCTGCCGCCGCCGCTGGACTGGGGCGACGACACGAAGTGGTACGAGGCTTACAAGACGACTCCGCCCACCGACGGAACCGTCCCCCTCGAGGACGTCGAGAAGCCGCCGAATCCCAAGAAGATGAAGTGGTCGGCCGACTCCTACAAGGGGCCCTTCTCGTGCAAGGTCTGGATCAAGGTCAGCGCCGACGGCCTCGTCCACAAGATGATTGCGATCCAGGCGAGCGACCCGATCCTCGTCCCGTACATGCGCAAGACGATCGCGGCGTGGACGATGCGCCCTGCCCGCATGAAGGGTCAGCCGGTGGAATCCTGGAGCGAGCTCTCGATCACCGGACAGCTCTCCTATTCCATCGAGCTGAAGCAGGTCAACAACCTGCGCAAGACCCTCGCCACTCCTTAACCCACGATCTGGCGCTTGTCGCCCACTCGGCGCGTGACCTTGATTCCATCGAGGTATTCGAGCAGAGGGATTGCCAGGCGCCGGGTGAGGCCGAACATCTCCTTGAATTCCGGGACTTCGAAGGTCTGCTTTCCGGAGGCTCGGAGCTTCTCGACGACTCCGTCCACCGGCTCCTTCGCGATGATCCAGCCGCCTGGAAGACGCAGGAGCGCGCCCTTCTTGACGAGGTAGTTCGCCAGCCCCTCGACGACCTTGGGCTTGTGGCCGAGCTCCGCGGCGACGTCGGCGAGCGACGGCGGATCCAGGCCGCGGCGGCGGAATGCCTCCGCGACCCTCTCGGAAAGCTGCCGCTCGGCGCCCGCCAGGTCCTCGCGGCCGGGCAGGCGGGCTTCCTCGCCCGCGAGCAGGTACGCGCCGCGAGCGACGAGCGCCTTCTCGATGGCCTCCGCCCAGCGGGGATCGGCCGACCGGAGCAGCCGCGCGAGAAGGGTTCCGCGGGAGATCCCGACCGCTCCGCTCGCGCTCTCGAGGCTCCGCTCGATCTCCGTCCGCGCTTTCTGTGCGAGCCTCGTCAGGGACTCCTCGGAAATGTAGCGCTCCGGGGATCTCCGTAGAACTTGCGCTCGACCCCGGGCCATTTCGCCGGCCAGCGCCGCGCGGACCTCCTCGCGGGAGACTCCCGCTCGGGCGGAGAGGGCCTCCTCGCCCGCGCCCGCCTCGCGGCCCTGCTCGATCCAGGCGAGCAGCTTCCCGGGCAGGTCCGCGTCGAGAAAGTCGAGCTGCGCCAGCGCCTCCGGCGTCGGGCGCCGCACCGGCGGCCACAGGGGGTCGAGGACGACGCCGCCGCCGATCGTCACGACCGGCGAGAGGCGGCGCAGCACGAACCGGTCTCCCGGCAGCGCCGCGACCTTCCCCGAGAGCCGAAGCTGCACGCGCCCGGACTCGCCTGCCTGGAGGACCTTTCCGTCGAGGAGCCGCGCCGAGGCCCGTGCCTCGGCCGAGTAGTGGTGAAACGAGAGCCGGTCGCCGCTCTTGACCGCCGGCGCGTCCGCAAGAAGCTCGATGCGCGCCGTCAGCAGCGCGCTGACCGCGAAGGCGCCCGGCGTTCCCAGGACGACTCCGCGATGGAGCTCGTCGAGCTCCGCTCCCGCAAGGTTCGCGCTGACCCTCTCCCCGGCGCGCGCCTCGGGAACCTCGCGGCCGTGAACCTCGAGCCGCCGCACGCGAACGGGCTTCCCCGCGGGAAGCAGCTCCAGCTTCTGGTCGCGAGAGATCGTTCCCGAGACGAGGCTCCCGGTGACGACAGGGCCGAAACCGGCGATCGAGAAGGCGCGGTCCACGGGAAGCCGGACCCCGCGCGCTTCCCGAACCCCGGACTCCTCGTCGAAAGCCAGAGACAGAAGCGCGCGCTTCAATTCCTCGAGCCCTTCGCCCGTGCGAGCGGAGACGGGAACGACGGCGGCTTTCTCGAGAAACGAGCCGCGCGCGAGGTCGCGGGCCTCCGCCGCGCTGATCTCGACGAGGTCGCGGGTCACGCGGTCGGTCTTGGTCACCGCAATGACTCCCCGGCGGATCCCCAGAAGCCTCACGATCTCGAAGTGCTCCCGGGTCTGCGGCATGACGGACTCGTCGGCGGCGACGACGAGAAGCACGGCGTCGATCCCGCCTGCTCCCGCCAGCATGTTGCGGACGAACCGCTCGTGGCCGGGCACGTCCACGAACGAGAGCCGCACGTCCTGCCACTCCGCGTGCGCGAAGCCGAGGTCGATCGTGATCCCGCGCTTCTTCTCTTCCGGCAGCCGGTCCGCGTCGATTCCGGTCAGCGCTTTGACCAGAGCCGTCTTGCCGTGATCGATGTGTCCGGCCGTGCCGACGAGGAATCGCCGCATCCGCGGAAGGTTACAAGAACCCATCTCTCGGGGCCTTCGGTGTCGTAGGGGAGGGGCGAAGGGGCCGCGCCCCTCCCGCCCGGCGGCACTCGGGGTGATAGCCTTTTTGCCCAATGCAATCTCGCATCGAGTCGGACCTGAAGGCCGCGATGAAGAGCGCCGACAAGAGGCGAGTCGCGACTCTCCGGCTCGTCCTTTCCGCGCTGAAGAACGAGAAGATCAACGCCCAGCGGGAGCTGACCGGCGAGGAAGCCGAGGCGGTCCTGCGGCGGGCCGTCAAGCAGCGCAAGGAGTCCATCGAGGTCTACGAGAAGAGCGGCCGGTCCGACCTGGCGGCGTCCGAGAAGGAAGAGCTCGCGATCCTCGAGTCCTACCTGCCGCAGGCGATGCCCGACTCCGAGCTGGAGGACACGCTCAAGGCGATCATCGCGGAGAAGGGCTTCACTTCGGGCAAGGACACGGGCCTGCTCATGAAAGAGCTCATGGCGCGCCATCGCGGGCGAGCGGACGGGAAGCGCGCTCAGGAGATGGCCCGCAAGCTCCTCCCGTGACCTCCGATGCCGGCGGGAAACCGCGACGCGAGGAAATCGAGGTCAAGCTCCCCTGCGAGGACCTCGACGAGGTCCGGCGCCGGCTCCGGGACCTCGGCGCCTCCCTGAAGTCCGTCCTCCACTTCGAATCCAACGACCTCTTCGACGACGCCGAGGGACGCCTCCGCTCCTCCGGAAGGGCCCTGCGGCTGCGGCGCGAAGGAGAAGCCGGAGACAACGGGATCCTGACCTACAAGGGCGCGGCTCGCTTCTCCGAGGGGATCAAGACGCGCGAGGAGAGGGAAGTTCACGTCTCCAACCCGGAGGAGGCCGAGGCGATCCTGCTCGCCGTCGGATTCGTGCGCGCCTTTCGCTACGAGAAGAGGCGCGAAGAGTGGACCCTCGAGGAGTGCGCCGTCGCCCTGGACGAGACCCCGATAGGAACCTTCGTGGAGATCGAGGGGAACCCGGTCACGATCCGGCGCTGCGTCTCGGCCCTGGAGCTCGATTTCTCCCGGGCGATTCCCTACACCTACGCCCGTCTCTACTCCGAGCGGCGCAAAGCCGACCCGACGCTCCCTGCGGACATGATCTTCACGCGGCCGGGATGAGGGCGTTTCTCCTCGCCGCCGGATACGGCAAGCGATTCCGGCCGGTGACCGAGACGATCCCCAAGCCCCTGGTCCCCTTCCTAAACGTCCCGCTTCTCCGGCAGCACCTCGCGTTTCTCAAGCGCCACGGCGTCCTCGAAGCGGGCGTCAATCTTCATCATCTTGGCGAAAAGATCGAACGCGAGCTGCGCGATCGCCCGGCGGATCTCCCGGATGTTCGCTTCTTCCCGGAGCCGGAAATCCTCGGCACCGCCGGCGCGCTCCGCAACGCCGCGGACTGGCTTTCCGGCGGGGACTTCCTCGTGATGAACGCGGACACGGTCATCCGGCCGGACCTCGAGCGTCTCGCGGCCGCTCATCGAAAGACCGGCTACGAGGCGACGCTCCTCGTCGTAGAGAATCGGGATCCGGACCGGTACACGCCGCTTCAGGCCGAAGGGGACCGAATCACGGGCTTCGGAGGCGGCGGCGGCGATCCGCTTCTCTACACCGGCGTCTGCATCCTCTCTCCCGCTCTTCTCGGGCGCATCGCCGCGGGAGAGCGAGGCCTCGTCGCGGACCTGTGGGAACCGCTCCTTCGGGAAAGCTCCATCGGATTCCTCCGACACGAGGGGCCGTTTGCCGACCTCGGCCGCCCTGGCGATTTCCTGCGCGCGTCGCTCGAAGCTCTCGACCGCGGCGGACCGTTCCCCGAAGGAGGAGGCCGCTTCGACGGCGCCAGTCGAGTCCTCTCCCTCCGTCCGGGCAATGGCCTCGAGATCGCCCGCAGCGTGATCGGTTCCGGCGCGATCGGCGAGCGCGCCGTGGTGCGCGACAGCGTCGTGTGGAGCGGCGTCCGGATCGGCGCCGGAGCGCGGCTGCGCGGCTGCCTCGCCGCCGGAGGACGGATTTCTGACGGCGCGCGGCACGAGGACGTCCTCCTCTGGCGGGCCGGGGATGGGATCGCCGCCGAGCATCCGCTTTCCTGAAGCTTCCGGGTTCCTCATCGCTTCCACTCCTTGTCTCCGCGCCGGTAATAGAGGGTCCGGATCTTGGCGGTGCGGCCGAAGACTCGGACGACGGCCATCCGGTCGCGGCCGTCCCAGAGGTAGATTGAGCCGGGCGTGGATTCGCCCACGGCCGAGAACGAACAAATATCGGACGAGTTGAAACGGATCGGATCGTTGAGGCCGGTGAGCACCTTCCCGGGGCTTCCGGGGTCAGGAACACCGGCTCCGGTGAGGATTCCCGGGAAGACGTCGCCGCGTCCCCACGGCAGTGAGAGGCCAAGCGGTTTGTCGATCCCGTTCGTGATCTCCGCGGTCCGGATCCCGTTTCCGTTGCCGTCCACGTAGAGCGCCCACTCGTGCCGGTTGCCGTTCTTTCGGAACTTCAGCCCGACGTTCCGGCATCGCCGGATCGCCTCCGCCCGCGCGCGATACAGGGCGGCGCAGACCTCTCCCGCCGCCGACCTGACCGCCACCGCCGACTGAAGCTGGAAGGCGGTCGGAGCCGCGATCGCCGTCACGGACACCAGCACCAGCATGACGACGACGAGCTCGTGAACAGAAAACCCGCTCTCCTCATCCGGTCTTGAGCGCCAGGGCACGACCGGGCGGGAGTGGCAAGCCCCTCCCCTACGACACCGGGGCGCTGCTTCTAGGAGGAACACCGGCCGTAAAGCTCGCGGCGGCAGGAGTCTCCGAGCGAAGGCGAGGAGGAGCCTGCCGCCGCGGGAGCGAAGCGGTTTCGAATGATCAGGCGAGCGGTCGAGCCAACAGGCGAGCCGCTCGCCGGTGCGCCGAAGGCGCAGATCATCCGAAACCGCGGAGCGACGGGGAGGGGCCCGGAGCCGCGGGTGCGGCTCCGGGCGGGCGGAAGGATCACCGGCCCTTGCCCACCGGGACGGTGTTGCGGGCTGTCTTCGTTCCCGACTTGGCCTTGGAGGAGCCGCCGCGGGAACCCTTGGAGGAGACCTTCTCGGTCAGGGTGGTGGGTCCGGAGAGAGCGAGGTAGGGCTTGAGCGTCGTGAAGAGTTTCTCGCCGACGCCCTTGACCTCCATGAGGTCCTCGACGCGGGCGAAGGGTCCATGCTCCTTGCGGTATTCGACGATGCGCTCGGCCTGCTTGGTGCCGATCCGGGGAAGGTTCGAGAACTCCTTGGCCGACGCCTGGTTGATGTTGATCTTCTTGGCGGAGGAAGCGTCGGTCGTGGTGGTGTCCGCCGCCGCGAGTCCCGCGACACAGAGGACCGCCGCGAGAATCAGGGCAGCCCGGGCAGCGATTCGATTCATCGAGAGCTCCTTCTGAAAACGTGTTGTTCCGATTCGTGGCTTTGGGAAAAGAGTGGGTTCGCACCTTTGGCTTTTTGTCCTCATCGGGTCCCTGCGATCAGGCGTTCTCCATCGGCACCTCCTTTCGTTACGGGCGCGTGAGAAGGCGAGACCCGTGCCGCGTGGCGGCAACATCCGGCAACTGATGGAGACAAAGAGGTTGAGACGCGGTGACGATCGCGTGCCCGCTCTCTTCACCGTCAAAAGGTTTTGCGGTTCGAGCGCGGGGGAGCGGCCAATCGCGCGGGAAGATGCGCTCGCTCGCCGCGGCAAGACCTTTTGTCACCCCGGCGAAACGTTTGTCAGGGGGCGGATAGACTGCCCGCGTGCCCGGCCGTGAAATCGTCGTCGGCGTTTCGGGGGCCTCCGGGGCGCTGCTCGCGCGCCGGTTCGTCGAAACCGCTCTGAACGCGCGCGGCCTCACTCGCCTTCACCTGGTTTTCTCCGAGGCCGCGATCGAGGTTGCCCGCGGCGAGCTCGACGCGGAACTCTCCTCGCCGGCGCAATGGGTCGCACGGCTGGAGAGCCCGGCCTCGGCCCGCAGGAGGATCGAGCTCCACGAGAATGGCGAGGTCGGCGCGTCCATCGCCTCGGGCTCCTACCCTGTCTCCGCGATGATCGTAATCCCGTGCAGCGCCGGGACGCTCGGCGCGATCGCCAACGGGATCTCCCGGGATCTACTTCAGCGCGCCGCCGATGTGACTCTGAAGGAGCGGCGCCCGCTCGTCCTCTCCTTCCGCGAGTCGCCGTACTCGCTCATCCACATCGAGAACATGCGGCGGGCGGCGCTGGCCGGGGCGATCCTGGCGCCCCCCTCGCCGGCCTTCTACATCTCCGAACCGTCGCTCGATCGCCTGCTCGACGCGTACTGCCGGCGGGCGGCCCGGCTTCTCGGCCTGGACATCCCGGGGAAGGACTACCGCTGGACCGGAGGGAAGGCGTGAGCGCGGTGTCCGATCGGAAGACCTTCGGGGGACAGCTCCGGACCACGCTCGAGATGATCAAGTTCTCGCACACGCTCTTCGCGCTTCCCTTCGCGCTGCTGTCGGCGGCGCTCGCGGCGGAGGGAGTTCCGAAGCTTTCGGTTCTGCTCAAGATCCTGGCGGCGATGGTGGGAGCGAGAAGCGCGGCGATGGCGCACAACCGCCTCGCGGATCGCGAGATCGACGCCGCCAACCCGCGCACCGCCGCGCGCGCGCTTCCGGCGGGGAATCTCTCGGTGGCTTTCGTACGGGTTTTCTTCGCCGCGTCGATCGCCGCTTTCCTCGCCGCGGCGGCGAGCCTGAATCGCCTGACCTTCCTCCTCTCCCCGGTCGCGCTGGCGCTGCTCCTCGTCTATGCCTACACCAAGCGCTTCACCGCCGCGTCGCACCTCGTGCTGGGACTCTGCCTCGCGCTCGCTCCGGTCGGCGCCTGGATCGCGGTCCGGGGGACGATCGACCTCGTCCCGATCCTTCTCGGCCTGGCGGTCCTCGTCTGGACGGCAGGCTTCGACATCCTCTACTCGCTGCAGGACGAGGAGCACGACCGTCGCGCCGGCTTGAAATCGATCCCGTCGGTCCTGGGCACCCGCGCCGCTCTCATTGTCTCGACCGTCCTCCACCTCGCGATGGTGCCGCTGCTCCTGGCGGTCTGGAGGCTCTCCGGCGGAGGCGTCCTCTTCGCCATCGGAATCGCCGCGACCGCCGCGGCCCTCCTCTACCAGCACGCGATCGTCAAACCGGGCGATCTTTCGCGGATCAACACCGCTTTCTTTACCGCCAACGGGGTCGTCTCGCTGACGCTCGCGGCCTTCGGGATCGCGGATGTTCTGCTGAAAAGCTAAGATACGACTCAGCAAAATGAAGCAACGTCGTTTGGGCCGCCTCGGGATACTCGCGTGCGCGGCGCTCGCCGCGGCGATCGGCGCGTCGAGCGCGCTCCTGGGGAACTGCGGGCCGTTCACCGACATCACCGACGCCGCTTTCTGCCCGTTCGTGCTCGAGATCTTCTACCTCGGTATCACGACGGGAACGACGCCGACGACCTACGATCCGGCCTCTCCCGTCAGCCGCCTCCAGATGGCCGCGTTCCTCTCGCGCACCGTGGACAGCGCGCTCAAGCGCGGGAGTCGCCGGGCGGCGCTCGACCAGTTCTGGACGACCCAGAACGCGACCGTCGTGGGCCAGACGACGGTCGGTGGAGCGCCCCAGTTCCCGGCGAGCGACGGTAAAGACATCTGGGTCCCGACCCTGAATACGGGAAGGATCCAGCGCGTGCGCGCGAGCGACGGAAAGCTTCTCGAGACGTGGACGGGCGCGACCAACCCGGAGTCGGTCCTCATCGCCATGGGGCGGGTGATCGTCGGGGCACAGTCGATCCCCGGCAACGTCTACTCGATCGACCCCTCCCAGCCGGCCGGCGGCGTGACGACGGTGGCGAGCAACCTCGTCGGGTCGATCTTCGGGATCGCCTTCGACGGCTCGCGTGTCTGGACGGGCAACCAGGGCGGCGCCATCACGATCCTCACGCCGGGGCCCGCGATCCCCTGGACCGCGACAACCGTGACCACCGGGTTCACGAGCCCGTACGGCCTCGTTTTCGACGGCGCCAACGTGTGGGTCGCCGACAGGTTCGGGAACGGCCTGAGGAAGGTGGACTCGGGCGGCGCCATCCTCCAGACGGTGTCGCTCGCCGCCCCCGTCTGGCCGGGCTACGATGGCGCCAACCTCTGGGTCCCGGGATATCCCACGAGCCTGCACGTCGTCCGGGCATCCACCGGAGCGGTGCTCCAGACGCTGACCGGAAACGGGCTCGCCGGCGCGACGCAGGCGGTCTTCGACGGCCAGCGGATCCTCGTCACCAACCAGAGCTTGACGACGGTCTCTCTCTGGAAGGCGGCCGACCTGACCCCGCTGGGATCCTTCGACGTGGGAGCCGAGCCGCTGGGAGCATGCAGCGACGGCCTGAACTTCTGGATCGCTCTGGTCGGCTCCGGGCAGCTCGCCCGCTTTTGAATCCCGCGGCTCAGGTCCGCGCGATGACCACGGTCTCCCCGGAGAAGTAGTCGTAAGAGCGGCGGTCGAAGCCGCCGAAGACCTGGATGCCCGTGAACCCGGCGCGGGCGAGCAGGTGCTCGAGCTCGTAGCGGAAGAGCCAGCGCATCTTCGTCCTGACCGTCCGGCTCTCCGGCCGTTTCCCGGGGCGGCGAATCTCGTGGCGGAACCGGACCTCGAAGACCTGCGTCGCGGGGTTGCGAGCTACGCTCGTCAACCGGCGGACCTGCGTCTCCCCTTCCTTCCACTGAAGCTCCGGGAACTCCGGCTCCCGGAAGACCGCGATGCGATCGAGCTTCGGGGCGAAAACATCGAGCGCGAAGATCCCTTTCGGCGCGAGGTGGCGGCGGACCGCGGCCAGGCAGGAGAGCTCGTCCTCGACGGTCAGCAGGTGCTGGAAAGCGCGGAAGGCGGAGTAGATGAGCGCGAAACGCTCGCCCGGCAGGTCGAAGTCCTGCATCCGCTCCTGGACGAGCCGCAGGCTGGACGGAGGATCGTTCTTCCGCAAGCGCGCGAGCATGGTCCGGGACGGATCGAGGCCCGTGCACGGGATTCCGGTGCGGGCGATCGGCAGCAGGACGCGGCCGGATCCGCACCCGAGCTCCAGCACCGGCCCGCCGGTCTTCTTCGCCAGCGACAGGTAGAAGGCCGAGTCGCCCGAGGACCCTCTCAGGCGCGAGGACGCCGCGTCGTAGAAAGCCGCCCCGGTCGGACCATAAATGTCCGCCACGCGCGCGATTCTACGAAACGGTGGGAAGCGCGCCGCCAAGTTACAATCGTTGGCCGATGGCGATCCCGTCGGAAGGCGACATCCCCCTCCGCCACGTCGCGATCGACGGCCCGATCGGCGTCGGGAAGACTTCCCTCGTCGAGCAGCTCTCCAGGAAGTTCCACGGCACAAAGATCCTCGAGGACGTGGACAACCCGTTCCTTCCCGAGTTCTACAAGAAGAAGAAGGGCGCGGCGTTCCAGGTGCAGCTCTTCTTCCTGCTCTCGCGGTACCAGCAGCAGCGCGAGATCGCGCAGATCGACCTCTTCACCAACCTCGTCGTCGCCGACTACCACTTCCCCAAGGACAAGATCTTCGCGTGCCTGAACCTCGACGACTCGGAGCTGATGATCTACGACCGGCTCTACACGCTGCTGTCGGAATCCGTCCCGCGGCCGGACCTCGTCATCTACCTCCAGGGGTCGCTCGAGACCTGCATGAAGCGGATCAAGAAGAAGTCGGCGTCCTACGAGCGGGGGATCACGCCGGAGTACGTGGCGCAGTTGATCGAGGCCTACAACTACTACTTTTACCATTACGAGGACACGCCGCTCCTCGTCGTGGACACCAACGAGATCGACTTCGTGAACCGCCCCGCGGACTTCGATGACTTAGTCGCCCAGGTCCAGCGCGCGAAGAAGGGCGTCCAGTACTACGTCCCGGCGGCCAGCCGGTAGGACGAAACGGGAGCCCGAATCCCGCTATAATTCGTGTACGCCCTTTTCGGCCGCGATCCCATCCCGGGACGTGGACCGAGAGGAAAGGAGCGCGACATGGCCTCTCTCGCTGAGACTTCCCCCGTCACCGTACCCGACCTCCTCGCCGCCAAGGGAAGAGACCGCATCGCGATGCTGACGGCGTACGACGCGCCCTCCGCGGCGCTCCTCGACGCCTCCGGGATGGACGTCCTCCTGGCGGGCGACTCCGTC
>DATFWF010000019.1:0-13842 GCA_035259605.1 Thermoanaerobaculia bacterium
GGACGACGGCGACCACGACGTCGGAGAGCCGCGCCGAGGAGATCGCCCCGGCGATCGGCTTGCCCGCCGTGCCGGAGGGCTCGCCGGCGTCGGAGGAGCGCTCGGCGGCGGAAGGGCCGCTCCCGGTTCTCCACGCGAAGGCCACGTGGGTCGCGTCGTGGTACTCGCGGCGGAGGCCCTCGATGATCGCCGCGGCCTCGTCGGGCGTGGAGACGCGGTGCGCGAAGGCCAGGAACCGCGACGCTCTCTCCCGGACCTCGCCGCGCCCCGGACGCTCCGGGACGCTTCGCTCATCCGGCGAGGGTTTCCTCATAGAGCTTGCGGTACCGGGCCACGGCCGCTTCCTCGGGAAACTCCTCGACCGCGCGGCGGCGGGCTTCCGTGGAAAAGGCGGCATGTTTCACGGGATCGCGCAGGAGCGACAGGGCTGCCCGGGCCATTCCCTCGACCTCTCCCACCGGCCGAAGATACCCGCTCTTTCCGTCCTCGACGACCTCAGGGAGGCCGCCGACGGACGTGCCGATGACCGGCAGGCCGCAGGCCATCGCTTCGAGCGCCGCGAGGCCGAACGACTCCGCGTCGGAAGGGAGGAGGAAGAGCTTCCCGATCGGGAGGATCGTCTCGATCGAGGGGACGTTGCCGAGGAAGATGGTCCGATCTTCAAAGCCCTTCTCGTGCGCGATCCGCTCGGCGAGCGAGCGGTCAGGGCCGTCGCCGATCAGGAGAAGCCGCGCGGGAATCTCCTGGCGAACCCGGTCGAAGACGCCGAGCACGTCGGCGACGCGCTTGACCGGCCGGAAGTTCGAGATGTGGATCAGGACGCTTTCGTCTTCCTTGCAGAGCGACTGCGCGAACGCAGAGGCCTCCCCCGGCTTGAAGAGGTCGCCGTCCACGAAGTTCGGGATGACGTGGACCTCGCGGCGGATCCCGAACTCGCGCTGCGTGACGTCGCGCAGGTACTTCGAGACCGCAGTCACCCCGTCGCTCTTCTCGATGCCGAAGCGAGTGATCGGGAGATAGGAGCGATCCTGGCCCACGATCGTGATGTCGGTCCCGTGGAGCGTCGTGACGACCTTCAGCCTCGTCCCGTTGGCGACGCTCATGTCGCGGGCGAGGATCGCGGAGATCGCGTGGGGGAGGGCGTAATGGACGTGCAGGAGGTCGAGCTTGGCGTGCTCGGCGACCTCGGCCATCTTGGTGGCCAGCGCGAGCGTGTAGGGCGGAGAGACGAAAAGCGGATACGTCGGCGCCACGACCTCGTGGAAGAAGACGCGGCGGCGCGGCAGGCCCAGCCGCGAGGGGAGCGCGTAGGAGATGAAGTGGACCTCGTCGCCGCGCTTGGCGAGCGCGATCCCCAGCTCCGTCGCCACGACGCCGCTCCCGCCGAACGTCGGGTAGCAGGTGATTCCGATCTTCACGCGCGGCTCCGCCTCGCGTGAAGATCGAGTCGACAGTCCACAGTCCACAGTCCACAGTGATCGACCAGGCACTCCTGTCGACTGTCGACTGTCGATTGTTGACTCATCAGAATCCCGGTTCGAAGCCTTCAAATACCGAAATCGGATCATCGATTCTTGGAGGCCGCTTCGAGACGAAGCCCTCGGCGTACTCGACGCCGATCATGAAGCCGAAGTAGCGGGCCCGGCCCTCCATCGCGGCGAGGAAGCTCTCCTGCGAGAGCATGGTCTGCGGCTCTTTCGACTCGGGGTTGTGGAACTGGCTGCGGAAGGTCCGCATCGCGGCCAGGCGCTTTCCCATCGCGGCGGTCACGTCCACGAGGAAGGTCGGCGGGTGGACGTAGTTGGTCGAGAAGTAGATCGTCTGCTGCGGCCGGTGGGCGGGATGAGCGGTCTCGATCTTTCGAAGGCCCGCGTAGTAGGCCGCGTCCGTCACGAGCTCGCCGGCGCGCCGGTGGTCGGGGTGGCGGTCCTCCGGGTAGGAAGTCAGGATCAGGCGGGGCTTCTCGCGGCGAATCAGGTCGATCAAGACGAGCTCGTTCTCGCGGGTCTTGTTCAGCCCTCCGTCGCCGAAATCCAGGATCTCCCGGAACCGGGCCCCCAGCAGCGCCGCTGCGTCCTTCGCCTCGCGCTCGCGGCCGGCGGCGTCGCCCCGCGTTCCCATCTCGCCGCGAGTCAGGTCCACGATCCCGAAGCGGCGTCCCTTCGCCGCGAGCGTCACCAGGGTTCCCGCGCACGTCAGCTCGACGTCGTCGGGATGCGCGGCGATGGCGAGGATGTCAACCGGCATGCACGCTCTCTTTCTCGGCGGGGCGGTCGGCCCCCATGTTCACGATCCCGGCTCCCTCGAGCGACCCCGACGCCGCCTGGCGGACCGTCGCCAGCGCCTCGCGGCCGTACGCGAGCATCGGGACGAGCGGCGGGTAGATCCGCTCGGCCGGCGCCCCGAGCGGCAGGAGCATGATCTCGAGCTTCGAGCGGCGGCTGGAGGTCGTCTCGTCTTTCCGCTCGGCGGCTTTGCGGATGCGCTCCATCAACTGGTCGAGCTGGTGCGTCACTTTCTTGCGGGCGTTCTCCAGCGCGCCGGAGAGGGTCGGGTCGAGCCGGTTCAAGCCGGGATCGAGCGAGGCGAGGCCGGTCTGGATCTCGTCGGTCGTCCGGCGCAGGCGTTCGACCTCCGGGATCGCGGGAGCCTCCGGCGGCCGGACCGGCCTCAGGAGGTCCTCCGGCGCGATCCCGAGCGCCTCCGCGGCGCGGCGCTCCGGGGGGCCCACGAGAACCACGTGCGAGCGGGGGAGGAGGACCGGTTCCCGGGTGTCGAGGAGGGAAAACAGCGGGAGCGACTGCGCGTGGTACGCGATCTCGGAGGCGCCGAGGACGCTCGCGGCGCACGGCAGGAGAAATGACTTGAAGACCGGGCGCGTCAGGACGTCCGTGGAGATCCAGGCGGTCCCCGCGGCGGCCGCGCGGGCGGCGGAGTCCGGGTCCGTCACACGGCGGCGCTCCCCACCTTCCACGGAGAAGAACGGGAAGACGTCGGAGCGAAAGGCGACGGCGGGCGTCCGTCCGGAACGCTCGATCCCCTCGGTCGCGGACCGAAGCGTCTCCCGCACGGCGGATTGCTTCGCGGCCGCGGCGGCGAAGAACTCCGCCGACTGGCGGCGCAGCGGCTCGGAAGAGGGGTCGAGGATGAGGAGGGGCTCTCCCTCGACGAGGTCGAAGATCGTCTCGATGAACGCCTCGCCGTAGGAGTTGCCGGGACGGTAGCGGCTCGCGAACGCTTCGAGGATTTCCGGCGCGTCGGGCGCCTTCGCGTCCTCGCGGAATCCTTCGAGGACCTCCGTGACCTTTTCCGGAAGCGGGAGCGCGCCGACCGGACTGCGGTTGGAGCGGTCCGCGCCTTCCAGCACGACGAAGAGCGCTTCCTGCTTGCCGGGGCGGGCGGTGCGTGCGATCTCGTCGAGGTCGTGGTCGTCCGTCAGCGCCCAGAAGACGGGCACCGCGGGAACGCCCCGGCTCGTGAGCTCGCGGGCCACGCGGATCGCGTCGAATGCTTTGGTGATCGTGAAGAGCGGGCCGGTGAAGAGGCCGACCTGGTGGCCGGCGAGAACCGCCACGGCGCGGCCGGCGGCGAGCTCCTCGGCCATCGCCCGCGCCTGCGGCACGCGCGCCCGAAAAGCGTCCGCGGACAGCTTCGATCGCCGGCCCAGCAATTCGCGCCCGCGCGCGGCGGCCGCCTCGATCGTGGGACGATCCGGGTAGAACTGCGGCAGTCCGCGGAGGAAATCGAGGAAGAGCGGAGGGAGGCCCGGGTAACGCTCGAACGGGATCGTGCCGCTCAGCAAGGCTTCCTCGCGAGCACGATGAGCCGCGGCGCGTCGCTTCCGGGAGGTCCGCCCTCGAAGTCCCCCCACGTCTGCTCGACGGTCAGGCGGGCCTGCCGGAACATCCGGCAGAGCTCTTCGGCGGTGTAGGCGCGGACGCTCTCGCGGAAGGTCATCGTCGAGCCGCCGCGCCGGACCTCGATCTCCTTCTCGACGCGCCGGGTCTCCTCGTTCCACCAGCGGCGGATCCGATACTCGCGCTCCGGAGTCGAGCGGCTCTCCTCCGGGACCAGCCGCGAGACGACGTGGTCCCTGCCGAAGGTGTCGCAGAGGAACCTTCCGCCCGGCGCGAGCACGCGTTCGATCTCCTTCACCACCGCCATGTTGTCCGCGTCACGCAGAAAATATCCGAAACTGGTGAAGAAATTGACGACCGACCGGAACGCGCCGTCGTCGAACGGCAGCGCGCGCATGTCTCCCCGGACCAGTCGAAGCGCGCCGGCGCGGGCGTGGGCGAGCTCCAGGAGCGGCGCCGAGTAGTCCAGCCCCACCGGGACGAACCCCTTCTCGGCGAACCGAAGCGAGTGGCGCCCGGCTCCGCACGCCAGGTCCAGGATCGGCATCGGATCGGGCCCCAGGCGCGCGAGCGCGAAGGCGGCTTCTCGCCTCGCCGAAGCGAGATCGTGATGCGGGTACAGCTCGAGATACTCCTCGCCAAACCACGACTCCCACCAGCTCATTGAGGCGAATTATGACCGCGCCGCGACATCCCTCTCCCGCGGGAGAGAGACGGGGTGAGGGCGTCTCTTCGAAGTAGAGTTTCGCCATGTCCTTCCTCAGGAAAGGGCTGCCGCTCTGGATCGCCGCGCTGACCGCCGCGTCCTGCGGCGGGATCAAGACGGTCTCCCGCGACGGCTACCGCGCCCTCGCCGCCTTCTCCTCCGGCCAGCGCTATCAGATCGCCATCCGCGGCGAGAAGCGCCGCGTGGAAGGGACCTTCGACGGATCGACGCTGGTGAAGATCCTCCGCCCGGACCTCGGGAAGATCTGGCAGTACCGCCCTTCGACGAAGAAGATCCTGGAAGAGGCCTGGGCTCAGGAAGACGAGCTGATTCCCGGCTACCCGCTCGAGCCGCGCTTCGACTCGGCGGCCTACGCGCAGCGATTCGGCGGCGCGGTCAAGCAGATCGGGGACGGAGTTCACGGGATCCACCCGTGCGACCGATACCAGATGGGGCTCCCCTCCGGCGACCGCGTCACGATCTGGGCAGCGCGGGACTTCGAGCGCCTCCCTGTCCGCCTCGAGCACGAGAAGAAGGGCGCCGACGGCCTGTACGCCCTCGTCTCCGACGTCCAGCTTCTCGACGTCCGGATCGGAGCCGACGAAAAACTCTTCGAGAAGCCGAAGGACTACACCCCGGTGAATTCCTACGCCGACCTGGGCCGGTGACGCTTGGGGTCAGGTCTACATTATACACTATAGCCCGGGCGCCTCGCCGCCGCGGCCGTAAGGGCTTCGTTCACATAATGTATAACATAGACCTGACCCCAAGCCGGGTTCCGCCCGGGCGTCGGCGGCTCGGTCTAGCGGGGGTGTACGGGGGCGGGGGAGTCGATGGGGCTGCCCGCGGCGCCGGCGGTCAGGGGATCGAAGTTGCGGAAGAGGATGTGGTCGTAGAAGTAGTGGCAGAGGAGGAAGGAGAGGACGACCACGTAGTAGGCGCGGTCCTGCGGCACCCCGAGGCCCTTCCAGAGGACGAGGTACACCGCGCCGGAGAGAACCGTCGCCCCGACCATCGCCGCGTAGAAGGCCTTCGTGTGCGAGACGCCGGAGATCTTGCGCACGAAGCCGCTCCCGATCTCGCCGCGGTCGGCCTGCCGCGTCAGGATGAACCAGGTCAGCGCCAGGTACTGGAGCGAATGCCACGTGTTGAAGCCCTGGAAGGCCACGTCGAGGTTGTCGAAAAGCGGGATGATGAACGCCAGCGCCACCGTCGCCGCCATGAAGAGGAGCCTCGGCCAGCTCGCCTCGCCGCGCCGGATCTCCCCGACCGTCCGGAACACGTAGAAGAGGAAGAGCGCCGCGAAGCCGACCGTGAACGCCTGCGCGACCCACTGGTGCTTCAGGAAATCCGGGAACAGCAGCGTGCTCGATCCCATCGTAAACCGGTCCGTGACGAACTTGTACATCGCGACGGTGTAGAGCGCGCCGATGATCACCGCGCCGTCGAGGAGGCGGTCGAAGGTGCTGATCCGCGTCGTGACCTTGCGCCGGTAGGTCTCGGAGATGAACTGCGCCTGGTGCGTGACGTGGAGGGATGCCCAGAAGAAGAACAGCGTCAGGAGCAGCAGGAACGCGTAGAACGACCCGATGACGACGAGCGTCGGGATCAGAACCAGCGGGGCGTAGGCGCGCCATCCGTACCTCTGCCGGAACTTCGGCTCGAGCGCCGTGCGCAGGTACGTCGAGTACATGTGCGGCCCGCCGACGAGAAGGGTGACCCCCAGGCCCACGATCAGGCTCGCCGTCGCGGTGGACGCGCCGAGCGACTGCAGCGCCCCGTAGGAAAGATAGGGGAGAAACACGAGAACGCCCGAGGCCGTCAGGAAGAGAAGGTCGAACCTCCGGCTGCGGATCCACGGTCCCGTGTCGGAGGCCGCTCCGCCGGGCCCGGAAACGACGAGGCTCTCCCTGGACGCCATGCCGGAATCTTACCTTCGCCCCGCGCCGATTTCACCGGACTCCCGATCCGGCATCGGGGGCTCGCGGGCGTTAAAATTGCAGGCTCGATGCTCAAGCTCGGAACCGTCCCGGTCGATCCGCCTCTAGTCCTCGCCCCGATGGCGGGGATCACGGACCACGCCTACCGCCTGATGCTTCGCCGGATCGGAGGCGTCGGCCTGGTCACGATGGAGTTCATCTCGTCCGAGGCGATCAGCCGGGGCAACGCGCGCCAGATGCGCAAGATGCTCTTCACCGACGAGGAGCGTCCTCTCTCGATCCAGATCTACGGATCGGACCCGGATCGCATGGCCGCCGCCGCCGACATCGTCGAGGAGCTCGAGCCCGACGTCTGCGACATCAACATGGGATGCCCGGCCAACAAGGTCCTGAAGGGATGCGCCGGTGCGGCGCTGATGGGAGACCTCGATCTTGCGCGCGGGATCATCCGGAAGGTCCGGAGCCGCCTGACCATCCCGCTGACGGTGAAGTTCCGGCTGGGGCTCGACGAGTCGCGCCGGAACTTCCTGGAGCTCGGCCGCATCTGCGAGGGCGAAGGCGCGGCGGCGGTGGCGATGCACGGGCGCACGGCGCGGCAGATGTACACGGGCCGCGCCGACTGGGACCGGATCGCGGAGCTGAAGGCCGGGCTGTCGATCCCGGTCGTCGGAAACGGCGACATCGAGACGGCGCAGGACGCGCTGGACATGTTCGAGAAGACCGGATGCGATGCCGTCATGTGCGGGCGCGCGACGATGAAGAACCCGTGGATCTTCCGGCAGATCGCCGACCGCCTGGCCGGCAGGCCGTCGAGCGAGGCGACGCTGGAGGAACGGCGCGACCTGATGCTCCAACACTTCTCCGCCATCGAGCGGCTGGCTTTCGATCCGCGGGAAGCGCTTCACAAGCTCCGCACGATGACCGGCTGGTACACGCACGGCCTTCCCAACGGCCGCGCCCTGCGGATCCGCATCTCGGAGCTGACGACCCCCGCCGATTTCCGCGCAGCCGTCCAGGACTTCTTCGCCGACCTCCCCCGGCACCTCGCCGCCACCGCCTGATCCGGACGCGTCCCGGCCCTGTCGACAGGGGGCAGGGGAGCCTCGAAACAGAGCCGGGAAACGTTTCGTTAGAGGAGGGGGAGAAGAACTGTGGGAATTCCCGACCCTTCCCGGAGGGTTCGGTTGAAAGGTATGAAGCGCTCAATTCTTCGATTCGCTGCCGCCTGCATCGGGATCGCCGTCGCCGCCCTCCTCTCCGCCCAGAGCCAGCAGCTTCCCGTCAAGGACCAGAAGAAGACCGCCGACATCTCCACCCCCGCCGGCAAGTTCGCGCTCGAGGTGACCGCGGACTACCTCGGCATGGCGGCCGGCAAGACGGTCGTGCGCCTGCGCCTGGCTTCCCAGCAGCTGACGAGCGCCCTGACCGCGCGCGGCGTGCGCTTCATCAGCGGCGAGGTCAAGGGGACCTTCTCCAAGGGCGGCGAGATGGTCGAGGCTTTTCGCTACCCGGTCAGCGGCGACATCGACGGCGGCAAACCCTTCTCCTTCTCCTTCCTCCGTCCCGTTCCGCCGGGCAGCTACAAGGTCCACCTCCTCTTCGCCCTGCCGGGGGGAAAGGAAGTCGGCGAGGGTTCCGTCGACCTTTCCGTACCCGAGCTCGGCACGGACTTCCGCCCGGAGATGGCGCCGGCTGAAGCCAGCACGCTCCCCGAGGCCGAGGCGATCGTAATCGCGGATTCGGCGGCGCCGGCCGGGGCGTCGCATCCCGACGAGTCGAAGCTCAAGATCCTGCCTCCCGGCCGCGAGGCGCCCGTCGGCCTGTTGCGCCTGGAGGCCGCGGTCGAGCCGCCGATCAAGAGGGTCGAGTTCTACCTGGGCGACCGCCTGATCCTGACCCGCACGCGGCCGCCCTATTCCGTGGAGCTCGACCTGGGCGACATCCCGCGGCGGCAAACCCTGCGCGCGGTCGGTTACGACGAGACGGGCCGAGTCATCGACGAGGACGCGTGGGCGATCAACGAGGGGAGCGCGCGGGTCGCCGTGCGCGTCCTCCCGCAGCCCGATCCCGCGACCGGGAAGGTCCGCGTCAAGGTCGCCGTCCAGTCCATCGGCGGCGGCACGGCGAAGAAAGTCGAGCTCTTCCTGGACGCGAAGAAGATCGGGGCGTGGACGTCCGCCCCGTACGAGGCGACGATCCCGTACGCTGACTACGCCGCCGGGACGCTCCTGCGCGCGACCGCGATCACCGAGGACGGCAAGGAGGCCAACGACATCCGGATGCTCAAGGGTTCGTCCACGACCGTCGAGGCGGTGCGCGTGGACGTCGTCCAGCTCCACGTGTCCGCCCTGGACAAGGACTCGCGCTTCGTCAAGGGGCTGGCGAAGGAGGACTTCAAGATCCAGGAGGACGGAAAGCCCGAGGAGATGAGCGGCTTCGAGGTCGCCGAGAACATGCCGCTGAACATCGGCCTCGTCATCGACAGCTCCGGCTCGATGGAGAAGGGGATGCAATTCGTCCGCGAGGCGTCCGCGGCGCTCTTCAAGAACCTGATGCGCCCCAAGGACCAGGGCTTCGTCCTGGAGTTCCGAGACCGGCCGAAGTTCCTCCAGGAGCTGACGACCGATACCAACCTCCTCCAGCGCGCGGCGTTCGACCTGAAGGCCCACGGCGCGACCGCGCTCTACGACGCGGTCATTCTCGGGCTCTACCAGTTCCGGACCCTCCAGGGGAGGAAGGCCCTCGTCGTCGTCACGGACGGCGACGACAACCGCTCGCACGTCGAGTACGACGTGCTGCTGCGCTACGCGCGGTCGGCCGGCGCGCCGATCTACTTCATCGCCGTGAACATCCCGTTCACCGACTTCAAATCGAAGAAGATCTGCAACGAGATCGCGAAGGAATCCGGCGGCGAGGTCTTCTCGATCGGCAACGCCAACAAGATCGGCGAGGTCACCCGCCGCATCGAGGAAGAGCTCCGCTCCCAGTACATCCTGGCCTTCCGCAGCGACTCCCAGAAACCTCCCGGCGAATACCGCTCCGTCTCCGTCGCGATCACAAGGCCCGGAATCACGGCCCGCACGATCCGCGGCTACATCCCGTGAGCCGCCTCGCTCCGGTGCTCCACGTGTTCTACTCGCGCTCGCGGTAGTTGGCGACCAGGAATTGTTTCGGGCCGCGGGCGAGGACTCGGACGGTTCCGCCTTTGAACTCGCTCATGTCCCGCTCCCGGATCAACGCGGCGTAGCGCCGGCCGCTCTTCCATTCCGACCAGAACTTCTCGCGGGTCCAGAGAAGCGCGTCGCGGGACCCGGCGCTTCGCAAGAACTGCGGCTCGAGCTCGCCGACATAGTCCGCGAGGGGAATCGGCGCGGCGAGCGCCAGCGGGAGACCCTGGAGATAGGCCTGGTAGCCGACGACCGTCGCGCCGTCGTTCCTCGCGGCGACGGCGGCCGACGCGAGGGCGTGCGGGCCCGTGGCGTTGGGAAGCTTCGGCCACCCCAGCGCGGCCATGACTCCGAGTCCCGCCCAACCGCAGGCGAGCGCGGCGAGGGCGGAGACGGCGGACCGCCTCGACAGCGCGGCCGCCGCGAAGGATCCGGCGAGGAGGACCCCGAGGCCGCCGATCGCGACGGCGGTGAGGCCGTATTCGCGGACCGAACCGCGGAGCGTCGGGTCGATCAGGACCGCGGCGGGAAGAAGCGCGGCGAGAATCGCGCAAGCCAGCCACGCGCCCGGTCCGGCTCGCGGGCGGGCGAAGACGGAGCGCGCGGCGAGCGCCGCCGCGGCCGGGATCGCGGGCAACAGGTACGGAGGGAGCTTGCTCCGGGAGACCGAGAAGAACACGAGGACGACGGCGAACCACGTCAGGAAGAACTGGGCCTCGCGATCGCCGGCGAGCCGCGAGCGCCGCAGCGCGGAGAAGAAGAACGGGATCGCCGGGAGGAACCCGGCGAGGAACACGGGGACGAAGTAGTAGATCGGCCCCGGGCGGCTGTGCCCGGAAGCCGAGAAGCGCTGGAAATGCTCGTGGATGAAGAAGAAGTCGAGAAAGCCCGGGTTGCGCTTCTCGGCGAGAAAGAACCAGGGCGCCGAGGCGAGCAGGAAGGCCGGGAGCGCGGGGCCGGCGAGGAGCGTGGGAAGGAACCGCGTTCGGCGCGCGAGGAGGCACCAGAGGAGAAGGATCCCGCCCGGCAGCACGATTGCGGCCAGGCCCTTGCTCAGGAATCCTCCCGCCGCGGCGAGGCCGGTCAGGAGCGACAGGGTTTTCCACGGAAGGCGCGCCTCGCGGCGGGCGATCGTCGCGCGCGCGAGGAAGAGCGTCGCGGTGAAGAAGAAGGTCAGCGGGGCGTCGGTCAGGTTCACGCGGGAAAAGAGGAACCCGTACGGGGAAGCGAGATAGAGGATCCCGGCGGCGAGGCCGGTCTCGGCGCCCCACGCCGCGGCGGTTCCCAGGACCAGGACCATCACGGTGCCCAGGCCGAAGAGCCGCGTCGGGAGGCGCGCGGCCCACGGCGTCACGCCGAACAGCCGCATCGAGGCGGCGTTGGCCCAGTAGAGAAGCGCCGGTTTCTCGAAATAGGGGATGCCGTTCAAGCGCGGCGTGACGTAGTCGCGCGAGGCGAGCATCTCGCGGGGGATCTCGGCGTAGCGCGCCTCGTCCGGCTCGGCGAGCCAGGAGCCGGCGGGCTCGAGCCAGACCGGGACCAGGAGCAGCAGCAGGGCTGCGAACAGAAGCCAGCGCTCGCGCGAGGTCACTTCGAGGCAGTGTAAACGCTCCGGCGGCTCGGATAGAATCCCCGGCGCTTGTCGTTGGAGAACCGGTCCCGCTGGGCTGTCATCCTTGGCGCTTCTTCCGGGTTCGGGGAAGCATGCTCGCTCGCCCTGGCGAAGGCGGGGTGGAACATCTTCGGCGTTCACCTCGACCGCAAGGCCACTCAGGCCAACGCCGACCGGATCGTCGCGGAGATCGCGGCGGCCGGGAGGCGGGCGGAGTTCTTCAACGTCAACGCCGCCGACGAGGCCAGGCGCGGCGAAGTTGTCGCCGCGATCCGGACGACCTGCGGCTCCGATCCGCCGGAGTCTCGCGTCTCGGTGCTCCTTCATTCGCTGGCCTTCGGCACGCTGAAGCCGATGTTCGCCGAGTCGCGCGAGGCGTCGATTTCCAAGGCGCAGCTCGAGATGACGCTCGACGTGATGGCCAACTCGCTCGTTTACTGGACTCAGGACCTCCACTACGCCGGCCTTCTCGCGCCGGGAGCGCGCGTCTTCGCGATGACCTCCGCCGGCGATCACATCGTCTGGCCCGCTTACGGCGCGGTCTCCGCTGCCAAGTCGGCGCTCGAGTCCTACGTCCGGCAGCTCGCCGTCGAGCTCGCGCCCCACAAAATCGCCGTCAACGCCCTTCGCGCGGGGGTCACCGACACTCCGGCGCTGCGCAAGATCCCCGGCAACGAAGAGCTGATCGAACGCGTGCGCAGGATGCACCCGGCCGGCCGCACGACCACCCCCGCCGACGTGGCCGGCGCCATGGTCGCGCTCTGCTCCGACGGCGCCGGCTGGATTTCCGGCAACGTCATCGGGGTGGACGGCGCCGAAGACGTGGCCGGCGGGAAATAAGTGACCCAGGCAATCGAAAACCCAAAATCCAAAATCCAAAACCTCTCCGACTCTTTCGAATTCGTCAAAGAGAAGGCGGGCATCCGCGAATTCCTTCTCCGATCCAACGGCCTGAAGGCGCTGCTGCTGCAGAATCGGGTCGCTCCGGTCGTGACGTTCGCGGTCGTCTACCACGTCGGGAGCCGCAACGAGGCGGTCGGCCACACGGGCTCCACGCACCTGCTCGAGCACCTGATGTTCAAGGGGACGCCCGACTACAACCGCGAGAACGGAACCGCGATCGCCGCGGTCCTCGAGGCGATGGGCGCCCGGTTCAACGCGACGACCTGGTTCGACCGGACGAACTACTACGAGACGCTCCCGTCGGGCAAGCTCGACGTCGCGATGAAGATCGAGTCCTCGCGGATGCGGGGTTCGCTCCTGCGCGATGAGGACCGGCAGCCGGAGATGACGGTTGTCCGGAACGAGTTCGAGCGCGGCGAGAACTCTCCCTTCCAGGTGCTCTACAAGCAGACCTTCGCCACCGCGTTCCGGGAGCACCCGTATCACCACCCGACGATCGGCTGGCGGAGCGACATCGAGGGCGTGACGACCGAGAGGTTGAAGGAGTTCTACGACGTCTTCTACCACCCCAACAACGCGACCGCGCTCGTCATCGGCGATTTCGAGGAGGAGGAAGCGCTCGCGAAGCTCGACCGCCATTTCGGGGCGATTCCCAGTTCGGCGCAGCCGATCCCGGGAGTCCACACGGTGGAGCCGCCGCAGGAAGGGGAGCGGCGATTCGTCGTCCGGCGTTCGGGGCAGGTCGCGTGGTGCGGAGTCGCCTGGAGGACGGTCCAGGCGTTACACCCCGACACGCACGCGCTCGCGGTCCTCGGCAACATCCTCGGCGGCGGCCTGACGTCGCGTCTCTACCAGGCGCTCGTCGAGAAGAGCCTCGCCCTGTCGGTCACGGTCATCCCGTGGCAGCTGCGCGACCCGGCGCTCTTCTCGATCTTCGCGCCCGTGCGGCCGGGAGTCGCGCCGGACTCGGTCGAGTCGGTGATCCGCGGCGAGATCGCTCGCGTCGCCCGCGACGGAGTGACGCAGGCCGAGGTCGAGAAGGCGCGGACCCAGATCGAGGCCGAGGTCATCTTCGACCGCGACTCGACCGACCAGGTCGCGGCGTCGCTCTCGGAAGCGATCGCAGCCGCGGACTGGGAGTGGTACGCGAACTACCCGGCGGCGATTGCGAGGGTCACGGCGGAAGACGTCGCGCGCGTCGCCCGGACCTACCTCGTGGACGACGGCCTGACCGCCGGGGTCTTCCTACCGAAGGAGCCGAGCGTGGAGCCGCCGGCGCCCGCCCCCGGGCCCGAGGACAGCGAAGGGCACGAGGGGGAAGTTTGAGCGGCGGGGCGGAGGAGCGCCGGAGCGGAGGCGAAAGGGAAACGCGCCGCGCCGCCGCCCGAATCGACGGCGCGGCCCACAGGCGGGTTCCGTTCGCCGAGGCGGTCGTCCGCAGAACGCTCTCCAACGGGGCGTCGCTCTTCGTCCTCGAAAACCACTTCAACCCGACGGTGGCGGTGTCCGGTTCGCTCCAGGCCGGCCCGCTCTTCGCTCCGCCGATGCGCCGGCTGATCGCGTCGGTCACGGCGGGGGAGCTCGCCAAGGGGACGGAGAAGCGCACCAAGCTCGAGATCGCGGAGGACCTCGAGAGCCGCGGGGCCTCGGTCTCGTT
>DATFWF010000020.1:0-19840 GCA_035259605.1 Thermoanaerobaculia bacterium
GCTTGGAGAGCGACGCGGCCTCGAAGATCGTGTCCTCGGCGACCGGCGCGCTCCCCGAGGCGTCCTTCACGCCCCACGACCGGACGAGCGCGACCCGGCCGTCCCGAACCAGCGCGAGAGAGAGCCCGGGCACGTCGCCGTCCTTCAAGAGGCGGGCGACGAGCGGGTCGAGCCGGGAGGCGGTCTCCTCCGCGCTCCCGGCGGCCGCGGCGAGGGTCGAGGCCGCGAGGAGGGAAGCCAGCGATCCCGCGGCGAGGCGTCGAAGGACCCTCATCGTCTCTTCCTACGCTTCGCCGCGGCGCGGGTTTCGCCGCCCGGGCAGCGGCGTCAGCTCTTCGTCCTGGATCCCGCGGCCGCCTTCGCCTTCTCCATCTCCTGCATCATCATGGTGGTGAACTTGTCGTAGTCCTCGCTCGTCACGTGGAAGGTCGTGTACATGTAGTTGGAGTTGGCCCAGCTCCACTTCTGGCCGGCGTCGTCGAGGGTCTGCTTGCTCGTCCGTCCCTGGCTGTATTCCTTGTGGATCGGGTCCGCGCCGGGAGAGTTGGCCAGTTTCGGAGAGGCGCCGCCCATGCCGCCCGGGATCAGGTGGCCCGAGAAGCCCGCGTACTTGCCGACCGTCACGACGTGCTCGCCGCCCTGGATCTTCCGGGTGATCGGGACGTAGCGGATCTGGATCTTCTCCGGCGCGACGGCGGGAGGCGAGGTCGCGCGGACGATTTCCTCGAGGGCCTTTCGCTGGGCGGAGTTCGCCTTCTCGTCGATGTAGAAGTTGAGGAAGTTCCAGTTGCCGATCGACTCCATCATCGTCTTGCCCTCGGGGCTCTGTCCCATCATGGCGATGCCGAGGCCGTCGAGCGGGACGTCGCCGTAGCTTCCCTTCTCGATGAAGATCACCTGGCCGCCGCCGCACGTCATCTTCGTCGGCTTGGAGTCGAACCAGCACGGGCACGCGGCATCGCACGAGCACGCTTCCTCGAGGTCGCCGCTCATCTTCCACGGCGTCTTCTTGCCGTCGCCCGAAGCTGCCGCCGCCGACGCGAGAAACGCCAGGATCACCAGGGAGAGCTTCGCGATCTTCATCGAATCCTCCTCGTTAGACTGCCGGGCCGCCGCCGAAGACGGGTCCGAGACGGCGGTCCCCACCGTAAAGAGTAACGCGGCGCTCCCCCGGATCGTTACGGGCAGGCCAGGCCGGGGCCGCGCACATGTTTGGCTCGATTCTCGCAACGGCGGCGTTCGGTCCCGGCTGCCGCGGGGAAGAGGCCGGGGGAAAAGGAGGGGACAGTGCTCTGGACGATCTTCGTGGTTCTTCTGGTCCTTTGGCTCCTGGGATTCTTCGCGTTCCACGTTACCAGCGGTTTCATCCACCTCGTTCTCGTCGTCGCCGTCATCGTTTTGATTCTCGGCCTGGTCCGCAGAGGTCCGTAGCTCGAGAAAAGTCCGCTACCGCCGGCGGCTCCTGCCGGCGGGAGCGGACCCTATCCGATTGCCCGCCGTCGAAATAAGCCGGTCGATAATCGAAAGTCGATAGTTTCTTGAGGCTGACTGTCGACTGTCGACTGTCGACTGTCGACTTCTTCAGATTCCCGCCGCCCGGCAGAGCTCGTCGAAGTCCTCGGGCAGGGGAGCCGGCTGGGCTCGAACCGCCTGGGGTTGACGGGAGTCGTGGGCGGGAATGAGGCGGGGATGCCCGAAGCCGGACCAGCCGGCCTTCACCAGAAATGAAACCGCGCCGAGGGCGACGACGAGCGCGGCTCCGATCCCGACGCCTCCCAGGATCCCTTCCTTCCGGAACATCGAATCCTCTCTTTCTCAGGCGGCTCCCGCGCGCCGGGCTCCGCCGCTCCGCTTCGCCTTCGCGCGCCCGCCTTTCGCTCCGATCGAACGCCGCAGGGCCTCCATCAGGTCCACGACCTCGGCCTCCTTCTTGCCGCGGGGCGCCTCGCCGGCGATGGCGAACTTGCGCTTGGACTCGAGCAGCTTCCGCAGCGCCTTCCGGTATTCGTTGGGGTGCTGTGTCGGGTCCCACTCCTCCGACATCTGATCGATGAGCGTCTTCGCCATTTTGACTTCCGGCGCCTTCACCGCGGGGGAGGGGACGTCGAGCTTCGCCGGATCGCGCAGCTCTTCGAACGGACGCAGCACCTCCAGGGCGAGCGCCCGCTTGCCGGGGATCAGGGCCGCGAGCAGCGGCCGGGTCCGCAGGAAGAAGCGGGTGATCCCGACCCGCCTGGCGTCCGCCAGCGCGTCGCGGAGCACGGCGTACGCCCTCTCGCCCCCTTTCTGGGGGGCCACGTAATACGGGTTCTCGAAGGAGAGCGGGTTGATGGACGCGAAATCGACGAACTGCAGGACTTCGATCGAGCGCTCGCCTTCCCCGACCTCCTTCCGGACTTCCTCGAGCTCCTCCTTCTCGACGGCTGCGTATTTCCCCTTCGAGACCTGGTACCCCTTCACGATCTGGTCGTTGGGCACCTCGACGTCTTCCTTGCTGCAGAACTTCTTGTAGTGGATCGGGGCCATGTCCTTGCGGTGGAGGAGCCGGAACGAGACGTGCTCGGAGGACTCGACCGCGGCGTGCAGCCCGACCGGGATGGAAATCAGCCCGAAGGTGATGTGCCCGCTCCAGATCGCTCTCATTCGTGGCCTCCGCAGAGGTCTGGAGCAAGGGTTCTGCCAGCTCCTCCCAGGCCATGCCAAAGCCGCGCCAGCGGGCACGACTTTCGCAATTCCGACATCGCGGAGGTGGAAACATGCTGAAGCTGGCCCTGACGTTTTTCGTGATCGGGCTCGTCGCGGCCCTGCTGGGATTCACCGGAATCGCGGGCGTGTCTTTCGCCATCGCCAAGATCTTCGCCCTGATCTTCGGCGTGCTGTTCCTGCTTTTCCTGGTGCTGGGACTGAGCGCGGCGAACCGGATCACGACCTGAGCCTCGCTCTCCGGGATTCCGCGCGGGCGGGATCCCGGAGGGCAAGTTCGTTTCCTGGTTGGAACGCGCTCCGGAGGCCTGCGGGCCGCCGGAGCTTTTTCTGTTTGCCGGAGCGGTTCTTGCTAGTTGCGCAACGCAGGAGGTTTCATGGCCAGATACGGAAAGAAAGCGGTACAGAAGGTCGAGCGGGCGATGCGAGAGCGCAAGCAGGGCAAGCTCCGCTCGGGCCGCAGCGGCAAGAAAGTGACGAGCCGCAAGCAGGCGATCGCCATCGCTCTCTCCGAGGCCCGCCGAGCGGGAGCCAAAGTCCCCCGCAGGGCGGGCTCGTCGAAGTAGCCGGCGCCGCTAGAACACGATCTCGACTTCCGGATCGATCGTCACCGGGGGTTTCCCGTTGCATTGCACCGTGGCCGTGTACTTGTAGACAATCGCAGGCTGGCCCGGACCCGGTGGCGTCTCGTTGAAGGGGGCGCTCGTGAAGCAGAGGAAACGGAACTTGTCGGAGATGTCTGCCGAGCACTTGACGGTGACCCCGGCGGGCTTCGGGGCCTTGAAGTCGACCTTGAGCATGTCGGCCTCGGCGATCCAGACAATCATGTGGGCCTTGTTTTTCACGAGGAGCCGGTCAGGGAAATAGGTCTTGTCCGGCTCGAGCAGGATGACCGCGACGTCGGTCGCGGTTGGAACTTGGCCTTTGACGTAACTGATGGCATTCCCGAACATCTGGGTGCAGCAGCCGGCGGCGAAGGGGCAGAGAACCAGGACGAGGATGGTCCACCGGGGAAGGATCCTCCGGATGAGAGCGCGCATGTTACTCCTCCTTCTTCTGTCCAAGTGAATCATGTCTTCGCTTTTTCGGCGTTGATCGCTTCACGGAACTCGGGAAGCTTCCGGAGGTTCTGAAGCTCGGGGTCCCGCTCGAACTGCTGCTTCCCGAGCCCCTTTTCGCGCGCTTTCGCGATCCACCGCACCGCGTCGCCCGTCTTCCCTGCGAGGTTCGCCAAGACGGCGGCCTGGTAGAGGGTGTTCGGATCTTCCGGCGAAAGCTCCAGCGCCTTCGCCAGAGGCGCCCGGCTCCCGGCGAGGTCGCCGATCTTCGCCTGGCTGACGGCCAGGGTCAGGTACTCGGACACGTCCTTGTTGTTGACGGAGAGCGCCTGGTCGGCGAGCGTCACGGCGCGCCGATACGCGTCCGTGGCCTTGCCTTTCTGGTCCGTGGTCCAGCGGTAGGCGTCTCCGAGATTGCGCCAGTAGAGGGACTTCCCCGGCGTGAGCTTGATGGCGTTCTCGAAGGCCTCCGCGGACTCGCGATACCGGCCGAGCAGGAACTCCAGCGACCCGAGGTTGCTGTAGGCGCCGTCGCTCGGCTTGACGCGGATCGAAGCCTGGTAGGCCGCGCGCGCCTTGTCGAACTGGTCCGCCTGCTGGTACGCCCCGCCGAGGTTGTTGTAGCCGCGGAGGTTGTCGGGCGTCAGCTCGACGACGCGCTGGAACATCGCGGCGGCGCCCGGGTAGTTTCCCTTGCGGTAGTAGATCCCGCCGAGCAGGTTGTAGCTGGCCCAGTAGCCCGGTTGAAGCGCCATCGCCCGGCGGCAGGCCGCCTCGGCCCCGGCCACGTTTCCGGCGAAGAAGTGGGCGGCCGCGAGCCCCAGGATCGCGTCCATCGAGTTGGGCTCGACGCGAAGCGCTTTCTGGAATTCCGGGATCCCATCGGCGGGATGGCCGGTCCGCGTCCGGAGCTCGCCCAGCGTGACGTGCGTTTCGGGAAGATCCGGGTCGAGAGAGCTGGCCCTCTCGCCGTTGCTCTGCGCCTTCGCCGCCCACGCCTTGTCTTTCGTCAGCAGGTACATCGAAAGATCCGCGCGAGCGAGCGCCGCCGCGGGGAGCGGCGAAGCAGGCACTTCGGTGGCGAGCTCCTCGAGGATCCGCACGGCCTCCTCGACAGACGCCTTGCGGTCGCTGCGTTGAAGGTTCCCGAGAGCGCGGGTGTATCGCTCCTGCTGGCTGGCGGTCTCCAGGCCTCCGGGCGTGGGAGTCTTGCGCGCCGGCCGCGGCAGCTTCAGAGCGGTGGAGACTCGCTCGCAGAGCTCGTCCTGCATGCCGAAGAGATCGGAGGGACTTCCATCCACGGTGTCTCCGGCCACCTGCACCCGGCTCTGGACGTTCCAGACGGAGTAGATCAGGCGGACGCGTTCGCCGTTTCGGACGACCGAGGGCCGGAGCACGAGATTGGCCCCGACCAGCCTCGCCGCTCCAAACGGATCGGCATCCTTGTCGGACGCCGCGACCGCGGCCGCGGGGGTGACGACCTGGATTCCGGGGACCTTGTTGAGGCGGACGCTGAGCGTCTCGACGAGCCCGTCTCCCAGGACCTGCCCCCCCGAGACGTCGCTGGCGATCTTCGCCGGCAGCACCACGAGCGACCGGTCCCCCGGCTCTCCCGCCGCGGCGGGCGGCGCGGGCCGGAGCCAGAACCAGGCGGCTGCGGCGGCGGCGACGACGCCCGCGACGGCGACCAGGATCCGGCCGAGGCTCATCGGAGGTCGCGGCGCCGGCAGGGGAGGGGAGACTGTCACCTCGCCCGCTCGGATCCGTTCGATCTCGGTACGCGCATCGCCGATATCCCTCAGGCGCTGGCGGGCGTCTTTGCGGAGACAGAGCACCAGCAACTCCCTCAGGCGGTCGGGAGTCGCGGCGGGAAGGGCGGACCAGTCCGGCTCCCTGGAGAGGATCGCCGAGAAGACGTCGGCGGCGTTGTCGCCGGTGAACGCGCGCCGGCCCGACAGCATCTCGAAGAGGATGCATCCGAAGGCCCAGATGTCGGTGCGCTTGTCCACGGCCCTGCCGCGCGCCTGCTCCGGGCTCATGAACTCGACGGTGCCGACGACGACGCCGGGCCGCGTCTCATCCAGCGTCCAGGTCGGCGAGTTGGAGAGGTCTTCGGGCGGGGCGACGGGCTCCACGACCTTGGCGAGGCCCAGGTCGAGGACCTTGACCTTCCCCTCGGGAGTGACCTTGATGTTCGACGGCTTCAGATCGCGGTGAACGACGCCGCGCTCGTGCGCCGCCTCGAGTGCTTCGGCGAGCTGGTCTGCGACATCGAGCGCTTCGTCGACCCGCAAGGGACCGCGCGCCAGGATCTCCGAGAGCGTCTCGCCCGGGACGAGCTCCATGATGATGCAGGGCACGCCGTCGAAATGCTCGGCGCCGTAGATCGCGGCGATGGCGGGATGGTTGATCGCCGCGAGGATGCGCGCCTCGCGGTCGAATCTCGCGGAACGCGACGGATCGTTCGCGAACGCCGCGGGCAGGACCTTGATGGCGACGTCCCGGCCGAGGTTCCGGTCGCGCGCGCGGTAAACCTCACCCATGCCGCCCGCGCCGAGCGGACCAAGGACCTCGTAGATGCCGAGCCTCGAGCCCGGTTGGAGGGCCATGGGTTGCGCGGGAATTGTATGCCTTGGACGGCGAAGTCCGGCTTCGCGACAGGAAGAAGGAGGGGAGCGTATAGTCCGCTTCAGGTGCGATCCCCCAGCCTGCTGGTCCTCCTCGCCGCGTCGGCGCTGGCCGCGGCTCCGGCGTCGGCCGCCGCCGCGGCCCCGGAAGGCGGCCTCGCTGAGACAATCGAGCGATTCGAGACGCTCCGCGTGGAGGACGCCGCCTCGCCGGTCTCGGACCTGCGCCTGACCTCCGGCCACCTGACGCTCGCCTGCAAGTCCGGCAGCGCCGCACGAGTGAAGGCGGGCGACACCGTCGTGGGGATCTTTTTCCAGGGCACCGGCGCCCTCGAATACCGCTCCGAGGACCCGATCGAGTTCCCCACGCTCCTCTTCAACGTCAAGAAGGCGACCGGTCTCGCCGCGGAGAAGACCGACAAGGGCGTCGTCCTGCGCGACAGCTTCGAGCGGGTCCTCTTCCTTTCAGCCGGCCGCGCCCTCCCGGATCTGCCCGCCGGCTCTTCCGCGTCCCTCGAGCCGGCGTTCGCGAAGGTGCGGGACGTCTATCGCCGGGCCCAGGTCTCTCCCTTCTCCCATTTTTTCGCCCAACAGGCCATTGACGCGCCGGAGACCGCCGCCGTCGTGGCCTTCGTGGACGGCGGCAAGGAAAAGCTCGCCTATTCCTGGGACGCCTTCGAGTCCCGCTCCGAGACCCTGGTGCAGCTCTACGCCCCGAGCGTGTCCGGCGAGCGCGGCAAGCTCCTCCATCCCACCGTCCTCTCCGACCAGCCGATCGCCCGCGACCGCCGCCACCCGATGATGCCCCTGTACTTCCTGACCGACGTGGACCTGACGCTCAACGCCTCCGCGGGGAAGGACGCGTCGCTTTCCGTGGTCGAGACGGTGGTCCCGCAGGGACAGAAGCGGCGGATCTTCCGGTTCGGCCTGCGCAATACGATCTATGTTCCCGTCGGCGCCGGAGGCGGCTCGGAGCCGCGGAGCTATCACGTCCGGAAGGTCACCGACCAAGCCGGGCATGCACTCGCCTGGGACCACCGCTTCAGCGAGATCGTGGTCGAGATGGCCTCGCCCGTCGAGGCGGGGGCCTCCGCGAAGATCCGCTTCGAGATCGACGGCGACTTCCTCTTCCGCCCGGGCGGCGACAACTTCTGGGAGCTCGGGCTGGGAGGCGGCGACTGGTTTCCGCAGCCGGACTTGAACGGCCAGTTCTTCACGTGGCACGCGACCGTCAGAGTCAAGAAGCCGTTCGTGCCCTTCGCCTCGGGCCTGACCGTCGCGCGCCGGACGGAAGGGGACGACAACGTCGTCGAGACCCGGACCGACAAGCCGATCTCCATTCCGGCGGTCGTCGCGGGCAAGTACCAGATGAGCGAGGAGACCCGCGAGGGACTGACCATTCGGGTCGCGACCTACGCTATGCGCAACGAGCGGGCGGAAAAGCAGCTCGCCAACCTCGCCTACGCGATCATCGGCTACTACCAGAACTTCCTGGGGCCGTTCCCGTTCCCGGAGTTCAACATCATCGAGATCCACGACTGGGGCTTCGGCCAGGCGCCGCCCGGCATCCTGTTCATCACCAAGGAAGCCTTCAACCCGCTGATGGGGGAAGAGAACAAGCTCTTCTCGCAGGGAGTCAACGAGCGCTTCGCCCATGAGATCGCCCACCAGTACTGGGGCCACGTCGTGAAGATGCCGAGCTTCGAGGAGCAGTGGCTGGAGGAATCCTTCGCGGAGTACTGCGCCGCGCTCTTCCTGAAGACCTTCCGCAGCCAGTCCACCTACAACAGCCTGGTGAGCCACTGGAAGTCGCAGGCCTCCGACGCCGCCGACTCCTCGGCGATCCCGCTGGCCAACCGGCTGCGCGTCCCGAGCGATCCCTACCGGCAGTTCCTCCTGCGGACGGGACTGATCTACGAGAAGGGCGCGTACCTCCTGTCGGTGCTCCACAAGGAACTCGGCGACCAGGTCTTCCTGACGTTCCTGAAGTCGTACCAGAAGTCCTTCCGCTGGAATTTCGGCTCGACCTGGGCCGTGGCCGGGCTGCTCCAGGCGCTGACCAAGAAGGACTACACGCCGTTCTTCGAAGCGAACTACTGGGGCACCGGGATGCCCAGGTGACAGCGACTGAACAAAGTACCGCCGCTGTCATCCCGAGGAATGCGAAGCGACCGGGGGATCCAGGCGGTGACGCCACCGCGGTCGACTCTCAGAACGGACCCATGGGGAGGTTTCCAATGAAGCTCGCCGGGAATCTCTACGCGGCGCTCGCCGCCGTCGTGTTCGCCGCGCCGGCCCTCGCCGACACCGCTTACCGGCTTCCCCCGAAGGAGGTCGCGCAGGTCATCGACACCGCTCCGACGCCCGAGGTCGTCGTCAGCCCGGCGAAAGACGCGATTCTCCTGGTGGATTACGAAGGGTATCCGCCGATCGCGTTCGTCTCGCAGCCGTTCCTCCGGCTGGCGGGACTGAGGATCGCGCCGCAGACCTCGAGCCGGCAGCGGCTGCGCCGCTTCACCGGCATCGAGATCCGCCGGTGGGACGGGTCGCCTCCGCGCCGCGTCGCGCTTCCGGAACGGTCGAAGATCGGGCTGCCGGTATGGTCGCACGACGGCAAGCGTTTCGCCTTCACGCGCGACGCCGGCGACGGCGTCGAGCTCTGGCTGGCCGACGCGGCGGCGGGCACGGCCCGCGTGGTACCCGGGGCGAGGTTGAACGACGTGCTCGGAAGGCCGTTCTCCTGGATGGGCGACAACCGGCGTCTGCTCGCCACCCTCGTTCCCTCCGGAAGAGGTCCGGTTCCCGCCGGCTCCGCCGTCCCGGCGGGCCCGGTCGTCCAGGAGACGGCCGGCAAGGTCTCCCAGATGGCGACCTTCGAAGACCTGCTGAAGGACTCGCACGACGAGGACCTCTTCCGGCACTACGCCACCGCGCAGCTCGCGTTCGTAGACGCCGGCTCGGCCTCCGTGACTCCGGTCGGGCCGCCGGGTATGTACCTGTCCGCGGACGCCTCGCCCGACGGGCGTTTTCTTCTCGTGCGACAGCTGAAGCGCCCGTTCTCCTACCGGGTGCCTTACTTCCTCTTCGCGCGGACCGTCGAGGTCCTGGACGCGTCGGGCAAGCGCGTGGCGGCCGTCGCCGACCTTCCGGTCTCCGACGAAGTGCCCCGCCAGGGCGTCCCGGCCGGGCCGCGGCTGGTCGAGTGGCAGCCGCTCAAGAGCGCGACCCTCGTCTGGGTCGAGGCGCTCGACGGAGGCGACCCGCTTCGAAAAGTCCCGCACCGCGACCGGGTGATGAGGCTCGCGCCCCCCTTCACGCAGCCGGCGGCGGAGATCCTGCAGGTCACGCACCGCTTCATTTCCCTGGCCTGGACCGCGAAGGAGGACGAGGCCCTGCTCTCGGAGCTCGACCGGGACCGCCGCTGGCGGACAGTCTCGCTCGTGAGCCTGGGCGCCCCGGCGCCGGCTCCGAGAGTCCTCTTCGACTTGAGCGCCAACGATGCGTACAAGGACCCGGGGACGCCCGTCCTGGACAACCGGCCCGACGGCCAGCGCGTCCTGCTGCAGGACGGCGACGCGATCTACCTCGCGGGATCCGGCGCGACCGAATCCGGAAACCGGCCGTTTCTCGACCGGATGAGCCTTTCGACCCGCCAGGCCGAGCGGCTCTTCCGCTGCCCGGAGAATGCGCTGGACCAATTCGTCGCGTTCGCCGGCGCCTCCCGCGATTCGATCCTCGTCCGGTCGGAGTCGAAGATCGCTCCGCCCAACTACTTCCTGCTCGACCTGAAGTCGGGCGCCCGCAAGCCCGTGACCGATTTCCCCGACACGACGCCGCAGGTCACGAAACTGGGCAAGCAGCTGCTCCGTTACAACCGGAAGGACGGCGTCGCGCTCTCGGGCACGCTCTACCTGCCCCCCGGCTACAAGGCCGGGACGCGGCTGCCGCTCGTCATCTGGGCGTATCCGCTGGAGTATTCGGACGCCGACACGGCGGGCCAGGTCCGCGGATCGCCGAACGCGTACACGCGCTTGAGCGGCGCGACGCCGATCTTCTTCGCGCTCCACGGCTACGCCGTCTTGAACGACGCGACGATGCCGGTCGTCGGCGACCCGGAGACCGTCAACAACACCTACATCGAGCAGATCACCGAGTCCGCGCGCGCCGCGATCGAGAAGCTCGACTCCATGGGGGTGATCGATCCCAGGCGGGTCTGCGTCGGCGGCCACAGCTACGGCGCGTTCATGACCGCGAACCTGCTCGCCCATACGGACCTCTTCGCGGCGGGCATCGCGAGGAGCGGCGCCTACAACCGGTCGCTGACGCCGTTCGGATTCCAGACGGAGAGGCGCTCGTACTGGGAGGCGACCGACCTCTACACGAAGATCTCGCCGTTCGCCCACGCCAACACGATCAAGAAACCTCTGCTTCTCATCCACGGCGAGGCGGACGACAACTCCGGGACCTTCCCCATCCAGTCGGAGCGGCTCTTCGAGGCGATCCGCGGCAATGGCGGGACCGCGCGGCTCGTGCTCCTGCCGAGCGAGGCGCACGGCTACCGGGCCCGCGAATCCATCCTCCACACCCTCGCCGAGATGCTCGACTGGGCGGATCGATACGTCCGGAACGCCGGCGCGGCGGTGGCGGGCCGGTTCTGAGCGGGGAAACGCCTACGGGAAGGCGGCGGTGTCGGCGACGCTCGCGAGCTGGCCGAACGGATTGACGTACGTCTTCACGGCGCCCGTCGCCGTATCCGTCACCGTGATCGTGTACTCGACGTTGGAGAGCGCCCCGTAGAACATCCAGAACTTGCTGTTGAACGCCCTTCCGTCCACGACCTTGAGAACCAGCTCGATGTTGTTCGCGGAGAAGAACCAGAAGTAACCCGTATCCGAAGTCAGCGGCACGGCGAAGCCGACTCCGCTCGTCCCCTGGGCCGGAACCTTCCACGCGACCTCGACCTTGAACCGGCCGCCGTTCAAGCACAGCGCCGTCGCGCTCGCCGCGCACGCCGCATCCGACTGCTTCGCCGCAAGCCGGGCTTCCTGGAACCTGGAACCTGGAACCTGGAACCGCTCCGCAGGCGGTGACGTCGCCGCCCCCCCGTCGAACGCCGCCGTGTCCGCGACGCTGGCGAGCGCGCCCGACGGATTGAAATACATCTTGACCGCCTGCGTCACCGTGTCCGCGACGGTAATCGTGTACTCGACGTTGGAGAGCGCGCCGTAGAAGACCCAGAACTTGTTGTTGAACGCGCGGCCGTCCACGACCTTCAGGACGAGCTCAAGGTTGTTGTCCGAGAAGAACCAGAAGGAGCCCGTGTCGCCGGTGATCGGGACCGCGACGGCCAGGCCGAAGGTCCCCTGGGCCGGGACGCGCCAGGCGACCTGGACGCGGAAGCGGCCGCCGTTCAAACAGAGCGTCGAGGCCGACGCGACGCAGCCCGGCGAGACGGGAGCGGAAACGTACGTGAGCGCCCCCGCGAGAAGGCCCGATCCGACCGAGTTGGAAACGGTGATGTCCACGATCCCAGGCGCGTGCGCCGGAACGACCGCGATCAGGTAGCCCGGATCGAGGACCGTGACCGAGTTGGCCGCGGCGCCGCCGAAGGTCACGGCCATGTCCGGCGTGAAGTTGAAGCCGTAGATCGCGACCTGCGTTCCCCCGGCGGCGGAGACGGCGTAGCGCGAGAGCGCGGTCGCCCGCGGGATCGCGACCGGAAGATCGCGCGGCCGGACGGTCAGCGGGAACTCGCCGAGGTCCGTCGCCAGGAAGCCGGTGACCTGGACGCGCGCGGTCTGGCCGGGCACCAGGAAGACCGACGCGACCGACGAGGTCGTCCCGTCGCAGAGCGTCCCGTCGGCCGCGTCGTCGTTGCATCCCGCGGTCACCGCGGTCAGCGGGCCGCAGGGCGGGCCGTTGAAGACCTGGAGGACCGTGTCGATCCGGCCGCCGCAGGTGGAGAACTCGTAGAGGCCGGAAACCGCCGGCGTGAACTCGAACCAGAGCGAAGGCGAGTTGGCCTCGGCCCTCGGCGCGCACGCCGCGGGCACCGCGATGTCGGTCGGCGCGGAGGTCGCGCCTTCGCTGTTGACGATCACGGTGTAGGGGAACGGTCCGCGGGCCGGCAGCACGATCGGCGAGGCGCATGCGTCCGCGGCCTCGGGCACGACCACCGCAGTGGACGCGGTCGCGACCGCGCCGCGGGTGTCGCGGCCGGCGAGGGTGACGGGAAAGACGCCGGTCCGGTTGAACGTGTGCGAGATCGACGGCGCGGGACCCTGGGCGGGCAGCGTCTCCCAGGAGTCGGGGAAGGTCCAGGTTCCGGACACGAAGTCGCCGCCGTCGCCGTCGAGGATCGAGCCCGAGAAGGACACCGCGGTTCCACGGGGCACCGTCACGGGGCCGGCCGGCCCGATCCGGACCGTCGGGGGCGAGTTGCCGGTTGAGGGCACGTCGAGCTCCCAGACTCCGCGGCCGTGCGTCGCGACGCGCAGCGCCGATCCGTCCTCGAAGACCCGCACGTCGTGGACCGACGATGCGGGGAGGCCGGTGCCGAACCGCGACCACGACGCGCCCTGGTCCGTCGAGCGGAAGACCCCGACGTCGGTGCCGCAGTAGAGCGTCTTCGGATCCGTCGGGTCCACGCGCACGACCTGCGCCGCGAAGTTCGGAAGCCCCGAGGACCTCGCCGACCAGGTCGCCCCCCCGTCCACCGTCGCGAAGAGGTTCGAGCCGGTCGTCGTCGCGAGCGCGGCATAGGCGACGCTCGGATTGGAAGGGTCGATCTCGACGTTGTTGACGACCGTTCCGGGCAGCCCCGTCGAGGCGTTGACCCACGTCTGGCCGCCGTCCGTCGAACGGAAGACCTGGCTCCTCTTGCCCGCGAGGAGGACCAGCGGGTTGCTTCGCGAGACCGCGATCGCGGTGATGAAGGTGCTCGTGGACCAGGTCGAGCCGTCGGTCGTCGCCGTCGGAAGGGGCAGCCACGTGTCGCCGCCGTTCTCCGTCCTCCAGATGCGGTGGGACCCGGTGTAGAGAGTCGTCGGGCGCACGGGGTCCATCGTCAGGACCGTCAGGAAGGGGGTGGATTCCCCTCCCGCGAACGGCGGGTCGATCTCGGAGAAGGCCGGCTGCCCGGAGGAGCCGGCGTTCTTGGTCCTCCCGATCCCGGCGAACTGGATCGTGCCGTAGGCGACCTCGGGAGCGTTCGGATTGATCGCGCACTCGAAGCCGTCGCTGCCGACGACCCGCCGCCACGAGGTCCCGCCGGCGTCGGTCCGCTGGTCCGTTCCGTTGTCCTGCGAGCCCGCGACCATGCGGCTGCGGTTGGACGGATCGACGGCGAGCGCGTAGTACTGCCGCGTCACCAGCCCGTCGTTGCGCGAGGCGCCGGTCGCCCCGTTGTCCGGCGTCGTCCATACGCCGCCGTCGTTGCCGATGTAGAGCGTCGAACCCTGGTAGCCCATGTCGTGGGCGTCCACGTGCACGGAGGTCCCGGCGAAAGGTGGAGTCGAGAAGCTCGCCCCGCCGTCGGTGGACCGGACGTAGCGCGTTCCACCCGCGATCACGAGGTTCGGGTCGGTGGGGGAGACGATGATCGTGTTGTTGTACCAGGATTGCTCGGCCATGTATTCGCGGATGCGCGGGTCCGAGGACGTGGAGAGCGCGGTCAGGTCCGTCCAGGTGTCGCCGCCGTCGGCGGACTTGTAGATGTGCGAGGTCACCGAGCCGAAGGAGTCGGTCAGGGCCGTCGCGGCGTAGAGGACGAGCGGATTGGACCGGCTGATCGCGAGCGACAGGCGCTCGTTGAAGCGGAAGTCGGAGTTGCCCGTGACGGGAAGCCCGGAGCTCTTCTCGATCCAGGTCGCGCCGCCGTTGGTGGACTTGAGGATCTTGCCGATTCCGGAGGAGCAGTTGTTGACGCACCACGCCGCGGCGTAGAGGGTGCTCGCGTCCGTCGGGTGCCGCACGATGTCCACGACGTCGCCGTAGACGTTTCGCGGAAGGACGGTCGTCCACGTCGCGCCGCCATTGGTGGTGCGCAGGCCTCCCTGGTTCGTGCCGGCGACAAGCTCCTGAGGGTTGGTCGGATGAACGGAGAGGCGATAGAAGGTCGTCGCGACGACCGACGCGGGAAGCGACCACGTCGCCCCGCCGTCGGTCGAGGTCAGCAGCCCGATGCCCGGGACGAAATCCACGGCGTACCCGCCCTCGCCGGATCCCAGGTAGAGGATGTTCGGGGCGGAGGGAGCGACCGCCAGCGCTCCGACGGACAGGTCGTTGATCCCGTCGGTCAGCGGGGTCCAGCCCGCGCCGCCGTCGTTGGTCCGCCACGCGCCGCCGTCGGCGGTCCCGACGTAGACGACTCCCTGCTGGGTCGGATGAGGCGCGATCGCCGTGACCCGCCCGGCGCCGTTGGTCGGCCCCAGAGAGATCCACTTGTCCCCGCCGACTCCCTGCGGGAAGGCCGCGCGCAGCTTCTCGTCGGAGCGGCGGGCCGAGTACTCTCCGGCGACCGTCCGGAGCCGTCTCTCGGGGTCGATCCGCCCGCTGTCGCCGTGGCGCTGGAGGTAGAGGCGGACGCGTTCCCGGATCAGCTCCGACTCGCCCTCACGATCCGATTTCGCCTCCTTCCGCTCCGAGGCGGACAACGGAACGCAAAGCAGTAACAGAGGCAGAAGGCTGCCGAGCCGGTGGATCCGTCTCATGGCGCGTGGGCCTGACATTTTATCGCGAAAGGTCAAAACAACCGGCAGGCCCTCAAAATGCCTCGGTCGACTCTGACTGTCGGCCGTCGACTGTCGACTGTCGACTCTGGACTGTGGACTGTCGACTCGATGGTGCGAGAGGAGGGACTCGAACCCTCAAGGGTTTCCCCACGGGATCCTAAGTCCCGCGCGTCTGCCAGTTCCGCCACTCTCGCGGTTTGGAGGATGGTAGACGCGAACCGGCGGCGATTCAATTCGCCGCCCGCCCCGTTCGCTTAGAATGCGCCCGGTGAAATCGAGCCTCTCCCGCCTCCTGGTGATTCCCGGCATCCTCCTCGCGGCGGCGGCGCTCGCCTCGGAGGGCGCCGTGGACCCGCGGATTTTCGCGGGGAAGGCGGCGGAGGAGTCCGCCTCGTTCCTAGTCGTAATGCGGGAACAGGCGGACCTTTCCGGCGCGGACGCTCTTCGCGGGAAGGCCGAGAAGGGCTGGTTCGTCTACCAGGCGCTGGCCTCCCGGGCCGAGGCCTCGCAGGCCGCGCTGCGGGCGGAGCTCGACGCGCGGGGCATTCCGTACCGCTCCTTCTACCTGGTCAACATGCTCGAGGTCACCGCGCCCCGGGCCGTGGCCGAGGAGCTCGCCAACCGCGGCGACGTTTCCTCGATCGCGCCCAATCCCGAGGTCCGCATCCAGGCGCAGCCCGTGGTTTCCGCGGCTGACGGCTCGCGGCTCACGGCTGACGAGGCCCTCACTGTCGAGCCCAACATCGCGAAGATCGGCGCGCCGGACGTCTGGAGCCGGGGTTTCACCGGCGGGGGGATCGTCATCGGCGACGCGGACACGGGGATGTCCTGGGACCATCCCGCGCTGAAGAACCACTACCGGGGGTTCAACGGCACGACCGTCTCCCACGACTACAACTGGCACGACGCGATCCACAACGCGGGGGCCGGCAATCCGTGCGGCTCGGACTCCCCGGCGCCGTGCGACGACGACGGCCACGGGACCTCGACGACCAGCCTGACGGTCGGCGACGACGGCGCCGGCAACCAGATCGGCGTTGCACCCGGAGCGCGCTTCATCGGCTGTCGGAACATGGATCGGGGAGTGGGGACGCCGGCGCGCTACACCGAGTGCTTCCAGTTCATGATGGCGCCGACCGACCACAACGGCGCCAACCCGCGGCCGGATCTTGCGGCGCACGTCATCAACAACTCCTGGGGATGCCCGACGAGCGAAGGCTGCACGGATCCGAACATCCTGAAGTCCATCCTCGAGAACGTCCGCGCGGCCGGGATCGTCGTGGTCGTGTCGGCCGGCAACTCGGGGCCGGCCTGCGCCACGATCACGGATCCGCCGGCCTTCTACGACGCCGCCTTCTCGGTCGGGGCGACCACCAACACCGACGCGATCGCGGGCTTCTCTTCGCGAGGGCCGATCACCGCCGACGGCTCGGGCCGCTTGAAGCCCGACATCTCCGCCCCGGGGGTCAACACCCGCGTCGCCCGCCCGGGAGGGACCTACACCTTCGCGTTCTCGGGGACGTCGGCCTCGGCGCCTCACGTGACGGGGGCGGTCGCGCTCCTCTTCTCCGCCGCTCCGCAGTACATCGGGCAGGTCGCGGCGACGGTCAGCCTCTTCGAGAGGACGGCGACCCCGCTGACCTCGACGCAGGACTGCGGCGGGATGTCCGGTTCGGCGGTGCCCAACCCGGTCTTCGGGTTCGGCCGGGTCAATGTCGCCGCCGCGGTCAACCTCGCCAATCCTCCGGCCCGTCCGAAAACCGTGCTCCCTCCGCGCCACGGCGGCACTCGCCAACTCGCTCCAAGGAAGAATCCGTGATTCGCGATTGGTGAATCGGGCTGACGGATCCTTTCGGCCCTGATCACAAATCACCAATCACAAATCACAAATCGTTCTTTCGATAGACTGAGCGCCTCATGGCCATTCTCAAGGTCGAGGAAGAGTCCCCGACCCGGACCGTCCTCGAGATCGAGGTGCCGGCCGAGGAGGTGGAGGAGACCCGCCGCGGAATGACGCGGGCGTACACGAAGCAGGCTTCCATCCCCGGCTTCCGCAAGGGGCACGCTCCCGAGTCGGTCATCTCCAAGCGCTTCGGCGAGCAGATCCGCGAGGACGTCCTCGAGCGGATGATCCCGGACGCGCTGGCCTCGGCCATCGAGGAGAAGAAGCTCTCGGTCCTCGGCCGGCCGCGCGTCGAGAGCCTGACCTGGGATCCGCCCGGTCCGATCCGCTTCACCGCGAAGCTCGACTTGAAGCCGGCGGTGGATCCCGGCGATTACCGGGGCGTTCCCGTCGAGGACGTCTCGATCGAGCCGGCGGACGAAGAAGTCCGGCACGTCCTCGACCGTCTGCGCGAGGGGCACGCGGAGTTTCACCCGATCGAGGGCCGCGCCGCGGCGCCCGGAGACTTCGCCGTGGCCGACATCGCCGGCACCTTCGTCGAGATCCTCGCGCCGGGACAGAACCCCCGGACCTTCCGCGACGAGAAGATCACGCTCGAGGTCGGCCATCCCGACTCGATGCCGGAGATCAACGAGGCGCTGCGGGGCGCGCTGCCGGGCCAGACCGTGAAGTTCCGGAAGAATTTCGCCGAGGACTTTCCCAACGAGGAGTTCCGCGGCAAGACGGTGGACTACGAGCTGACCCTCGTCGCCCTGAAGGAGAAGAAGCTTCCGGAGATCAACGACGAGTTCGCCAGGCTCGTCTCGGAAGGGGAGACGGCGGAAGGGCTCCGGGAGAAGGTCCGCGAGGGCGTGCGGCGCGAGAAGCAGGGAGAGCGCCGCCGGAAGTTCCGCCGCGCGATCCTGGACACGCTCCTCTCCCGCACGAGCTTCGCCGCGCCGGAGACCCTGGTCGAGGCGGAGACCGTCGCGGCGCTCAAGGACTACGCCCGCTACCTCGCCTCCAACGGCGTGGACCCGAAGGAGGCGGACTGGGAGAAGCTCCGCCAGGACGCGGTGCCGGGCGCTGAGAGGCGGGTCCGGGAGTACCTGCTGCTCGACGAGATCGCGCGCCGCGAGGGGATCGAGGTCTCCGATACCGAGGTCGAGGCGGAGTTCAAACGGGCCGCCGCGCGGCGGGGACAGGACCCCGCGGCGCTGCGCGAGCAGATGGCGAAGAGCGACGGCCTCGAAGCCCTCCGCGACGAGATCCGGCTGGCGAAGGCCGTGGAGCTCTTGATCTCCTCGGCGAGGGTGCTACCCTCAGGCGAGCCCGTGGAAGTGAAATGAGGTGTTAGGTGTTAGGTGTTAGGTGGTAGGGAACGCTCTGGTCCCCTATCACCTACCACCCACCACCTACCACCTCAGGGGCGGAGCGACGAGCTGATGGAAGACGAACACGAGGGAGGCGGCATGGTCCTGGTTCCGATGGTCATCGAGCAGACGAGCCGTGGAGAGCGCGCTTACGACATCTACTCCCGGCTCCTGAAAGACAACGTCATCTTCCTGGGACAGCCGATCGACGACACGATCGCCAACCTGATCATCGCGCAGATGCTGTTCCTCGAATCGGAGAACCCGGAGAAAGACATCTCCTTCTACATCAACTCGCCGGGCGGCGTGATCACGGCCGGCATGGCGATCTACGACACGATGCAATACGTCAAGCCGGACGTCTCGACGATCTGCATCGGCCAGGCGGCGTCGATGGCGGCCGTCCTGATGGCGGCGGGCGCTCCGGGCAAGCGGTACTCGCTCCCCAACGCGCGCTTCCTCATCCACCAGCCGCTCGGCTACGGCCTGCAGGGCCAGGCGACGGACATCGAGATCCACGCCCGCGACCTGGTGCGTTTGAAGGAGCGGATCAACGAGATCATGGCCAGCCACACCGGCCAGCCCATCGAAAAGATCGCCAAGGACACCGACCGCGACTTCATCCTCGAGGCGGAGGACGCGCAGAAGTACGGCCTCGTGGACCAGATCTACCGCCGCCGCGACGACATCGCCCTGAAGGCCGCCGGATAGGGTCAGGAATACCCTGTACCCCCCGGCGTTAGTCTATGCGGGTAGAATGGGCGCGGGAGGGGAAGCCGGGACCAAAGGCCGGGTTGACGACTCCCGGGGGTCAGCCTAAAATCTTCTTCATCCCAGACCCGGAGGCTTAATGTCCAAGAAAACCGGAAACGGCGATGTCCTGCGCTGCTCCTTCTGCAACAAGAGCCAGAGGGACGTCAAGAAGCTGATCGCCGGTCCCACGGTCTATATCTGCGACGAGTGCGTCGATATCTGCCTGGACATCATCGCCGAGGACCGGGTCCTGGAGACCCAGACCCCCGAGACCAAGCTTCCCAAGCCCAAGGAGATCAAAGAGTTTCTCGACGGCTACGTGATCGGCCAGGACCAGGCCAAGAAGAAGCTGGCCGTCGCCGTCTACAACCACTACAAGCGGATCGACTACCTGGAGAAGAACCGCAAGCTCGACGTCGAGCTCCAGAAGTCCAACATCCTCCTGATCGGCCCCACCGGCACGGGCAAGACCCTGCTCGCCCAGACGCTGGCCAAGCTCCTCTCGGTCCCGTTCACGATCGTGGACGCCACGACCTTGACCGAGGCCGGCTACGTCGGCGAAGACGTCGAGAACATCATCCTGAAGCTCTACCAGGCGGCCGGCAACGACAAGGAGAAGACCGAGCGCGGCATCGTCTACATCGACGAGGTGGACAAGATCGCCCGCAAGGGAGAGAACCCCTCGATCACCCGGGACGTCTCGGGCGAGGGG
>DATFWF010000021.1:0-11192 GCA_035259605.1 Thermoanaerobaculia bacterium
AGGACCTGGCCGGCGCCGGCGAGACCGCCTGGTCCACCGCCTTGGAGGGCGGATAACCGGCGCAGCCGACCGCCGCAAGGAGGCAACAAAGACTGACGAGACTAGACTTCCGCATAGCAGGAACCGCCCATTATTTCAGACCGGCCAATTGGCGATTGGTGATTGACGATTAACGGAAGGGCCTCTCCCTCGGCGCCGGGAGCTGGACAATGGCCCTGTTCACAAATCACAAATCACAAATCGTCTCAGCCCCTGTCTCAATTACTCGCCGGAAGGGCCCGCATGCTAAACTTTCTTTAATTGCATCGATGAAATTCAGGTCTGTTATCCAGGACGCCTTCTCGACGGCCGAGGCGGCACTTCTGTCAAGCCTGACGCCGAGGCAGCTCGACCACTGGGCCCGGCAGGGATTCCTCGCGCCTTCGATCCAGGAGGCGGCGGGCTACGGGTCGCGGCGCCGCTACTCGTTTTCCGACGTCGTGAAGCTGCGCGTCGCGGCGCGCCTTCGGGCTTCCGGCGTGGGGCTCGCGAGGATCCGCCGCTGCGTCGAGGCGTTGAAGCGGCTCGACTCGACTGGGCAGGCGGACCTCGACGAGGCGCGGTTGGTCGTCACCGGCGACCGCGTTCTCTGGGCGCGGTCGGATCGCGAGGTCGTGGACCTGCTGCGAGGCGGTCAGCTCGTCCTGGTTTTTCCCGTCGCGGGCGCCGTCGAAGAGACGTTCGGAGCGGTCGCCCGGCTGAACAAGGAATTCGAGGACGCGCGGGGCGGGGCGCCCCGTCCACGCGCGGCAAGGCACGGCAAGCACCACTGAGTCACTGAGGAGAACGCGGCCACAGCGCCGGAGACAAATTTGGCAACCGAACAGGGAGACAGCGGAATCCGCCTCGGGAAGCTCCTGCGCCTCGGAAGGCAGCGGGATTTTTCCCTTCCGCGGTTCCGCAAGGCCCTCGCCTCCGCCGGCCGCAACGGAGAGCGCGGAGAGATCCTCCGCCATCTCCTGACGGATTGGACCGGGATCCCCCACGCTCCGAAGGAAGCCGAGGAGCGGTGGAAGGAAGTCGAAAAGATCTTCGAGTCTCTGCGCGATTCGCTCCACGGACCGCTCTCTCTCCAGACGGCGCTCCTCCACCACTACCATTCCCGCAAGGGGCTGCTGAAGGAGCCGCGCCTCCTCTCGGAGCGCGACCTCGCGGTCCTCCGCGTCAACGCGATCACGGACCCGCTGACCGGCCTCTACAACCGCCGATTCCTCCTCGAGCACCTCGGCCGCGAGATCGCGCGAGCCGAGCGCACGCACGGGATCGTGTCGGTGCTGCTGACGGACCTGAAGAACTTCAAGGGGATCAACGACCACTTCGGCCATCCCGTGGGCGACACCGTGCTCGTGCGGACCGCGCGGGTCATCCGCAACATGCTGCGGGTCGTGGACGCGGGATGCCGTTTCGGCGGCGACGAGTTCGTCGTCGTCCTGCCCAACACCGACATGTACTCCGCCTTCGCGGTCGCCGAGAGGATCCGCTCGAGAGTCTCGACCTCGGCGCTGCCCGGCCGGCAGGGATTCACGCTGGGGATGCACTACGGGATCGCGACGTTCCCCGCCGACGGCCGCACGGCGGACTTTCTCCTGAAGGTCGCGGACCTGCGGCTCTACCAGTGCCGCGAGCAGTCGGCTTTCCACTCCGACCGCCGCAAGCATCCGCGTTTCTTCCCGAGCGACATGAGCCTCCACGTCTACCCGGGGCGCACCGGGGGCGCGTGGACGACGTCGGTCCTGGACGTGGGATACGGCGGAGTGGCCTTCCGCGGCAAGGCGGCGTCGCGAATCGCCGCCCGCTGGAACGCCGAGATCACGCAGCAGGAGGATCCGGAGAGACACCCGGTGAGGCTGAAGGTGGCCAACTCCGTCGAGCTGCCCGGCGGCGGGTTGCGCATCGGATGCTCCTATGCCTGATGGCCGATTTTGGATTTTGGAATTAGGATTCCCGCAGTAGAGAAGCCTTGACCGAAAACTTCGTGTCTCATCGAGCCGCGACGACGGGGCTCTTTTGCCTCTTCTGTCTCCTGGCGGTGGCGCTGGGGCTGGGAGGGGCGAGGCCGCTGTCTCTGGCCATGGGAGGGTCGCTGCTGTCGCTCTTCCTCTTCACGAGGAGCGGGCTGCGGGAGGCCCTCGGGGATTTCCTCTCGCCGCTGGCGATGGTCGTGGACCTGGCGCTCCTCTTCTCCGCGATGTCGCTGACCGGGGGAGCGGCGAGCCCGTACGCGCTGCTCCTTCCCGCCGGGCTTGCCCTGGCGTACTTCCGGCTGGGACGTGGCGCGGCGTGGTTCTTCTCGGCCGCGTCGCTTCTCGGTGTTGCGGCGCTCGTCCTCCTCGGCCGCGAGCCGTTGACGGAGCCGGCGCGCCTCTTTCCGCTTCTCCTCGCCGCTCTCGCGGCCCCCGGACTCCTCGCGGCGCTCGAGGCGGCTCGCGCCACGGTGCCCGCCCGGCAGGAAACCGCGCGAGCAGAGTCCCAAGCGCCGGAAAAGGCGGAGCCGGTCGCGGCGAAGCCGGCTGTGGAACCGGCCGCCGCCGCGCAGCGAAACCGTGATGCCGAGATCCTCCACGACCTGCGCTCTCCCCTGTCGGTCATGCGCGTCTACAGCGATCTGATCGGCGAAGCCGCGCGGCGGGGCGAGGTGCCGGCCGCGGAATACCTCGCCAACCTCTCGCGCGAGATCGAGCTGGCCGAGCGTCTGGCGGGAGGGCCGCCCGCCGGCAGGGAGAGCGCGTTCGGGCCGGGAACCCAGGGCACCGCCGATCTCGTCGAGATCCTCGGCGCGCTCGCCACCGCGTACCGCCTCTCCCACGGAGGGCGCCTGCGAATCGAGTTCATCGCCGAGCGCCCGCAGCTTCCGGTGACCGCCGAGCCGGTCGCGCTCCAGCGGGCCTTCCGCAACGTGCTGGAGAACGCGATCAAGTACACGCCCGACGGCGGCGAGATCCGGATCCGAGCCGGCGCCGCGGGCGAGCACGCCTACGTCGTCGTCAAGGACTCGGGCATCGGGATGAGCCCGGAAGAGAGGACGCGAGCGTTCGACTACGCTTTTCGGGGCACCGGCGCGGTCGCGTCGGGAGCGCCGGGCAAGGGGCTCGGTCTCGCCGTCTCGCGCGAGATCCTCGAGGCCAACGGAGGCAAGATCAGCCTCACCAGCGAAGCCGGGTTCGGTTCCGAGGTGACGATACTCCTTCCCTTCCCGAAGGCGGGCCGATGAAACGCGTCGTCGTGGTGGATGACGACCCGGATCTCGGCCCCGCGATCCGCGACGCCATTTCCGGCAAGGACGTCGAGGTGGAGATCCCCGGCGACGCCCGCGCGGCCCTCCCCGCGATCCTGCGGCAGGCGCCGGACCTCGTCATCCTCGACGTCAACATGCCCGGCATGAGCGGCTGGGAGCTGTGCGCGATCCTGAGGCGTCAGTCCACGACGCGGGACCTGCCGATCCTGTTCCTGACCGGGCGGCAGGAGGTCAAGGACCGCATCATCGCGATGCAGTCGGGAGGATCCGACTACCTGGCCAAGCCGTTCTCGGTCGAGGCGCTGCGCGCGAAGGTCCGGGCGCTCCTCTTCCCGCGCCGTACGGAGGCGGGATGAGAACGAAGCGGCGCGGCCGGATCCGGCTCCTCAAGCCGCTCCCGGCGGAAGAGGCGGCGCAGCCTCCCGCCACGGTCGAGACGATCGACCGCCTGCGGCGCGAGCGTTTCCTCTACGACGGCGTCACCGGCTTGCCCGTCCATCCCTTCGAGAACCCCGAGCGCGCCGCCGCGATCGAGCGCATCGAGTGGCTCGGGGTCGTTTACCTCCAGATCGGAAAGTTCTTCGGCTTCGAGGAGCTCCACGGCTGGGAGCAGTACGACCGGATCCTGACGGTCGTGGCCGACGGGATCCGCGAGGACGCGGCGAGCTCGCGGTTCGCCGGGAGCCTCCTTTCGATCCGCTTCACCGGCTCGGACGGGTTCTTCGTGCTCTTCGAGCTTTCCAACGGATCGCGCGCCCGCCAGGCAGCGAGTCTCGAGGAGGAGGCCTCGCGCTTCCAGGTCAACGCGATGCGGCGCCTGAGGCAGAACTTCGGCGGCGCGACCGGCGACCTGATGAGCGTCCACGTCTCGAGCCTCGCGGCCCAGGACGATCCGCGCTCCCGCCCGTCGAGGCACGTCAACCGCATGCTCGCGGAGGCGGCCAAGATCGTCACGCAGAAGCAGACGCGCGAGCGCATCGACCTCTACGGGGAGCTGAAGGGGATCATCAGCGAGAAGCTGCTGAAGGCGGCGTTCCAGCCGGTCCGGCGCCTTTCCGACGGCACGGTGACGGGATTCGAGGCGTTGATCCGCGGGCCCCAGGGAAGCGCGCTCGAGCGGCCGAGCGCGCTCTTCTCCGTCTCCCACCAGAACGACATGGACGTCGAGCTGGAGAGCCTCTGCCTGGAGACGATCTTCGCGAATCTCCCGCGCGCGGTCCGCCCTCGCCAGCTCTTCGTCAACGCCTCGGCGACCCTGCTTCGCCACCCGATCTTCCTGAATGCCCGCAACCTGACCGCGATCAACAAGAGCCATCCCAACGTCGTCATCGAGATCTCCGAGAAAGAGGTCGTCGGCGACTGGGAAAGCTTCCGCGACATCCTCCAGGTCGTCCGCAAGGCCAACTTCAAGATCGCCATCGACGACGCCGGCTCCGGCTACTCCGGCCTCGAGACGATCCTCTACCTGCGGCCCGACTACATCAAGATTGCCGACTCCCTGGTGCGGCACCTGGAGACGGATCCCATCAAGCGGGAGATCGTCTCGAGCCTCGCTTCGATCGGCCGCCGCATCCAGGCCTCGTTGATCGCCGAGGGCATCGAGCGCGAGGAGGAGTGCGCCGCCCTGCGCGACCTCGGCATCGAATACGGCCAGGGCTTTCTTCTGGGCCGCCCGTCCTTCCAGGCCTCTTCCGGCCGCCGCAACGGCATCGCGCACTGAAGAAAACGATCCGGAGCGGGGTGGCGCCCCCGCGGTCCTCTAAACTCTCGACCCGGCCTTGAATCGTCCTTACCGAGCCCTGCGGCATCGCGACTACCGGCGGCTGGTGCTGTCGCAGCTGTTTTCGTTGATCGGGTCGCAGATGCAGTCGGTGGCGATCAACTGGCACATCTACCTGATCACGAGGTCGCCGCTGGCTCTCGGATTCGTCGGGCTGACGAGGGTCGTGCCGGTGATCGTCTTCTCGCTGTGGGGAGGCGTCGTCGCCGACCGCTACGACCGCCGGCGGATCATGATCATCACGCAACTCTCGATGACCGCCGTCGCGGTGGCCCTGGCGGTGCTGACCTTCTCGGGGAAGGAGACCCTCTGGGCGCTCTACACGCTGAACTTCCTCTCCGCCGCCGCGGGGACCTTCGATAACCCCGCCCGAAACTCGCTGCTGCCGAGGCTCGTTCCGCCCGAGGAGCTTCCGGGCGCGCTGTCGCTGAACTTCTCGGCGTTCCAGACGGCGATGATCGGCGGCCCGGCGATCGCGGGGTTGATCCTCGCCGGCCATGCCGCGGCTCCCGGCGCGATCCCGGGGGCGGCTCCCGCGGGGACGACGATCTCGACGAACACGGGCGGGCTGACGCTGATCTACGTTCTGAACGCCGTCTCGTTTCTCGCGGTCATCTGGGCGCTGGCGACGATGCGCGCTTCCGGCGCGCCCGAGCCGGGAGCCGGCGACGCCCATCCCTGGGAAGCGCTGAAAGAAGGATTGCGCTTCGTCTTCACGACGCCGCTCATGGTCTGGACGATGGGGCTCGACTTCATCGCGACGTTTCTCTCGGGCTCGATGACGCTCCTGCCGATCTTCGCCGACGTCATCCTCAAGGTCGGCGCGAAGGGCTACGGTCTCCTGGTCGCGGCCCCGGCGATCGGCGCCCTCGCGGGCTCGATCTTCGTCTCGATCCGCCCGCTGCCGTCGCGGCAGGGACACATCTTCCTGTGGTCGGTGGCGGCGTACGGCGCGGCGACGGTCCTCTTCGGGTTTTCGCGGAGCTTCGGCCTGACGCTGGCCGCCCTCGCCGCGGTCGGGCTCGCCGACGCGATCTCAACGGTCATCCGCCAGACTCTCCGCCAGGTGATCACGCCCGACCGGCTCCGCGGCCGGATGACTTCGGTCAACGCGATCTTCTTCCTGGGCGGCCCGCAACTCGGCGAGCTCGAAGCGGGCTTCGTCGCCTCGCTCTTCGCCTCGACCGCGGCCGGCGTGACTTTCGCGGTGGTGTCCGGGGGCTTCCTGACCATCGCGGCCGTCGCGGCCGTGGCGATCCTCGCCGCGGGATTGCGCCGTTACGACTTCCACGACTACGTCGCCACGGCCCCGCCCTTCCCGATCAAGGAGCCCACGCCCGGCCGCGCCGGGACGCCCGTCCAGCAATAAGGCTTGAACTTCCCTTCGGATTGCTGTATTAGTACAGTAATACAGTAGCCATGAGCCGCTCGCTTCGAGTCAATCCCGCCGACGCCACGCCGATCTGGAGCCAGATCGAGGAGGGAATGCGCCGGCTGGTCGCGTCCGGGGCGCTCGCGCCGGCCGCCGCGGTCCCCTCGGTGCGCGACCTGGCGCGCGAGCTCTCGGTCAACCCCGCGACGGTCGCCAAGGCCTACCAGAGGCTGTCGGACTCGGGGGTCTTCGTCGTGCGGAGGGGCGAAGGAACCTTCGTCGCCGACTCGCCCCCCTCGATGAGGAAGGAAGAGCGCCGGCGCGAACTCTCCGACGGAGCGGTGCGCTACGCGAGCCTGGCGGCGACGCTCGGCGCAACGCTGCCGGAGTCCGCCGAGGAGCTTTCTTCCGCCTGGAAGGGGTTGGCCGGAAGAAGAGGAGAAAGAGCGTGAGCTCCATCGAAAACCTCGCCGCCGTCTCCGTTGAAGGATTGACCGTTCGATATGGCGGGATCGCCGCCTGCTCCGACGTGACCTTCTCGGTCGCGCGCGGATCCGTTTACGCGCTTCTGGGTCGAAACGGAGCCGGCAAGTCCTCGCTCCAGCGCTGCCTGCTCGGGCAGCAGAAGCCCGCTCGAGGGCGGGCGCTTCTGTTCGGAAAGGACGCCTGGAAGAGCCGGGCCCATGCGATGGCGAGGACAGGCGTCGTGCTCGAGGAGCCGGGCCCGCCGCCGGACCTGACGGCTCGCGGGATTCTCCGGTTCTGCGGCCGTCTCTATTCACGATGGGACGAAGAAGGCGCCCTGGCTCGACTCGCCCGCTTCGGAGTTCCCGGGAAAGTCCCCTTCGGCCGCCTCTCGAAAGGGGAAAAGGCGCAAGTGATGCTCTGCGCTGCCCTCGGACATGCGCCGGAACTGCTCGTCCTGGACGATCCGACCCTGGGACTGGACGCGGTGGCCCGCAAGGCCTTCTTCGAGGAGTTGATCGGCGAACTGGCCGACCACGGGACGACAGTTCTCTTGACCACGCATGACCTCGCCGGTGTCGAGGGGATCGCGACCCGTGTCGGGATCCTGAAGGCCGGCCGGCTCGTCGTGGACGAGGACATCGAGTCGCTCAAGGCCCGGTTCCGGCGGATCCGGTACGGGAACGACATCGCCGCCGATCGGGAAACCTGGGGCACGGAACTCGACGCCTTCGACGCCGTTCGAGTCCGGGTGCGCGGATGGGGAGTGGACGCGGCCGTCTCGAACTACGATGACCTTTCCTTCGAACGGTTCCGGCAGACGCCCGGAGTCGTGGACGCGGAGGCCTTTCCGATGTCCCTCGAGGAGATCTTCCTTTCCGTCGCCGGCGAAGCCGCTCCGGCCGACGGAGTCTCGCGTAAGGAGGCGGTCGGAGAAGAAGCGTCATGAAGGGCTTTTTCGCAATCGCTTCGCTGGAAATTGCGCGGCGGCGCTCCGTCCTGGTCGCCGCCGCGATTGCGGCCGCAGGTGCCTTCCTTGCGCCGCTGCTGAAGGCGCCGCGAAGCCACTCCGCGGCAGACATCCGCCTCATGGCCGCCGCGTTTCTCGCGGTCACGGTTGCGGCGGCCCTCTCTCTGATGCTGGGGGCGACGGCGATCGGAAGCGAACTCTCCGGACGGCGGCTGGGGTTCTACTTCTCCCGTCCGATCGGAGGCGGGGCGATCTGGGCGGGCAAGCTCGCCGCCTCCTGGGTCCTGGTCCTTCTGGTTTCGGCGATCGTGCTGCTGCCGGCCGTCCTCTCCGACGTGACGGCGTGGAAGCAGATGACCGGTCCGTGGTTCGGAACGGCGGCTGCCGCGTTCGCCGGTTCGATCCTCGTTCTTCTCGCTTTCGGGAGCCTGGCAGGCATCGCCATCCTCTCGAGGTCTGCCTGGGTCGCGGCGGAACTCCTCGCGCTCGCGGTGTGGGCGGGGCTGATCAGCGTGATCGCCTTTCCCCTGTTCGCGGCCGGGGCGCCGCTCCTGCTGCGCGGCCTCGCCCTGGCGGCCGCGGCGGCCGGGGCGGCCGCCGTGCTGGCGGCAGGGGCCGCGCAGGTCGGGTTCGGCCGGACCGATTCCGCCCGAGGAAATCGGGCGCGTGCCGTGACGCTCTGGTCGCTCCTTCTGGTCATCGTCGCGCTGTGGCTCGTCAGCGTCCGCCGGGTTCTCTCCGTCTCGCCGGGCGACCTGCTCTCTCCGGCCGTTGGAGCAGTCGCCCCGAGTGGAAGTTGGATCGCGATCGACGGCGTCGCTCGGGGACGCGTGGACCTGCGCGCGTCGCTTCTCTACGACGTGGATTCGAAACGCTTCGTTCCGGTGGGCACGGGCGGCCGCAGCCCGGTTGTCTTCTCGGCGGACGGATCGGCGGCCGCGTGGATCGCGCCGACGACGGTCTGGCCGGACGGGCCGCAGGAGATCTGGATGTGCCGGTTATCCGCACCGGCGCCGGCGAGAGTCCGGACGCCGGTATCCGGGCGGATCTGGAATCTCGAGATCTCGCCGGACGGGTCGCGAATCGCGGTCATCGGCGACGCCGCGATCGCGATCCACGAAATCCCTTCGGGACGGTTTCTCGCGGCGGTTCCGACAGCCGGCGCGCGGTTCTCGCGGGTGGTCTTCCTGGGGCCCTCCCGGCTCCGCCTCTACCGGATCCCCTCGCCCGGAGTCTCATCGCTCGCGGAGGAACCGGCCGCGATCGAAATCTTCGAGTTTGACGTCGCGGCCCGCCGAATGTCCCCCGCTGCGACGATCGCCAACATCCGCCGCCCCTTCGCCCTGACCTTCGACGAACGCCGCGGAGAGCTGATCGTCTGGGAGCGAGGCAACAGCTTCTCGCTCTTCGACGCGGCGAGCGGGCGGCTGATCGCGGTGCTGGCCAACGCGAGCTGGGAGGCCGCCTCGCGCGCGTTCCTCTCCGACGGAAGGATCGCGATCGGCGAAGCGTCCGGAGGAACAGGGCGCGTCCACCTCTTCTCCCGGAACGGCGAGCCCGAAAGGATCTTCGAAACGGGTCCCGCCGCTGTCCTGTGGATCGGCGGGGAGCCGGTGAAAGGGGCCCTCGCGATCGCCGCCGGCCCCGAGCCGCCGCCGGGCGCAGCGCGGGATTCTTCTCTCCTGGACCTGGAGACCGGCTCGCTTCGCCCGATCGGCCGCCACCTCGTTCCCGTCGCCTCGCGCCTGCGCTGGCGCTACCCGCAGCCCGACGCGGGGAGCGTGCCGTCCCTCCTCTTCTCTCGAGGCGACGGAGTCCTTCTCCGCCTCGATCCCGCAACCGGGCGCCTCGAGCCGGTCTTCCCGGGACGCCGACGCTAGAATCGGTCGTTGCCTCCCTCGAAGCCCTACACGGTCCTCTACGACGGACAGTGTGAGATCTGCCAGGCGTCGGTCGCCTGGCTCCACACGCTCGATCGGCGCGGCCGGGTTGACTGCCGGCCGATCGTTCCCGCGGAGCTTCCCCGGCTCGAACCGAAGCTGCGCCTGGAGGAGTGCCTCCGCGAGCTGCACGTCCTCGACCCGGAGGGGCGGATCCTCGTCGGGTGGGACGCCGTCGCCGCCCTGGCCCGGCTCTTCCCTCCCACGTGGATCGCAGGCGCGCTCGGGAGGATTCCTCCCTTCCGCTGGCTCGGCCGGGCGGCCTACCGGTTCGTCGCCGCCAACCGCTACTCGCTTTCCAAGTGCCGGGGAGGCGCGTGCAAGGTCGCACGGCCCGACGCGGTGAGGCGCAAGTCGAGCTTCCCCGCGTTCTGGAGCTGCTATACGCTCGGAATGGCCTTGAAGCTTCCGCTCGCGCTCGCGTCGGCGGCGAAGGCGTCGTGGAAACGGGTCCTCGACTACACTCGGACGTTTCGGCGGCGGGTCGAGATCCTCGACGGAAAGCTCACGTTGTGTTTCCTCGGATCGCCGCGATGCGACGCGATCCCGATCTTCTTCGGCGAACGCTTCGCCGCGGTCCTCTACCGCGGGCTCCTCGTCGATCCCGGCTCGCCCCCGATGCGGCGGTCCCTCGCGAAGCACCTCGCGCGCCTTCCCCGCGGGACCGTCCGGGCCGTCGTGGCGACGCACCATCACGAGGAGCATGTCGGGAGCCTGAACTGGGCGGCGCAAAGGACGAGCGCGGCCGTGAAGGCCGGCGCGGAAACCATCCGCAAGCTGCGGCCCCCCGCGCGGCTCCCGTTCGTGCGGCGCTGCCTGATCGGCCAGCCGCCATCGCTCGACCCTCCCTACGAGGAGATCGGCGAGAGACTGCCCGTCGAGGGCGGGGAGCTCCAGGTGTTCCCGGCGCCCGGGCATTGCGACGACCACATCGTCCTCTGGGATCCGGAAACGAAAGTCCTGCTCTGCGGCGACGCCTTCATGGGCGCCATGTTCGCGACGCCCAATCCCGACGTGGACAGCCGGCGCTGGATCGAGAGCCTCGAGAGGCTGCTCGGCCTCGGCGTCGAAATCCTGGTGGAGGGACACGGCCACGTCCACACGCTCCGAAGCGACGTCCCGGACGTTCCCGGAGTCGTCCTCCGCCGCGACCCGCGCCGGCAGATCGATGAAAAGCTCCAGTACCTTCGCTGGCTGCGGGGACAGATCGAAGCCGGCCGCGAGGAAGGCCTGCCGGTCGCCGCGATCGAAGCGAGCTGCTTCCCCTGGGCGCGGCGATCGACCTGGGAGAACCTCGTCAGCGACGAGATGACCCGCCTCCTGAGCCTGGGTCACTTTTCCCGAAGCGAGCTCGTTCGCAGCTTCGTCCGCGACCCGGAAACCCGGGAGAC